>MPMQ01000008.1 GCA_002238585.1 Kistimonas sp. bin40 | reverse complement strand
CGATCAAGATAACCAGGCTGCTGATCTACAATGGCAAAGGGTTCACTGATCGCCTGTTTGGCTCGCGAGAGAAATCTGCCAGTGGAGCTCACGAGTTTGATCAACGCTGCCATGCCTTGGGCATCGAGCACCGCCTCACCAAGCCGCGTAGCCCGCAAACCAACGGCATGGCCGAGCGCTTCAATGGCCGGATCGCAGCGGTTCTGACGACCCACCGTTTCGATGATGCCCAAGACATGGAAACCACCCTGCTGCACTACGCCGGGCTCTATAATCACCACTTGTCCCAGAAGGCCCCTATGCTGCACCGGCTGATGCCATGAAAAAGTTGTACGCTGAAAAACCTGAATTATTCATTTCAAGTCCATGCAACTATCCGGGACCTTGCACTTCGGGTGTTGTGACCAATTGCTTGTATCACAGCCCGTTATACGGACTCGAACGAAGAGAGTGTGAATCAGAATAGAGAGCTTTTCTTCCCTTTTTTCCGAAGCACGGGCGGCACGGGCGGCAAGAACACCTTGTGGCGTTTCATCAACTTTGTAAACGCAAAGTCGGCGATAGTTCTGTCGCCCAGACTGAGCTTGCTGTGCGCGTGTGGCACCTGGGCCCTCACTTCAATCAAGCTGCCGATCTCTTTCCCTCGAAGAAGGAAACAGAGTCCAAGCCCGACGGCAACATCGCCAGGTTCGTCTTCCCCGGTGGCAGGGCCCTGACCTGCGGCGGCCGCAGACAACACAAAGTCGGCAGAGTCAAACAGCACAAAGGCGGCTACGTCCAGTTTTTCCCGGTACTCTTTGACCAACCCCAGCTGACCGCCGAGCACAGCCAGTTTGTACTTGGCCAGCTGGCCCACCTGCTCAAGAAACGACAGGAGACAATGCCTGTTGACGGAGAATACAGCCTTGATCTGCTCAACTTCCGCTGACAAGGCTCCGAAATACACCAGCTCAGACACCACAACGCTGCTGAAGTATCTCGTCATACTCAACAGGTATAATTTCTCATTCTTTGTCACTCTTGTAAGTTTTCACAATGTAATTGACGGAAAGCGTGTCTTCTTCAAAAACAAGCCCTTTGAGGAAAGATTCGATGCTTGACTTCACGTCTTCTTCAAGATCAGCATTGCTCATCACAAGGATGGATATGCGTTTCGCCTTGTCCCCGACAATAACGACATCCGCATTAAAAACTCCCGGGATTGTGTTGATTTTGTTTGATATTTCTTTGCTTTCCAGCAGGTTCCCCTTGATGGCTTCCAGTTTGCTCAGGCTGGCAAATTTGGATTCCAGCAGACTGGTGAGATCTTCCCTTTCAAAATAAAAATTGAAGTCGCTCAGCAACGCCCTTGCTTTCATTGAAGATTCAGAAGGAACACTGACGGTGTACAGGTCCTTGGTTTTTGAAAGCGAGGCCGTTATGCCGTTGCTGTCGAGCATGACAACAATTTTGTTTGCCTTGTCATTGGAAAAAAGGCGGGCAATGGGCTTCATGTCCTGCTCATCACAGGATGTCAGAAGCACTACCAACAAAAGGAAAAAATACCTGCTGGTTTTTGTCATTACTGGGCTTTCATTACATCATTGACAGCATTGGCTGACTTGGATGCAACCCGCGTTACCATTTCCTGATACATGGTGTAGTGGTGAAACTTTGCCTGCATGTGCAGGGCTTCACCTGTCGTAAGAGACCCCTTTTCCGCCATTCGGGCCATACCATCCATTATTTCCTCGAAGCTGGTACCAACGTTGTTGACGGCTCTTCCCAGTACAGAGGTCGCCGCACCTGCTGATCCCATACCCGAGTCGGTATCAAGGCCAATCCCGTTCATAACTTACAGACTCCTGAAGAGCAAATGAAACCGCCCGTACACATCCCCGCCGTAGTTGGTCAGAAGGAACAGCAGGACGACAAGCTTCATGGTCAGGGGCAAACCCTGATCCTGGACGCTGAATACTGTCTGTAAAACGCCTACAACAACCCCTGTGAGAACAAAGCTCACCGAGAAGATGAAGACGGAGTCACGGAGCACCGACAAACACGCCGCTGCCACGTCCATAGTCGTCATTATCCAGCCTTCCGAAGGTGTCTCACCGCGTGGTCAGGGCGCTTACTGTTTGGCCGATTTTACCTCGCTGACGTCACAGCGGTAGCTGCCATAGACATCACAGTTATACACTTTGCCCTTGTAGCTTACCCGGTACTGGCGAGGCTTCTCGGCCAGCGAGGGGAGTATAGACGAGGGATGGCCTGCCTGCATGGCTGCTGCACTGGGAACCGGCGTTGCGGCTGCTGGCGGAAGAGGTACGCCGACAGGAGGAGGCATGTCCCTGTGGGGGGGTGCTGCGCCGGGGGTGCCCATGGAGCCTGGGTTCATGCTGGGTTCTTTGCCTGTTCCCGCAAGACTCAGTGAATCAGACTGGTTGATGCTGAACGGGAGTTTTGAATACTCTGAATCAGCCTGTAACAAGGTGTTGGGTAGTCCCTTTCTTGCAGTCAATCCTGATGTCCCTTGCACTTTACCCAGGTCGGCTACTTGTGCTCCATCAGCATTGAAAAACAACGAAATCTGATTCTGCTGCCCTTGCTGCCCCTGCAGTCCATCCAGGGTTTCAGTAAGCAATGATTTCTTTTTGCTGCCCAATGGCGACGAGCTTTGCAACTTCTGCGTTCCGGAACCGTCAAGTCCTGTTAACTGTCCCTTGCCTTCCAGCCCTTTGCCTTCCAGCCCTTTGCCTTCCAATCCTTTGCCTTCCAGTCCTTTGCCTTCCAGTCCCGTTAACTGTCCCTTGCCTTCCAGTGCTTTGCTTTTCTGCCCAGAAATCAAGGATGGCTTTTGTTTATTCGGCTTTTTGTTCTGTAGCGAGTCAATACCAATTTTGAACAAACCTGCGTTCGGTTTTTTCTTTTTGATGCCAAGGTGGTGGGGGGCTGCCAAATCGGGTTTTTCGTCAGGCTCCTCTGCCTGGCTTGACTCAAGAGCCTTGGTGAAATCTTCGTCAGTATCTGTGCGACTTGGTTCTGGCTCGAGATTCCTGTGTGACAGTTTCATCTCGTTCATGATGCATCCTCCTTATCAAAATAGACAGGAAAATAATATGTTCTCTACAGAAGTGCTGCCTGTCTTCAGGATCTGTCGTTGCACCAGGTTGTTGGTTCTTTACTCCAAGTGCAGTCACTAGAGGACACTCTGTACTTCTTTGAGAGCATCTTTCCTTTTCTCTAACTTGAATTTTTCTTTGTTAACTTTCTGCATTGATTGTTGTACCTTTTCTGCTTGTTCTTTCAGAAAGGAATAGTCTATCAAATGATTTTCTATGGTGGATTTGTAATAATCCGATCTATGAAAATAAATATCGATAGAGTTTGCTTCTTCTGCTGGTCTGAGTGCTTTTAGTGCTTCCCGTGTTTCTGTCACTTTTTCGAAGATGGCAGTCGCCCTCTCTTCAATTTCAGTCAACTCCTTCTTCAGTTTCAAGAGCTCACGCTGTTTCCTACTTATCCTTATATCAAGAATGCCTATGATTTGGGAAAACTCCAGCCATTGCTTTGAAGGTTTTTTCATGTTTTATTCCTTCAGGATCTTTAAAAAGTGCAGACTCTTTCCATTTCTTCCAGAGTTTCTTCATACTCAACACCGTCAAAGCCCTGCCGCAAGAACTCGTCAATAGCAGGGTATTTTTCAATAGCCTCATCTGTTTCCCGGTCATTGCCCTTCTCGTACTCGCCCACCCTGATGAGAAGCTCGACGTTTTGATACCTGTATACCATATCCTTGATTTTCTCGGAAAGCTCTGTGTAGTGTTTTTCTTGTACCTTTCCCTGTAACCGGCTTTTGCTTTTAAGAATGTCAATAGCCGGGTAGCGTCCTGTAGATGCAATAGCTGTCGAATAGACAAGATGACCATCAATCAGTGACTTGACTTCATGCGCTATAGGGTCGTCATCAATTTCTCTTTCAATCAGCACAGTAAACACGCCAGTGACAGAGCCGGAAACGGAATTGCCGCAGCTCTCCACCAGCTTGGAAAGAGAAAGAGAAACACCTATAGGAATGCCGTGCCCTATCGGGGTGCCATCAAGCATGGCCTGCGCCCGGGCGAACCGGGTGAGGGAGTCAAAGAAAAGGACGACTTGCTTCCCTTGCTCCATGAAGTAGCGTGCTATGGCCACAGCGACCAAGCCTGATCGTACCTTCTCCAGCGGATTGGCTTCAGATGTCGAGACTATTGTAATTGATTTTTCAACAACTTCCGGACCTATATCGCCTTCCAGAAATTCCACAACCTCCCGAGCGCGTTCACCAATCATGGCAAAAATGACAATGTCGGTGCCCACATTGTTAGCCATTATGGAAACGGTGGTTGTCTTGCCGGCACCTGCCGGGGCAAAAAGTCCTATCCTTTGTCCTTCTCCAACAGTAAACAGGCCATCAATCACTTTCAGCTTGGTGGGGAAGACCGCTTCTATCGGTGCTCTTTCATGAAGGGGAATGGGCTCAACAGCAACAGGCAGGTCTTTATATTGCATATCCGACCTTATGTAGTCTTCGCCGTATAATTTTTCGCCATAGCAGTTGATGACTTTACCAATAAGAAAGTCATCGTTCATCGGGAAGGAGAACCGTCTCTGGGTCATTTCCACTTTGGCGCCACGTCTGATCAAACCCGGCTGCAAAAGTTTGAGTGTCACGTCCTCTCCGACAATTTTTGTGACCTCCCCTCTCACTGTATTGCCAGACACTGTATGCACAAAACACTCCTGGCCGAGGAAAACATCCCCTTCGATGGAGCAGGTCACTGTGTCCTGGAAGGACTCCTGCACTTTGTAGAACAACTTGAACATCAGGTTACAACGCTGAAAGAAACCGATATGTATCTTTTATATCTTTTCTTGTCAATGCTTTTGCTTTTAAATAACTTTCCGATAATCGGGATGGACGACAAAACAGGCACCCCAAACTCTTTGGTCAAGGTTTCGGTTTTTTCAAAGCCTCCAAGAACAATAGTTTCATCCTTTCTTATATTGATCTCTGAGTTTACAGACTGGGTTCCCACGCGTGGAGCCGCCTCTGAAATGCTTTCGCTGAGAGATTCCTCAACATATTTTATGTTGGCGCGAACATCGCCAGAAGGCAGCATGCGTCCGGTGACATAGAGACTGTTATCTGCCTCCACCTTTTCCAGTTTAGGCTCTTTTTTCGACTCAACCTTGAAATAGGCTGAGTCTTTTTTTCCAAACTGCCCTTCGTAGTTCTCAAGTGCCATGATGTTCGTCTCGTACACGCTCCTGGCCATGCCGTTGCTATACAAGGCCTTGAAGTTTTTAAAAAAATCCTTTGACCCTTGAAACGGAGGTACAATAATTTCATACAGCCCCTTCTCGCCTTTCAGCCAGGAGCTGTCCAACCCAATTTCCCTTGTCTGATCAACAGACACATCATATACGCGCACATGAAATACAATCGCTACCTTCTGTATATCCATGAAACTGACGATTTTCTTCGCAAGATTTATCTCCTCCGGTGTTCCGCGTATAACCAAAGAGTTTGAATCCTGTATTACCTGAACTTTGTTTGTCTGCTCACCGCCTTCCAGCACCAGTTTTTCTTTTTGACTGACAGCCAGCTGCTGTGCGGCCTTTGCTGCATCCCTGGTGCCCAGATTTTCGAACTGACCTATATTGCTGAGCACTGCTTCTATAATCGCCTGGGCACCTGGAAAGACGATGGTTTCACCAAAGCTTGTAATCGTTCGACTGGCAGCTGATATGTGGTGGAGCTTTATAACCTCCACCTCCAGCCGGTTACCGCTTCTTATGAACTTGTTTTTATCAATCATGCGAGCAAAAGAGACGGAATCACCAATAAAGTCTCTTGTGCCTGAAAACATGACGGAGCTGCCCTTGTCCATAACGGAAAATTTCATCTTCTTGCTATGTTTGAAATATCTTCCGAACTCTCTTGCCAAATCAACGTCCGATATGTTCTTCAATCTGAAAGCGAAGTTCATGTAATCGGAGCCTGACTCCACCTTGAGTATGGACCCGTAGATATGCCAATCAAAGTTGTATATCTCCGAAAGCTTGTTGAGCAGACTATAAGCATCCCCCTTTACATTATCAGGCAGCGCCCGCGCTCTGGTCTCTTCATCCAGCTTGTTACTCATCTTCAGGCCCATATCCCGGGCAAGCTCTTCCAGTGCTTGTCCCAGCAACAGGCCCTGCTGTTCAACAACAACGCTGGAGTGGGCTACAGGAAAAAGACAAACCACGAAAGCTATGATCAGCCTCTTACTCATCGAACATTTCTTTTTGCTTTCGCTGCTGCTTCTGCATGTTCTGAACTGAAGTGTCTGCGATCATCTGGTTGACAACGGAGTCCATTACTTGCTTGTCTCCCTCCGTCATTTTGTTTTCTTCGCTCTCACCCGCCTCGGCCTTTTTTTCTGCACCATCGACCTCTGCAAAGAGGTCATCAAAGTTTCCTTCATCTATTTCGCTTTGAACCTGGCCTACATTCTGACCAACTCTCATATCATCACTCATGGCTGCTTCCCCATTAGCATCTTGAATAAGTAGCCGTGGTCATGGATGAACCAGAAATCAAGAAGAGCGACTACTGTCATAGCTTTCAGGCTGATTGTCACTGACGAAAAGCCAGCTTTTTTGAAGAACATGTCCACGTAGGCTCCCATGAAACTGAGAACAAGCATAACGATGATATATTTCGCAGAGAGAATGGCCGCTATATAAAGGGCGGACGTCACCCTTGCGAATATATCTGCGATGGTGAATACCTGTGTAAAGCCCGATGTCATCACATATATCAACGGCTTCAGCGGCTCAGCCTCCGACTCAAGGGCTATAGCCGTAAACACAAGCGACCCCATGATTGACATAGCCTCAGACTCATCTGTAAACCGTTTGTCCTGTACCGACTGTTCGTTGAGAAGAAGAAGCTGCTGAACTATGGCTCCCAATACGCCCCCGACAAGGTAAGGCACAGAGTAAAAAAAAGAAAAAGCGACAGCGGACGCAAGGACGGAAAAAACTCCTCCTGTCGTCCTGTCTACGCCTGTTGCTTTGGCAACAATGGCAAAAAAAATGGAGAACGCCAAAGCACTGGTTCTATCGAGATATTGGCGCGTGGGATTATAAATTCTAAGAAAGATATAAAAGCCAAGAAAACTCTCCCACTTGGGAAAAAGCACATGCTCCACTAGAAGGCCGCCCGGGGGGAGACAGCCGCAGCATCCCCTCTGCCGGCGCCTGTGCCCGCGCCTGTCACGCTTTCGCCCTCGCCAGCCAGAACCCTTGCCTTTCCCATAAAGTCCAACCGCTATTGCAGTAGCTGTTTGTCACGCCGGGGGGTCACAACGCTCACCCAAGTGTCGTACTCCCCTCTCGATGTCTATACGAAGGTTTCCAAGACAGTTCCAGAACAGTGCTATATGGTTTCCATAATGGTTGTCCAACTGTCAGAAAAGTAAAAAACGGCCAGTTTTACCGGCGTTGATATGACGGTGGGTGACAGCATGGTCATTCCGACACCACTGAGAATTACCGCCACCAGAAAATCTATGCTGACAAAAACGAGATACAGCTTGAGCCCGAACTCAAAGCCTTTGTAAATATCGTACAGCAGGCTGCCCAGCAAGAGCCCAAGGCTGTGGTGCTCTTCACCGAAGTTCAGGGGCATTTTTACGACAGCAAGCAGTGCTCTGGTCTTCTTCCCGGCCTCTTCGAGCACCTCGGGGAAGTAGTCAAAGAAATTCGACATGAGGGTGTACATGGATACCGTCTCCATTTCTTCCTCCTCCATAGTGCCTCCCCCCATAGCCATGACCTCCTCGGCGGCAGCGGCTTCTCCACCAGAGAAAAAAGGCTTCACCCTCTGAATGCCGGCTTCAAGGGAGGGCCAGGCAGAGTTGCACGCCATGAGCGACGCCAGCAAATTCACGACGATGGCTGGAGGAATTTGTTGGGTGCCCACTGCATTCTTCGTAATATTCAGGATGATGCTGAACTTCACAAAACCGGAAAAACATATAAAGAAAACAAACGACAGCAGAACGACAACCAGCAACAGTAGCAGGTTGACCCCCATGAGGGGGTTCTCTGGGCTCAGCAGGTCATTCACTCAACTCCAAGCTCCGCAATATCCAGCCCCAGCTTCAAGCCCTCGGCCTCCGCCCCGGGTGGAGAAACCACCAGTGGAAACCCGGCTGCAAACCACTCGCGCACTCTGCACGCGCCCGCTCTCCGGTCTCTGGGTTTCCTCCCATCTTCTCCCGTTACACCCAAATGCTGTTGAACGCTGTTGCTGTTGTCTGTTAGATCTATGACTGTTGTCGTTTGTCGTTTGTCGTTTCAATCGCGTCCCTGGGTTACGCCTGCCGTTACGCCTGCGGACGTAACACGCCCCATGTCTTAGGACTACAGGGGAGCAGGAGCGCACCAGACTCCCACAGGCACCTGGCGCACCCAACCTTTCCCCGACTTCCGAGCACCTCCGATGATGCCTTCGTGTGACGGAGGTGCCGGGAGAGAAGAGGCCCGAGTGTTGTCGGTGGAAACTGCTTCAGCAAATTAAACACTGTCAAACAGTGTGATTTCAGAAGTATGTTAACGCCAGTTGGAAATTGTTAACGCCAGTTAGAAATGTCCTCATTTCATCAGGTAACCAGAAGGGTCGTACTCCCTTGAGCGCTGGTATCCCAGAAGGAGCTGGTAACGTTTATGCTATCGCGGTACCGGCAATGAGCATTGGGCAAAGGACTGGCGTTAACAAGGAGCATAGAACCTGGCTTGCGAGCTTGAAACTGCACTCTTTTTTATTGATGTTCTCGCTCTGCTGGATGACGTGGAGGTGGGAGTCCATGCTGCACTTCTGTCCACAGAATCTGGTGATTTTGAGACATTGAGGACTGGCGTTAACACTCCGCTCATGGGCACTGCGATCAATCCGGGAGGGAGCAGCCTGGTCATCAGTTGTCGATCCTGCGTGGTGGGCGGCTATGCTGGCCGTTCTGCCTGAACAGGCTTCAGCAGGGGCTTGATTGAGCTTTGACCGCTGGTCAGCGGTGGCGTTCCTGGCGCTGTCGGGCGTTCAGCTCACAAAGCAAGGCTTTGGCCAGAATTAACTGGGCCAGCTGGTTGGCGCGCTTCAGGGTTGTGGTGGTGAGTTGGTCGACAGAATTGGCATGAATACAAAAATTGTCGATTCTGTAGACAATTGCTGTTGATTTGGCGCAGGAATTGATCGGAACTTTTAAGGCCAGTCATTTGTTGAGTATTGCAGCTGTCGTTGCTGGAGATTCACTTGCCGGCCAAGCATCTTCAGATGCAAGCTCGGCAACAGGAAAATTTGGTGTACGGGCTCTTGTATAAAATCAAGGTAGCTGTCTGTCGGTTTGCAGCAGACTGATGTGTCGCAATCCCGTTGTATTCAAGCAAAGGGTGCAAGCAACTGGACCAGATCGTTTCTGGGTATCCATAGATTGCAGAAGGATACTACGACTGAGAGTTGTTGCTGGCGTTTCTTTATTCTGCTTTTGTATTGGTGAGTAGTTGACGTAGGCTTTTGCCCAACCGAGTATCGGGAATACAGGCTTTTAGTTGCGCTGCGTAATGTTTTTGGGGTGTCGTTTTTTTTGAAAGCCGGGCCTGCCAAATAAAGTCAGACGGCAGGGGCTGGAGTTCAGTGCCAGACTATCCGATTGTTGATCTCATGAAGATCGGTTCACCAGGCGGACATTCTGCAAGGGTGGCTTGGGGGAGAGTGGCCTGTTTGTTGATTGATTTTTGATGAGCAGTCCAGAATTCAGATGTCTGGATGCTGCCGGAGCCAGTTTGCAGCTGGGTGGCGACAGAGTGATAGAGGAAGAGTGACAGAGGAAGAAGAGAGACTGTTGCGCCATCTGTATGCTTGCTCTATCTATACCCGCTATCTTGCAAAGGCATACGGAAGCGCGAGGGGCATTTGATGCCGGATAAGGCTGATACTCCAGTGTTCCGCCGTCGCGCAGCCTGGCCATCCGGAGTCCCAGCCACAGCCACAGCTGCCAGCGCGGGTGCCGGGACACAACAGGTGCAGGTGCAGCTTTTCGTTGGCGCGTCAGCGCAGTCCAAGTAGAAGATATAAGAAGCCGCCGGAAGTTTCGGTGACCGTCCGGTGAACGCTGGTCTTTTACAAAGCACAAAGCACAAAGCCCAAAGCCCAAAGCCCAAAGCCCAAATCCCAAAGCCCAAAGCCACTGCAGAGGCCCCGGTCTGAAACCGCAATCTGACAGTTACGGACCGCACATTGCAAGTCAGGCAACTGTCAGATGGATTCGCAACCCGATTACATCTCGAAGGCGGCACTTTCCGACATGGAGTTAGTCGATTCTGTTTCCCTTCTTTCTGCGCTCTCCTGAATGCAATCGCTGCGGGTCTTGCCAGTGCGCTTCAGATAGTTGCGGAATTCCTCCGGGATTCTCCCCGTTGTCGCTCCATGCCACTGAGCGGTGGCACCCGTCGAAGTCTCGTAGGTAAATGTGTATTTCTGGACATTGCGTTTCTTTCTGGGCTTGGGAGCAGCCTCCTGAATTGTTCCCAAGTCCTCAAGAGACAAGCCTTTCTCCTGCATGAAACGATAAATATCTTCAATGTCAGCGGCTTTCTCTTTTCGGCGCACCTGATCTGCTTCGTGAGCGGCCTTTTTCTCTTCGAGGAGCACCTTCATGCGTTCAATGATGCGCTCCAGATCTTCGTAATGCACATCCCGGAACAGACCACGCATGCGCGTCTTGCTGGACAGTCTGCTCTGTACTTCTTCAAATATGTTCATAGGCAAAATGCTGGCTTGATAACCTTTTAAAATCGCAGGGCCTTACCTTTAGCACAAAGAAACAAGAAATAATGTATTGCTTTGCGTAGCAGGAAAGGAAATCACAGAAAACGGACAACCAACAGAAAACTCGATGAGCACAGGGCCTGCTGTACTATTGCAACGCAACCTCAGAAACCGCCATGGATGTCTCAACTGCTTCTCTAAAGTGGTCTGCTTTTCTTTCGCCTCCGCGAGGCATCGTCGATAGTTATATAAAAAACAAATCTTGTCAACTACAGACTTGGGTGGAAATACATTGCTTGCCACCAGAGGCTCTTGAAAATCCTGATTTAAACACGACAGAAGACCTTCTGCGAATCGGGTATTTTATCTCGCACTCTGGTTGGTTCATTCTCTTCTGGAGCTGCTTGTGATCTGTGCAGCCCCGGCTGCACAAGAATCCACACTTGTGGACTGGCGTGGTTTTTGGCACCCCTGTCCAAGGTGGCAAACCAGACAGAGGCTGTTTGACCTGGTCTGTTGGCAGGTGGCGCAGGGAAATTGCTGGATACGTGGAATTGTCGGGCCACAGTCGCCGGTCAGGCGCAAGAAGAGCAGAACAGGATAGTAAGCCAAAGTGACACTGTTGTAGTAAAGAGCAAGCAAAAAGCAGTTGTTCTCTGTTGGGCTTCACCGGAGCCTGGCTTCGTACGGTGAGACTGTGACACACCGAAGCAGGGGTTGAGTGTCGGGGGGGGAGTTCCTGTCATGCCAGGCAAGCCAGTATGGTGTTTTGAGTGGTTGTGTCTTCCTGGATTGTAGCGCGGCGCCACCAGACAGTCGTGGTCAGCCTTGGCCGTTTGAGTGCTGAAATCACCATCTCACATGGCCCTCCTTGCAGTTTGTCCGGTGACAGCAGCTTGTCTTCATCTACGTATGCAAGCCCTTTTTCTTTTTTCAACACAGGCAGCAGTCAACCTTTTGCTCCTTCACCGGATTTTGCTGCGAGCCCCCGGCCGTTGACGAGCAAACCGGCCGTTGACGAACAAAGACGAACAAAGAGGAACAAAAAAAATGGAGCGCAAAGATGGCGGGTGCAGACGCGTAGCTATCTTCAGTTTTTTGTCAGATATATTTTTGGCAGCCGCTGATTTTGCGAACGGGAGTTGGGAGCAGCTTGGCTGGCAGGTGGCCTGCAACATCCAGTGAAAAAAAGGAAAAAGATGCAGCAAACCAGGAAAAACAGGAAAACTCCGGTGTAGAGAGGATTACAACCCGGCAGGGAAAAGAGTAGACTGCCGCGTTCTGTCGCTTGCATATACCCTTACACCGGTCGAGGTAAGACATGTCCCGACTTCCTCTTGTTGTTGCCCAGGGTGGCATAAGTTCTGCCGGCCGGACTTCTTCGTTTAACGCTTACAGGCGCCTTGTACTGGACGCCATGGAGCCCGGGGTCGCGCAGCAGACTCTGGCCAGTCTGGCCTCTCTGACGGGGCTGCCAGTGGAGGATGGCCAGGCACTGCTGAGCGGCAGCCTGGTGCGCGAGCTGGACGAGTCTGTCTTCTCTGCGGAAGCGAAGATGGTGCACAGAGCTCTGTCTGCACAGGAGGGGGTCGACGTGCTGTTGGCGCGGCAACAGCTTCCCGACCCGCTGCCACCGGGTTGGCAACTGACCGAAACCCGGAATCCCGAACTGGTGCGGGTGCTGTTGCCATCCGGGCAGCCATTTCTGGTGCCAGAAACCCGGGGGATTCCTGTCCGGGCCTTTGGGCAACTGCCCAGTGGATTTCAGCCGGAAAAGCTCTACCCTTCCCGTCATCACCCGCGCGGGCTGGCCATGACTGTCTATGGTGCCTCGGATGCCATCAGTGCAATGGGTCTCGACTGGGACCGCCTGGCGCGCCATGTCAGTCCTGAGCAAGTGTCCGTGTACGCCGGTAGCAGCATGAGTCAGCTGGACCAGAATGGTAACGGTGGTCTTTTGCAGTCCCGTTTACGGGGGCGAAGGGTTACAACCAAACAGCTCCCCCTGGGGTTTGCCGAAATGCCAGCCGACTTTATCAACGCCTATGTTCTGGGCAGTCTTGGCATTACGGGCTGCAGTCTGGGAGCTTGTGCCTCTTTTTTGTATAACCTGCGTCATGCGGTGGATGATATCCGCAGCGGGCGCACGCGCGTAGCTGTTGTCGGTGCCAGTGAGGCGCCTGTCTGGCCGGAAGTGATTGAAGGCTATGCCACCATGGGTGCTCTGGCGACTGACAAGGCTTTGCGTCATCTGGATGATTTGCCTGAGGAAGAAAAACCGGATTACAGGCGGGCCTGTCGTCCTTTCGGTAACAATTGCGGCTTTGTTCTTGCGGAGTCGGCACAATTTTTTGTGTTGATGGATGACAGCCTGGCATTGGAAACTGGCGCAGAGATTCTGGGGGCTGTGGCTGATGTCTATGTGCATGCTGATGGCTACAAAAAGTCCATATCCAGTCCGGGAGCCGGCAATTACATAACCATGGCTCGTGCGGCGGCTCTGGGGCGCAACATGCTTGGCGACGAGTCCTTGCAGAATCGGTCTTTCGTGCAGGCGCATGGCACTGGCACTCACCAGAACCGGGTCACTGAATCGGCAATTCTGGACGCAACGGCGGCGGCCTTTGGTATACGCCACTGGCCTGTTGCAGCAGTCAAGAGCTACATGGGGCACTCGTTGGCGGCCGCAGGCGCCGACCAGCTGCTGGTGACCCTGGGAGCCTGGCGGCACAGTGTTATACCGGCTATTCACAGCATTGAACGGGTGGCCGCTGATGTGCACTGTCGCCACCTGAATGTTCTGACTGAGCATTTCGAGTTTGCAGAACAGGCTATGGATATGGCGTTTCTCAATGCCAAGGGATTTGGTGGCAATAATGCAACGGCCGTCACTCTGTCTTCGGGGGCTGCCCGTGCCATGTTGACGCGCCGTCACGGGCAGAAAGCACTGTCACAGTGGGCGCAGCGCAACGAGAAGGTTGAGGTCTGCCAGCAGGAGGCAGAAGAGCGCAAGCTGTCGGGGAAGGACCAGCTCAGGTACAAGTTCGGTGACGCGGTCCTGGCGGCAGAAGATATAGTTGTCACCCGCAAGCAGGTTGCTCTGGGTGACAGGGTGGTGACTCTTTCGGGCGACAACCCTTTCCGTGAGTTTTGTTGAGTTGGGCGCAGGCCCGTGTGTGATGGCACCAAGGCGAGCTTCAGGTTCGCAAGGCATTGATTCATGGCGGTTGAGCTGTCTTCCTGGGCTGTGCAGCTGAAAACCTTTCTTCGGCACCGACGCTGGGCGTTGCTGGCCATAGTGCTGACTTGTGCACTGCTTGTTCTCTTTCACGCCGGTGCGGATCATGCCGGCCGGCAGTCTGCTCCCCCCTCTCCTCCACGGGTGGAGACTGTGCCTGTCGCCTATGCGCAGGAGGAGTACGCGCAAGTCCGTCTGTATGGCAAAGCAGAGACCCCTGCACGGGTGACCCTGACGTCTACCATCGCTGCCCGCGTCCTGGCAACGCCCATATTGGCAGGGCAGCCCGTCAAAACCGGTGATCTGCTGATCAGTCTTGATCGCCGCGATCTGGAGCTGCAGCTGGTACAGCGGGAGGCCGAGGTCAAGGATGTGCAGGCTCGCATGCGCTCCGAGTTGCTGCGTACTGAGAGTGAAAAGAAATCGCTTGAACAGGAGCGTGTATTGCTGGAGGTTGCGCGCCGTGACTGGGAGCGGCAGCGCGCTCTGGGAAAAGAGCATCAGGTCTCTGACAGCCAGATTGATGCGGCCCGTAGTGCACTGGCCCGGCAGCGCATCACTGTGATTGAGCGCCAGTTGCAGGTTGCAGACCAGCAGAACCGGGCGGCCCGGCTGCAAGCACAGCAGGAGCAGGCGGAGTCCGCACGCGCGCAGGTGCAACTGGATCTCGAGCGCAGTCAGATCAAGGCTGATTTTGACGGCTGGTTGATTCAGCTGAGTGTTGCAGAAGGCGACCAGGTGCACCCGGGTGAGGCGCTGGCCCAGGTCTATCCTGCAGATGCTGTCGAGATAAGGGCCCAGGTCCCCAATCGCTACCTGCCCAGACTCAGGCAAGCGCAGGCAGCGGGCCAGCCGATCAAGGCCCAGCTGGAAGAGTCTTCGGCGCCGCCTGTCTTCTACATGGATCGCCTGATGGCCAGTGTGGAGGAAGGGCGCGGTGGTGTGGATGCTGTTTTTCGCCCGGCAAGTGATCAGCCACTGCCAGTTGTCCTGGGCCAGTCGGTGGTTATCAAGCTCCAGGTCCCCTTGCCTGCGGACACCTTGCGTGTGCAGCCAGGTTGTCTTTACGACGACCGCTATGTTTACCGGCTGGACAAGGACAACAAGCTGGAAGCGGTCAGTGTCGAGCGCAGGGGCCTGCGGACGGTAGCGGGACAAGAAGTTCTTCTGATTTCCTCGTCAGCACTGTCAGAGGGGGATCGCTTGCTGAAAACGCGCTTGAGCGGGGCTCTCACTGGCCTGCTGGTTTCGCCCGTTGACCTGCCCCCGGATATCCCATGAGTGAGCCCGTTTCCCATGGCGTTCTGGCCTTTTTTGTGCGCCACAAAGTGGCAGCCAACCTGGTTATGGCTCTGATGATACTGGCCGGAGTCTGGTCGGTCATGCATCTGAGGACCCAGTTTTTTCCTGACTTTGTTGTGGACTCCGTGATAGTCACCACGACCTGGAGCGGAGCTACTGCCGATGATATACAGCGCAGTGTGACTTTGCCGATCGAGCGGGAGCTGCGTGACGTTGCAGGCATTGACCGCATCTTTTCTTCATCCTACCCGGGCACCAGCCAGCTTGATCTGAAGATCAGTCGGGGAGCTGATGTGGCCGAGATCACCAACAAAGTGATCCAGACGCTGGATGGTATGACCACCCTGCCCTTTGATGCCGAACGTCCCCGTGTTGAACGCATGGCCTTTGAGGAATCCATTGCCCGGGTTGTGGTTTCCGGCGGGCGCTCACTGGCGGAGCTGCGTCCCCTTGTCAGAAGGCTGGAGCAGGATGTTCTCAATCATGGTGTGCACAGCGTTGGTTTGCGCGGACTGCCCGAGCTGGAGATGGCCATTGAAATTGACAGTGCCGAGCTGCATCGCCTGGGGCTGACTCTGGCCCAGGTGGCAGACAGCATCAAGGCCCGGAGTCTTGACCTGCCAGCTGGTACGGTCGGTGCCGGGTCGGTAGAGCGCTCCCTGCGCAGCCAGGGACAGGCCCGCAGGCCGAACCAGTTTGCTGATCTTCCCCTTCTTGTACGACCTGACGGTGCCGTGGTGCGGCTGGGCGATGTGGCGCACATTCGTTTGCAGAGCGCAGAAAATCAGCCTTTGCTGCGCTTTAATGGGCGTCCTGCTGTAGAAATGACGCTGTACCGTTCCCAGACTGATGACACACTCAAGTCGGCCAAAGTGCTCTGGAACTGGGTGGAAGAAGAGCGTTCCACCCTGCCGGAAAGCCTTGACATGGTCGTGTATGACGAAAACTGGTCTTACCTGAGTGGCCGCTTGCAGCTGTTGTTGAAAAATGGCATCACAGGCCTGGTGTTGGTGATTGTTGTCTTGTTGATATTCCTGAATATCAACACTGCATTCTGGGTGGCGGTCGGCATTCCTGTCTCCTTGCTGGCGGCTTGTTCTCTACTGTATTTATTGGGAGGAAGCATCAATCTGATCAGCCTGTTCGGGTTGATTATGGTGCTGGGTATTGTAGTTGACGATGCCATAGTGGTCGGGGAGAACATTCTTTCCCATGCTGACCAGGGCGCGTCCCCCGAGCGTGCGGCTGTTGAGGGCAGTCGACGTATGTTGCCACCGGTTCTGGCTTCCTCTTTGACAACAATGGCAGCCTTTTTTCCTCTGCTCCTGTTGCCTGGTGATGTGGGTGCCATCATGGCAGACATTCCGCTGGTGGTTATTTGTGTGATAGCTGTTTCCCTGGTGGAGTGTTTCCTGATTCTGCCTGCCCACCTGTCACGCAGTCTGGGTCGCATGCGCGGGGAGCCAGGCCCGGGGCGCCAGCGGATGGATGCTGCCTTCGCTCACTTTCGGGACGCGATTTTTCGTCCGTTTGTGACTGTGGCGATAGCGCGCCGAGGCAGCACGATTGTAATGACATTGTGCCTGCTGGTACTGGCCACGGGGTTGCTGACCAGCGGGCTGCTGCGGTTCACGTTTTTTCCGACGCTGGATGGTTCCACATTACGCGCCGCTTTTCAGATGACGGCTGGCAGTTCGCCAGCTGAGGTCGAGGGTTTTCTGCGGGAACTTGATCGCAGTCTCCGTGTTGCAGAGAAAGGCACTGGGGAGCGGCTGATAAAACATGTTTTTTATTTGTATAACGAAGCGCGTGTAGAACCCTATGCCCAAGGCACGACAAAAGGTCGCGGCAATGGAACACTGGTCGTTGATCTGGAGCCTGCGGAAAAGCGGAGCACGACCAATGTCGAGCTGATTGCGGCCTGGAAAAACGCATTGGTGCAGCCGCCGGGCCTTGAGAAACTTGTTCTGGCGCAGGACAAGGCCGGTCCCCCGGGCAAGGCTATTGATATGAAGTTTACAGGAGGCGACTCTCATGTTCTCAAAGGGGTTTCGGAAGCGGTTCAGCAAGCACTGAGCCAGTATGAAGGACTCAGCAGTATTGAAGATGACATGCCCTGGGGGCAGGAACAGCTGGTCTTTGCCGTGAGTCCTCAAGGGCGAGGGCTTGGCTTGTCACTGAAGGATGTAGGTCAGCAGCTGCGTACGGCTATTGATGGACAGCGCTTGCAGGTGTACCACGATGAATACGAAGAGGTCACGGTGCGTTTGCGCCTGTTGCGCCAGCAACGGGAGCAGCTGGAGACCATCAGTGCCTTTCCGCTTGTGACGGGTCAGCAGAGTGCACAGCCATTGGGTAATCTGGTGGATTTTTCGGTCAGCAAGGGGCTGGACAGTCTCAAGAGAATTGATTCACAGCTGGCCGTCAGGGTCAGTGCTGAGGTGGACGACACCCGAACCAACGCCTCCAGAATACTGCAGGAGCTGGAAAGGGACGTGCTGCCTGGGATTCTGGCCGGGACCGGCGTGGATTACGGCCATGAAGGTCAAAGTGCAGACCAGGAAGAAATGGCATCCAATATGAAGCAGGGGTTGGTGCTGGCTCTGGTCATGATCTACATCATCCTGACGTGGATTTTCGCTTCGTGGAGCTGGCCGTTGGTGGTTATGCTGACCATTCCGCTGGGCTTGACGGGGGCGCTTTTCGGGCACTGGGTGACAGGTCAGGATTTGACCGTGGTATCACAGCTGGGACTGTTTGGGCTGGCGGGCATAGTGGTCAATGACTCCATAGTACTGGTGACTTTTTACAGGGACCGGCGGGAAGAAGGTATGGGCATTCAGGAAGCGGCGGTTGAAGCGGCCTGTCAGCGCTTGCGGGCCGTTTTGCTGACTTCCATCACCACAGCCTTTGGTCTTCTTCCCATGCTGTTCGAGACCTCGCCGCAAGCCAAGCTTCTGATTCCCATGGCGACCACCATTGTTTTTGGTCTTCTGGTCGGCACAGCGCTGATCCTTGTGGTTGTTCCTGCCATGCTGGTGGCGCTTGAACAGTTTCGCCTGCGGTTGGGGCGGTAGTCGTGAAACAGGCGGGGTGGCTGACACCTGTAACGGGAAGATGGCCGTTGTTCTGGTCTTCTGGTCGGCACAGCGCTGATCCTTGTGGTCGTGCCTGTCATGCTGGTGGTGCTTGAGCAGTTGCGCTTGCGGCTGGAGCGGTGGTCGTGAAACAGGCTGGCTGCTGACACCTGCTGCGGGCAGATGTCCCAGTGCGCGACAAGCCCCGTCCTTCAGTGCGTGGAAGGATAGCGCGGACGGCACCGCTGTCCCTTGTTCTGGTTTTCAGTGCAGCGTCTGCTGCTGTTCAATAGACTGGCGAACAATGGAAATGGGTACACCACCACAGGATGAAGCGAAGTAGGAGGGGCTCCAGAGCACGCCCTTGCCGTAGCGTTTCTGGATATCCGGACGCTCCTTGCGCAACAGGCGGCTGGAGATACCCTTGAGGCTGTTCACCAGATTCGATATGGCAACCTTTGGAGGCTACAACAGGTGAACCTGATCGTCCTCGCCGTCCATCTCAATCAGTTGCGAGACCCCGGCCAAGAGAGTGCGCAAGCGCTTGATCGCGTCACTGTCGGATACACTACGGCGGTATTACGTCACAAAGACCCAATGGGTATGTAATTTGAAGACGCAGCGCCCTCCGCGTCTGATATCACTGGCATGACTCATGACGAAGACTATGTTCAAGCCATGCTACGACTGCAAGCCTACAAGTTTGAACTGCGCCCGGATGGGCAGCAGGAGCGGGACATGTGCCGTTTTGCTGGCTCGTGCCGGTTCGTGTTCAACAGGGCGCTGGCGTTGCAGAAGGAACTCTACGAGCAGAGTGAGGAAAAACTGGGTTACGCCGGGCTGTGCAAGCGACTCACCGGGTGGCGCAACAGCCTGGACATCCCCTGGCTGGCCGATGCGCCGGTCCATCCGCTACAGCAGGCACTCAAAGATCTGGAGCGGGCCTACAGCAACTTCTTCGCCAAGCGGGCCGCCTTTCCCCGGTTCAAGAAGAAATTCCAGAACAGCAGCTTTCGCTATCCCGATCCGAAACAAATCAAGCTCGATCAAGCCAACAGCCGCATCCGTCTCCCGAAGCTGGGCTGGATACGTTACCGCAACAGCCGAAGCGCACCGGGGCAGCTGAGCAATGTGACTGTCAGCCAGTCGTGTGGCAAGTGGTTTATATCCATCCAGACCCGCCGGGAAGTGGATCAGCCTGTTCCACAAGGCGGCGCGATCGGTATCGACATGGGTATCACCCGTTTCGCCAGGCTCTCCGATGGTCAGTTCTACGATCCGCTGGACAGTTTCGGGCGGCACCAAGTCCGTTTGTGCGAGGCGCAGCGGGCCATGAGCCGCAAGACGAAGTTCAGCAACAACTGGAAAAAGGCCAAAGCTCGAATCCAGAAAATCCATTCCCGCATCAGCACTGCCCGCCGCGACTACCTGCATAAAACTTCGACGACCATCAGCAAAAACCACGTGATGGTGTGTATAGAAGACTTGCAGGTAAGCAATATGTCCCGGTCAGCGGCGGGCGGTGTAGATAAACCGGGGAAGAACCTACAGGCCAAGTCCGGCCTGAACAAGTCCATCCTTGATCAGGGCTGGTTCGAGCTCCGTCGCCAGCTGGACTACAAGCTGGCATGGAACGGCGGCCATCTTGTTGCCGTATGGCCGCGCAACACCAGCCGCACCTGTCCGGAATGCAAACGATGTATCCGCAGACAACCGCAAGACACAAGCGCGGTTCAGGTGTGTGGAATGCGGCTTTGAAGAAAACGCCGATGTTGTTGGCGCGATCAATGTGTTAAGGGCGGGACACGCCCGGCTCGCCTGTGAACTGAGCGGTGAGCTAATGCCGCCAGCAGCGGGAACCCGCCGAAGCGACTCATGGGCTGCAGCCTGAAGCTGTCACCTGTGAGCGCCGCAGCAATCCCCGTCCTTCAGGACGGGGAGGATGTCAAGCTACACATCTGAAGATGATGTGCTGGCGATGCAGTATCTGCAAGCGACAAGCACAGGAACCCTGCCAGATCAATGCCATTGATTGATGTCATTGATGGAGAGACAAGGGCTCCTTACAGCAGCACAACGAGGCCGCCAGCACAAAGCAGAGGGCGGGTGCCCAGGGTGTCACTGTGACTTCAGTGCATAGATACCGGGAGCATTGCGCCAGTAGCCTTTGTAGTCCATGCCGTATCCGAAGATATAACGGTCTTCACAGCTGAGCCCGCAGAAATCACTGCGCAGGCCTGGCACTGCCTTGCGATCGTGCTTCTTGTCGACCAGTACGGCGGAGAGAACGTCACGGGCGCCTGCATTATGGCAGTGTTCCATGATGGCCGAGAGTGTGTGTCCTTCATCCAGAATGTCGTCAATAACAAGGATGGTCCGGTCAGCCAGTTCTCGATGTGGCGGTACTTTCCAATCAAGCGCACCGGCATGCAGTCCGTTGCGGTAGCGTGTTGCGTGCATGTAGGAAGATTCGAGGGGAAAGTGCAAATGCGTCAGTAGCTTGCCGCAAAAAACCAGTCCGCCGTTCATAACAGCAAAAACCAGTGGATTACTTTCAGCCAGACGCTCTGTGATGTGTTCTGCCATGCCCCGGATGGCAGCTTCCACCTCATCGCGCGTGTACAGACACTCAGCTTCCTCGAAAACTTTCTGGATATCGTCCAGATCGACAGGCATGACAGCCCCCTGTACATGTCCAGAGAAACAAAAGTTGGAAGGACGCAACCATACAGGGCCTGCCTTTATGAATCAATCTGCAGGTTCAAAATGAAAAGACTCACTTAAGGACATGATGGAAAGCCCCGGCAGGCGGGGCTCTTTACAAGAGCAGGTTTCCGGCGCTGGTTTTTATCGCGCCAGACTGCCTTCTGGTTAGCGATACAGTGGTCGAAGGAAGTAACTTTGTCCCAGAACTTCTGTCCAGTGATTTTTGGTTTCGGGCAGCAGCGGGCGTCCCGCCAAGGCGTGATCGAGACCGGTGAGCGCACCCATTATTCCCGCTCCAATCAGGCATGTCCCTACCAGCAGGGGGGGGCAGGCGGCAAAGCCCAGGGCTGAGGTCATTGTACCCAGTGCGCCAGCGCCGAGCGCCAGAGAGGAGCCGCCATACACGAACATGCTTGCAAGAATGGTAATGAATAACTTTGGATTGCGTACGCCAGAACAAATTTTGCCCCGTAGCCCGGTCGGTTCGCTACGAAGGCTGCTTGCCGTCACTTGAGCGGCTCGTTCCGTTTGCGTCAGCGGGGTGCAGCTTTTGCTTCTGTCCTTGAGATTGCGCATTGTTCCGGGACGAGACGATACCCTGCGCTTTTTTTTGGATGTTTCGTGACAGTGCTGGGCATCGTTTGACCCTGTAGCTACTCCGTACTGCTGCCGTGCCCTCGGCCTTTGCCTGTACTTGTGCGCCTGTGCCGAAGCTTGCTTTGGACGGCGGGAGCTGTGCGGATCATCAGCGCGGGAGTGTGGGGCTGGCCGGAGCCCCTGGGACTGTATGTGCGTGGAACGATTCATAGCATACCTCCTTCCTTGCCCAGTGCGATTTGCTGACTTGTGAGTTGAATACCCTCTTCCCGCGAATCGACTATTGTCACAAATCTATCGAGCCCACTGAGTTGTAACAGATACGCTATGCGCGGGTTTACATGACAGAGCACAACAGGCTGTTTTCCCCTGTCATTCTTGCAGCGTTCGAGCGATCGGCGCACAAGGGAGGCCAGGGCAGCCAGCCCTGTACTGTTGATGGAAGCCAAATCCTGAAAATCCAGCAAAATGCCGGCGTGGTTGGCTTGAGCCAGCCTGTCAAAGCTGTTGTTCAACAATTCGGCATCTGTAGAGGAAACATTGCCATACAGGCCGACGATTGCCAGGTCTTCTTGCATATCTACTGTCAGCTCCAGAGCCATACTGCACCTCCCTGAACCTTTTTGTGTGTCATGGCACCAAGATAAAGGGCATGGCAGGTCCTGGTCTGCGCGACCATAGTCCAGGGGAGGGACTTGTGGGACAACAAGATGGAAAGGAGAGGGAGGAGACTGGGCGGGGGACAAACGGAAAAAGGGTGCTGCTGTTGCCGGGCGACATGGAGAGCCCGCTGTGTCACGGGGAAGTTGTCGCCTCTTTTGATGACGAACTCTCAAGACTGAGGGCTGATTGAAAGAGGCGTTTCATCAATGCTTGAGTCGGAGCCGGAAATCCTGTTCGACAGTAATGCAGTACCTGGCAGCGTCCGTCAGATCAAGGCTGGCAACAAACTCCCTCCAGTACCTGTTCATTTCCTTGGCATTAATGACAAGGGCCTGATCAAAACGTCCATTGCGTTGCAGCAGCTCGGGGGTGATATACCGAGCCGGGTTGGCTCGGTCACCAGACTCCTTGTTGTGCACGGCATGCCATTGTGAAAGCGTCTGCGGCTGAAAGAACCCCTCCTCGTTGCGTGTTTTTTCATCCGGGTGGGCCGGTGCTGATGTGCAGCTCAGAACTTTTACGTTCCCGCGTTCGGCACCCATGACGGTATAGAGATACTCAAAAAACTGCGCCTGAATGACATCAAGCAGGGGTGTGCTGGTGGCAGACAGTTGGAGTTGCGGTATAACGAATTCCTCACGCCAGGCGAGAATGTCCTGTTCCAGCTGTGCGCGTTCGCTCGGGCTGGGAGTGTTTGCCCAGTGGCGCATGAACGCATCCATGTCGAAATCAGGTCTGTTCAGATCAGCAAAATGGAAATGGGCCAGGTAAAGCTCCCACTTTGACACAAGTGACTGGAATGCTTTCCGGTTTTGAGCGCGCGACGGGACATGTTTTTCCTTGCCTTGTTGCTGGGTGTCTACGGCTCCCGTTGTTGTCAGGGGAACATGGAATCGTTCCAGCTGCTGGCGTTCGGGTGTCTTTCGATTTAACAAACCCACCATGACCACGGGCGGCAGGCTGACAGATTCTGCTCCCTCCCGGAAAAACGCCTGTTGCCTTATAAGACGATTAGCGTCCAGATGATCTGATACTGCCCAGCCATAGGCATCCCGAACGGCGCCGCCCACCCGGAGCCTTGATTCCAGCGTGCGTGAACGCCCCGCGCAGCCCAGGTTTGCGGGAAGTTGTGCTGCCAGGGTGCGCGGAGTGACGGGGGGGCGTTGTGACAGGTCGAGTTTTTGGTTCAGGCCGTCATACCAGGCGTCCAGCTTTCTTTTGGCGTGCTCGCCATACACGTCTGATTGTGCCAGTTGGTGAAGGCGTTCAAGAGCCTTCCTGGCTGCAATCCAGTTATTCTCCAGCAGAACAAAGGTCGCCATTTGCCAGTCCGCATCCGTCCATGCGACTGTATTGAGCTCTTCGTCACACCCGACATTGTCCAGAACAATTTCTTCGATATCCTGCTCAAATCGCTTCCAGAGCTCTGGTGTTGTTACGCTTGCGGCCATAGTGGTGAGTGTTTGGCACAGTAGCCTCAGGCAATACTGCCCCTTGCGAGCCAGCGGCATAACCTGTTGTACAAAGTTGAACAGGAAACCAGTGGAGTGCACCGTGCACAGCTGGTCGGGTTGATCAACGGGATACAAGAGCAACGTCAGATCAAGAGCGTCCGTGTCGGGTGTCTCTGTTGCTGTGATGCTGTCCAGGATGTTGTCACAGATGTGGTGTCCCATGTCGACAGAAGCCTGCTTGGCAGTGAAGCCGGGCTGGCATTGTTTCAGGCCACAGGGAACCGGGCCATGTCCCCCGTGTCTGATCCATGTATCCAGTTGTTCATGAGACACTTGCAGAGCATTTTTCACCAATTCGAAATCTTTGCTGGCGACCTTTAACAGCTGTTGATTGCACGCTGGACTGAGTGTCAGTCCTGGTGTGGTGTGGACGTGAGCTGTCGGTTGTTCATGAACACGTTGTTGCGGGTGGACCAGATTGCCCAGGTCGTGAGTATGCCAGGAATGACCACCATCCCAGGAGCTTTCCACCCAGGTGTAGGCTTCTGCCTTCACAATCCGTGACGGGATGCCCAACCAGGTGGCCATGACATGAAAACACAGGGCGCGATGATGGCATTCCCCATATTGGTGCTTCAACATGTGTTCCAGGTGGGCCAGGCTGAACCGGGATTCCTGACAGGGGGGGCTGTGGGGAGCGGCATTGAAGTCGCGGCACAGCCTCTCCAGTTGCTTGCACTGTTCCGGGATAGAGGTCAGATTTCTGATGGTTCTGAGCTTTTGCGCCAAGGGTGCTGCATCCTGTTCGAACAAGGGACGGAGTGCTGCACACAGGTCATGGGCAGCGGCAGGAGGAAGGGCCGGCTTGCCGTACCTGGATGCGTCCAGATGTGTTCCAGGTTGCTCACGGACAAGAATCTGAATGTCCAGTCTGCCATAAAACTCAGAATCCACCGGACGAATAAAATGCTGATGAGTGGCCCGATCCCTGAGCACTTCCAGTTCCACAGCCGGGGTGACGGACAGGGCCAGTATTTTCTGGTGGGGAGCTATGCCGGGAACCGCTTTCCAGTTTGCTGCCTCCTCTGGTGATATGTGTACAGTGAAAGCACCTGTATCGTCTCCCAATGGCACAGTGCTCTCAATCCCGGCTGCCGGCTTGATAACCTCATAGCCCATAGAGCCGGGAGCCACAGCTTTGGTGAGGATCTGTTCCCCTTGCAATACGACCTGTGAGACGCCCATCCGTGTTTTGGTCGCTTCGGTTTTATTGAAATACCGGGTGATCGTGAAAGAGCAGGGAGCGGGGGAGCGAAAGAGAGCGATGGGTTGGTGGTGACTGACCGGGAAGAGTTCGTTATCGATATGAACGCTGTCCTGACAAACAGCCGCCAAGTCTCGTCTTATCCTTGCGTGATTGTCATTCCCTGTCAGCTCAACCGGTCCACGGGCAGTTACGTGATTGTCACCTTCTGTCAGTTCAACCGGGCTGCGGGTATTTGGGTGATTGTCACCTTCTGTCAGTTCAACCGGGCTACGGGTATTTGGGTGCCTGTCATCCTCGGTCATCTCAACCGGCCGGGGAGGGGCGGGATCGGAGATCGTGCGAAGGCTGCCTGCGTTGTTCTGATTGGTCAGGAGTGCCTGGCAGAGCAGGGCAAGACTGCTGGCCGATGGTTTGAGTGCAGCCAGTCTGGTCAGGGCATCGAGATAGCTTGCGTTGCTGGTCAATTTCAGGGACGCGCTCTCTTCCTCTGACAGCGGAAATATGTGTTGCGCCTGTTGTGCCCACTCCGGGTAGTCTGCGCAGTAGTGCTCGAAGGATTTCTGCTGCCAGAAGTGGTAAGCGGCACAAAACAGGATGTCATCCGGGAAGGGTGAAACCAGCGGCAGGTGACGCTGCCACTGCTCATGAGCAAACAGACGGACAATGGCACGCTTGATAGTGTCATCCTGGACACCATGCTCTTCCAGCCAGTCTTTCTTCAAAGTGATGATGCCCGCAGTGGCGTCGTAAGTGTTCGCACAACCGGCCACCACACTGACCGGCCTGGTCAGCAATGCTGGAATCCGGGTGTGCACCCATGCCGTCCAGGCAGAGTAGTTACGCACCTCACTCGGGTGATCGGGAATCTGGCTGACGGGAGCCGCCAGCACATCATCCAGCGACAGGGACCTGGCATTCTTCTTGCGGGCCAGGAAGTGGAGATAAAACCCGTATTGCTGTTCAAAGCGTTTTTTCAGCGCGGTTTCCTGTCCAGTCCGTGTCTGCTGTTCCCCCAGCGTTTCCACATCCATGGCAGACGGCTCAGCAGCCGGCGTGATGCTCATCTGGTCCATACGGTGGTGAATCAATGGGAAGTCTGCGCAAGCGGCGGCCAGCTCTTTCATATCGGCCACAGAGGGATGCTGGGGAATCTCGTTTGCCCTGAGTTGCTCCAGCAGCAGCCAGTGCCACCGGGCTACCTTGTCAGCCAATTGCTGGTCGGGGAACAAGGTGGCGGCAATCTTCTCCAGATCATCACGGCTGTAATCTCCGAGAGTGACAAGGTTGCAACGGCTCTGCAATGCAGTCGAAAGCGGGTGCCGCCCGGCAAAAGTGGCCGGGTTTACCGTAGCAAAAAGGTGAAAACCTGGTGTGCTGGCACCGGTCAGAAGATCGTTCATCTGGCCTTCATGATACTGGGATTTGAGCAGGTTCATTTCCGAGCCCACCATGATTTCGCCGTCCTTGCTGGCTTGTTGCAGGGTTCTGTAAAAGGCGTCCGGATGGTTGGGGTCAAGGCTGATGGCGTGGCAGCGTACCGGCTCCTTGTCATCCGCGCGTTGCTGACGGTTCCACTCATGGATCAAACGCTTCAACAGGTCGTCCTTGCCGCGTCCGGCAGGCCCTTCTATCACGGTGGCGCAACGGCCTTTGATCTGCTCCTGCGGCTTCTGTCGTCTGGCTTGCAGCCGGTCCAACTCCAGCCAGACCTGGCGCGACAGTGCTTTCACAGAGGCATTGTCCAGGTTGAAGGCGCCAGGCCCGGCGCCAGATTGTGCTTGCCAGCGCTGGAAAAAATAGTCAAACCGTAACTGGTGGGGCTCTACAAGGGCAGCATCAGCGCCATAGGTCACCTGGTACCAGGTCTTGAGAGTGTCCAGGTTCCAGCGATGGCTGGTGGGGACCAGACCGCTCAGGCTGTCGGCCATCGCCTGCCAGATCAGGCCGGTCAGAGCCTTCTCTTGCTCTTGTGGTCTGTGCTGTTGCAGGCAGGTGGCCAGTCCTTTTTGACTGGCACTGTCGAGGTAGCGCAGCAGCCGCTCGCAGAAGTCGGTCAGATCCCGGGGGCTGAATTCATGCTCCAGAATCAGGTGACGGTATTGATTGAAAAGACTGATAGTGGCCAGGCTGAGCCGGTTGGTCAGCTGGACCTGTTCAGTCGTTGAAACACCGGGACACTGGTGTGCGACTTGTTTAACCAGCGTCTGAAGAACCGGGTCAACTATCTGGCTGGCCATGAAATTGTCATTGAGAGGACGGTAATACAGCTCCGGCGCCCGATTCTGGAGAAAAGCATTCAGGTGACGTCCGGTCATGGAGGTCGGGTTGCCGGTCATTATGATGCGGTGGTGTTCTGAAACGGGCCAGGGGTGGCCGTGCTGGTCACTGATCGAGACGGGAGTTTCATACAGGCCTTTCAGGCAATTCCAGAGGGTTGGATCGACCAGGTTGGCCTCATCAATCACCAGAACGGCTGGATGCTGCGCTGTGGCAGTGCTTTTGGCCCATTGCAGCAGTGGGCCGTCTTCCCGCTTCACCTCGGCATCGCCGGTCAGGGGATCAGTCACCAGGCTTTCCTTGATCATCAGGTCACTGAGTCGGGTCATGGGACCGCAGCAGAGTGTCAGTGCCCGGCCTCCCCCCTGCAGTGCTGTGGCAACTTTGGCAGCCATAAAGCTTTTTCCTGCGCCGGGTTCACCGCTGATGAGCGTTACTGGATGTTTCTTCACTTTCTCCAGCAGGCGTGTCTCGCGACGCTTGTACCAGTGTTTCCAGTTGCCAGCGTCATCCGGATTTACCAGGGTTTTGGCGATGAGTGCGCAGTTGTGTGGCGCAAACTGGAATAGTGTCAGATAGAATTCAATGGCTCGTTGCTTCTCCGCTTTCGATTGCCGGGACTGGATGACCGTTCCTATCAGTTGTCCCATCCTTTCAATGTCTTCGTGTCGCTTGTGCTGACCCAGTTCATAACAGACATCCTGCAGCTGCTTTTCGATGCACAGGTGCCTGTCCAAAAAAAGCACGGTGTCGTCTTGATTGTTGTGCCCTGCTGCCTGCCTGACCTGGCCTGCCATCAATTTGAAGGCATTGGACTGGGGCTCGACATCCAGACTGGACGAGACGCAGGTACTGATTTGCTCAGGCAGTTGATTGATCGCCGTGTGGCTGACATAGCGGGTCAATGACCAGAAATGCTTCTGGATGCAGGCAGCATCAGGATTCGGATGGGCTTCCAACCAGCGCTTCAGCGCAATCCGGTCTATCCAGTCACAGCGATAATTTTGCAGCTGGCTTCTGACGGCCAGGCGCAGAAGGTTGTACAGGTCCGGATTGCTGCGGTACTTCTTGAGCAGGACAGAGTTTATGGCCTTGCTCCAATGCGCGGACTCAAGGGCGTCAGCAGAGGTCAACTTCTGTTCCAGCCGGGCCTGGATCACCAGTTTGGTCAGCAGGTCGGTGCCCAGCTGGAACTGCTGCCCGGGAGGAGCCAGACGGCTGGTGATGTCCTGCAGACGGGCGACTGTGTCAGCAATGTCACTGTCGTTGTTGCTGAGCCCAAACTCCTCCTGTAGCCAGGCTTTCAGCTCTTCGAGCGTCTGGCCTGATGACGACAAACCACCCAGGTCCTGGGCTTGTTGCCAGAGTACAGAATCGGTTTTTGCTCCTTCCGGCCATATGACGTCAATCTGTGCCCGAGGGAATGTTTCCCGTTCCCCATTGACGAGCAGGGACGGCGGCGACAACAGCAAGGACTCGACCTGTCGTGCCAGTGTCGTGTTGTTTTCCAGTCCCCGGATGCGCAGTTTACGCCCTTCTCGCAGCGCCTGGAGAAAGGGTTGCTCCCGACGTTGAAATTCTGCTTTTTTCAGTGACACCAGTCGCAGGTCTTCGACAAGTGAGGACAGCCTCAGTTCCGGTGTAATCACGATGTTGAGGATTTCAGAAGCGACAGTGCCTGTATCCATGAGCATGTCCCTGGCTGCGTTGCCCTGCCGCAGGAACGCATCATCCCCTCTGGTCAGCGTGACATGGCTGTTGCCCGTCAGGGGGCCGGATTGAGGACTGGCGACAGTGGCACAGAACTCTTCAGAAGCAGTCTGTTCTGACTCCTTGAACGGGAGAGGCTGTTGTGCGGGTGTGTCCAGATACACAGGAACCGGAGCAGGCTTTCCGAGTTTTTGTATCGCCCGCAGCAGTTCAAACCATTGGTTGGTATTGAGGGGGGAGGTAACACGAATCCCCTCGCAGTCAGCAAGCCAGTGGGCAAAGGTGTCATGTCCAGTCAAAGAGCCGTGCCGATCAAATCTGCTCTGACAGGTCACCAGGGCCTGGGTGTCCTCGTTGATGATTGCCATACGGGGACTGGGCTCAGGCACCCTCTTGACGGCCTGCTTGAGCAAGGCGATGTCTTCGGCCGTCAATGGCAGCCGCGCCCAGCTGATGTTGTCCGGCAAGCGGTGGTCACCACCATTGGCGTAATAGCTGCCACTGTGAATCAGTTTGTACAAGGCGTACTCAAAAGCCGGGTCTTTCCAGGGCGCGCCCTTGAGGACCAGTGTTTCTCCCGGCCGAGCCAGAGCCAGCTGACCTGGCAGGTAGCAGCGTTGTCCCTTTGTATTGACACAAGCCTGGCCGAACAGTACCTCGCGCCAGTTTTGTCCGGACAGATCAATGGGCCGGACAGTCTTGCCACTGTTTCCTGCACCTGCAGTTGTGAGATCCGGTACCTTCTGGTTCACAACATCAGTCACAGAATGGCTTTTTTCCGGCAGGGCGTGGAGTGTTTCATGCCACAGGGTTCCTTGCTTGAAGCCCGGTGCTATCCGTCGGGAAAAATCATTGCCGGGTTTGTAGGTCTGAGAAACATGGTCAGGAAAGAGCGTGTCATCGACCAGCGAGATAATGCTCAGGTGAGAGCCGAGAGGTTGTCCATCCAGTGTGGGTGGATTATCAAACAGGCTGTTGAGACTGCTCAGCTGCCTGGGCTCAAAATGCCGGAAATCCAGTACCAGGATAACAGGCTGATCTGCCTCACTGACAAACAGGCGCCCGGGGCTTTCTGCGACAGTACCATCATCATTGATTGTCAGATTTTTTCGCAGGCCATCCTGATTCATGTCGTCGGGTGACATTACCAGTGCTACTGTCGGAGAAATTTGTTGGAGCTTCGCCAGCAAGGCGTGGACTTGGGTGTCACTATCGACGAACAGGGTGGCTCTGTTTGATGAGATCGTAGAAGTAGAAGGCAGTGTATCTACTTCTTCTATTGGTTCCCGTCTTGTTTTTTTTGGAGGGGGTTCATCCGAAAGAGACGGTAAGTGCGTGGAGTTGCGGGCGACAGTGTGGCTTCCGATATTCATGTTTGATTGCGCTTTGTCTTCTTTTAAAAAGGTCTGGTTGGCCGGGGTTTCGTTAAAGTCTGTCGTATTGCGGAGCTGGCTTTTGTGTTTCAGCGCTTCGTCCAACAGAGAAGGCTCCCCTTCTAAACCCTCCTGCCAAGAGTTGGACCACAAAAACTGTGGCAAGTTCTTGTAAATGGTTGGCAGCCGCTGGCGTTTGTTGTTTTTATCAGGCGTCGCCTTGTGCCGGCCCTCAATATATTGAGCTGCACACGGCTTGCAAAAAGCAGGGCCTCTCTGCGCAGGCACCGCCCGCTTGGCCGCTGTCAGACGTTTGGCCCCCGCCAGGCTGTCAGGCATGGGGGCGAGAATGGAGGTGGGGTGACTATGGCTCCCGGTATTATCGGTAGCCACGGGGAGAGCAGGGCATCAAAGCCCTGCGAAGGGGATAACACACCTGAGTGACAAGCGATTGGGGTATCGGCTGTATTAGGGTGGGTGTCGTCTTGTTTGATGACGAATTTCCAAGAGCAAGAGTATTTGTGGGCACTGTCTTATGAGCCGTAGCCTCTCAATACTCTTGCTTGGGATGCAGATCAACAATCGCCGTCACTAGTGTCGGAACCGGAACCGGAACCGGAATCAGAATCGGAATCGGAATCGGAATCGGAATCGGAATCGGAGCCTGAGTTGGTGTCGTTGGAGTCGGAACCTCTCTCGACAGTGATGCAATACTTCGCCACATCCGTCAGATCGAGACTGGCCAGAAAGTCTCTCCAACAGGCTTCCATTTCCTGGACATTGATGACAACGGCTTGATCAAAACGCCCGCTGCGTTGCAGAAGTTCGGGGGTAACATGCCTGGCATCGTTGGCTATTCTGCCGCATTCCGCTTGGTGTACCGCGTGCCATTGGGAAGGCGTGACCGGCTGAAAGAAACCGTTTCCTTTGCATTCTTCCTCATGGTCGTCCTCGTATCTAGAGCTGCAGAACAGGATCTTGACGTTCCCTCGCTCGGCACCCATCGCGGTATAAAGATACTCAAAGAACTGCTCCTGAATCACATCGAGCAAGGGTGTGCTGGTGTCAGACAGTTGCACTTCCGACGCTATAAACTCCTCACGATAAGCTTGAATATCCTGTATTATCTGCGCCCTTTCGGCTGCGGGCGGGCTTTTGTACAGCAGGCTGTCGATGTCCCTCTCCGTGCTGAAAGAAGGCAAACTCAGCTCACGATGGTTGTTGCCATTCAGATAGAGCCTCCACTTTTTCAGCATGGCCAGTCGGGCTTCCCTCTCTTGCCGGGGTGACGGGAGCTGTTGTTTTTTGCCTTGCCTTGTGCGGTCTACGACGCCTGTTTTTGTCAGGGGAACATAAAACTGTTCCAGTTTGTGCTGTTCGGGTACCTCTTTTTCCAACAAGCCCACCATGACCACGGGCGGCTGGGTGACAGATTCTGCGCTCTCCCTGAAAAACGCTTTTTGCCTTATCAGACGACCAGAGTCCATAGAATCGGATGCCGCCCAGCCATAGGTATGGCACAGGTCACCGCCCACTCTGAGCCTGGATTCCAGCTTGCGTGACCGGCCCGCGCCGGCCAGGTCTGGAGGGAGTTGTGCTGCTATGGCTGCCGGCGTGACAGGCTTGAACCTTGATGGGTCAAGCTTGTTGTTGAAGCGGTCGTACCAGACGTCCAGCCTTCGTTTGGCTTGCTCGCCATACAGGTCTGATTGTGCCAGCTTGTGCAGGCTGGAAAGAGCGTTATTGGTTGGAATCCAGTTATTGTCGAGCAGGATAAAGGCAGCCAGTTCCAGGCCGGCGTTACCCCAGCCAATCTTATTGAATTCTTTGTCACGCCCCAGACTGTCCAGCACACACACCTTGATCTCTCTTTGAAAGGTTTCCTTATCTTTCTGTGTCGCTGCGGTTGCCGCCATAGTGGTGAGTCTTTGGCAGAGCAGTTGCGTAGAGTACAGACCCTTGTTGGCCAGCGGCAGGATCCTGCGTACAAACGCGTCAAAGAAGAAGCTGGTTTCCTTGAAATACTCACTTCTGTCGACAGGATACAAGAGCAAAATCAGATCAAGAAAGTCCGTGTCAGCAGTGTCTTCCTCGATGCTGTCCAGCATTTCGTTACACATTCTCACGACCATCTCGACAGCAGACTGGCTGTCGCTCTGATTGGCCTGACGGAACCGGTAAGGTTCCCTGCCGCAGGGTACGAGGCCTGTCCCCCCTGTCTGGACCCATCTGTTGAGTTCATCAAAAGAGGTTTTCAGAGTTTCTTGCAGCAGGCCGATATTTTTTCCGGCTATTTTCAACAGCTGCGCTTTGCACTGTTCACTGACCATGAGTCCATGAGTGATCTGGATGGACGATGTCGGATTTTCATGAACCTGCTGTTGGGGGTGAACCAGGTTGCCCAGGTCATGCGCATTCCAGGAATAACCGCCATCGTTTGATGTTTCCACCCAGGTGTAGGCCTCCCCTTCTACAATCCGTGAGGGTATTCCCAGCCAGGTGGCCATGGCATGAAAACACAGGGCGCGATGATGACATTGCCCATACTGGTGCTGGAGCATGTGCCGCAGCAGGTCGAGGCTCAAGGGCCCTCCCGGACTCTGCAAGGAGGCGGGGACGGCCGTGAACGCACGGCACAGCCGCTTTAGTTGGTCGCACTGGATCCAGATCGAGTGACTGTTTCTCAGTTGCCGCAGCTCCTGGAACAGCGGCGCATCATCCTGCTCAAACAAGGGGCGCAGGGCTTCACACAGACGATTGTCAGCAGCGGGTGCAAGGGTGGACTGGCCGTACCTGGAGGAATCCAGGCCTGGTCCGGCTTGCTTGCGGATAACAATATAAATCTTGAGGCTTCCATGAAATTCAGGATCCACTGGACGAATAAAATGCTGGTGAGTGGCCCGATCCCTGAGCACCTCCAGTGTCACGGGTGGTTGGGAATACAGGGCCAGTATTTTCTGGTGAGGAGCTACGCCGGGAGCAGGATGCCAGCTGCCTTTATCATCTGGCGGTATTCTCACAGTGAAAGCACCAAAATCGTCTTCCAGTACCATGTCGAGGGAATGTTCTGATGCCGGCTTGATGGCTTCATAGCCCATAGCGCCGGGAGCAAGATTTTTTGTAAGGATTTGCTCCCCCTTCAGCACCGCCTGCGAGACGCTCATACGCGTCATGATCGCTTCGGTTTTTGAAAAATAGCGGGTTATACCGAATGAACACGGCTCAGGCGTGTGAAAGGGGGGGATGCTTTTTTCCTGGCTGCGCGGCAGCAGTTTGTCATCGATATAGACACTGTCCTGGACCATACTCCGGACGTCTCGTTCTATTTTTGCGCGGCTCGCTTCTGCTGTCAGCTCAACGGGTGCGCGGGTGTCCTGAGCAGGGATTGGTGTCGGCTCGTGCCGGGTGACAGCATTGGGCGGACAGGTCAGCAGTGTTTTTTCCAGGAGGAAAAGGCTGTCGGGCGCGGGTTTTTGTGCTGCCAGTGTCGTCAGGGCATCAAGGTAACCGGCATTGCAGGACAATTTCAGGGACGCGTCTTCTTCCTCTGACAGCGGAAAGATGTGTGCTGCCTGTTGAGCCCACTGCGGGAAGTCTGCGTACTGGTTCTCAAAGAACTTCTGCTGCCAGAAGTGATAAGCGGCAGAAAACAGGATGTCATCCGGGAAAGGGGAAGCCAGCGGTACATGGCGTTGCCATTGTTCATGGGCAAACAGCCGGACAATTTCATGCTTGATGCTGTCATCCTGGGCCGGATCCGCTTCCAGCCATTCTTTCTTCAGAGTCACAATGCCAGTGCTGGCGTTGTAGCTGCTCTCAACACCTGCCACCACACTGATGGGCCTGGTCAGGAACCCTTGAAGCTGGGTGTGGATCCATGCCGTCCAGGCAGAGTAGTTACGGATCTGGGGCTGACGATCAGACGTCTGGCTGACAGGAGCCGCCAGTACGTCATCGAGCGACTGGGATTGGGTACCGGCCTTGCGGGCCAGGAAATGGAGGTAAAACCCGTATTGCTGCTCGAACCGTTGTTTCAGCGCAGTTTCCTGTCCGGACCGTTTCTGCTGTTCCCCCAGCGTTTCCACATCCATGGCGGACTGGCCGGTAGCATCCGGCGTGATGCTCATCTGCTCCATGCGGTGGTGAATCAACGGAAAGTCTGCGCAAGCGGCGGCCAGCTCTTTCATATCTGCCACAGAGGGATGTTGGGGAATATCGTGTGCCCTGAGTTGCTCCAGCAGCTGCCAGTGCCACTGGGCGACCTTGCCAGCCAGGGCTGGATCGGGGAACAGGGTAGCGGCAATTTTCTCCAGATCCTCATGGCTGTAGTCGCCGAGAGTGACAAGACTACAACGGCTCTGTAATGCACTCGACAGCGGGTGCCGCCCGGCAAAAGTTGCCGGATTGACTGTGGCAAACAGATGAAAGCCCGCTGTACTGGCGCCGGTGAGCAGATCGTTCATCTGGCCTTCATGATACTGGGATTTGAGCAGGTTCATTTCCGAGCCCACCATGATTTCTCCGGCCTGGCTGGCTTGTTGCAGGGTCTTGTAAAAGGCGTCCGGATGGTTGGGATCAAGGCTGATGGCGTGGCAGCGCACGGGCTCTTTGCAATCCTCGCGTTGCTGACGATTCCACTCCTGGATCAAACGTTTCAACAGGTCGTCCTTGCCGCGTCCGGCCGGTCCTTCTATCACGGTGGCGCAACGGCCTTTGATCTGCTCCTGCGGCTTCTGTCGTCTGGCTTGCAGCCGGTCCAACTCCAGCCAGACCTGGCGCGACAGTGCTTTCACAGAGGCATTGTCCAGGTTGAAGGTGTCAGGTCCGATACCAGCTTGTGCTTGCCAGCGATTGAAAAAATAGTCAAACCGCAACTGGTGGGGCTCTACAAGGGCAGCATCAGCGCCATAGGTCACCTGGTACCAGGTCTTGAGCGTGTCCAGCTGCCAGCGATGGCTGGTGGGGACCAGACCGCCAAGCGTATCGGCCATCGCCTGCCAGATCAGGCCCGCCAAAGCGCCTTCTTGTTGTTGTGGCGAGTCCTGTTGCAGGCACTTGGCCAGGCCCTGCTGGCTGGCGCTGTCAAGGTAGCGCAGTAGCCGCTCGCCAAAGTCGGTGAGATCCCTCGGGCTGAATTCATGGCCCAGAATCAGATGACGGTATTGATTGAACAAGCTGAGCGTGGTCGCACTGAGCCGGTTTGTCAGTTCGGCCTGTTCTGTCCTGGATAGAGCCGGACACTGGTGTACGACTTGTGCCACCAGTGTCTGAAGAACCGGGTCAACTATCTGGCTGGCCATGAAATTGTCATCAAGAGGCAGGTAATACAGCTGCGGAGCCCGGTTCTGGAGAAAGCTATTCAGGTGACGTCCGGTCATGGAGGTCGGGTTGCCAGTCATTATGATGCGATGGTGTTCTGAAACGGGCCAGGGGTGGCCGTGCTGGTCACTGATAGAGGCGGGGGGTTCATAGAGTCCTTTCAGGCAGTTCCATAGAGCCGGGTCGACCAGGTTGGCCTCATCAATGACCAGCACGGCCGGATGTTCCGCAGTGGCGGTTCTTTTGGCCCATTGCAGCAGTGGGCCCTCTTCCCGTTTGACTTGCGAGTCGCCCGTCAGTGGGTCAAGCACCAGACTTTCCTTGACCATCAGATCACTGAGTCGGGTCATGGGACCACAGCATATTGTCTGTGCCTTGCTTCCCCCCTGCAGAGCCTTGGCAACTTCGGCAGCAATAAAGCTTTTTCCGGCACCAGGTTCACCGCTGATCAGCGTGACAGGATGCAGTCTCACTTTGTCCATCAGACGTTGTTTGCGACGCCCATACCAGTACTTGTGGTTGCTGGGGTCGTCCGGATTCAAAAGGGTGTGGGCGATGGGCGCGCAGTCCTGTGGCGGAAATGGGTAGGCTGCCAGACAGGTTGCAATCCTCTGTTGTTTTTCCTCTGTCGTTTGTGAGCTGGCGACGACTATACCGACCAGTTGTCCCAGGTTTGCAATATCCTTGCGTGACAGTTTCAGGTCAGATTCATAACAAATATCCTGCAGCTGTTTTTCAAAACAGAGGTGCCTTGGGATAAAAATGGCGGCGTGTTGCTGGCTGCTGGAGGGCCATCCGGCGGCTTGCCTGACCTGACTCAACATGAACTGGAAAGCCGGGGATGCAGGGTCGACTTTCAGGTTGGGCGAGGCCCAGGAGGCGATGTGCGCAGCCAGCTGATTGATTTGCGTGTGGTTGACATGGCGGGTCAATGACCAGAAATGTTGCTGGATGCAGGCAGCATCAGGATTCGGGTGGGTTTTCAACCAGCGTTGCAGCGCGATCTGGTCAATCCAGTCATAGCCGTGACTTTGCTCCTGGTTTCTGACTGTCAGGCGAAGGAAATTGTACAGATCCGGATGGCTGCGGTACTTCTTGAGCAGGACAGAATTGAGGGCCTTGCTCCAGTGTGCGGGCTCAAGGGCGTCCTCCAGGGCGCGTTTTTGCTCCTGACGGGCCTGGATCACCAGCTTCGTCAGCAGGTCTGTGCCAAGCGATAATTGCTGCCCGGGAGGAGCCATACGGCTGGTGATGTCTTGCAGCCAGGCGACTCGGTCAACAATGCCACTGTCTTTTTGACTGAGGTGAAACGCTTGCTGGAGCCAGGCTTTCAGCTCTTCGGGTGTCTGCTGTGATGCAGGCAAACCACCCAGGTCCAGAGCTTGTTTCCAGAGTACAGAATCGGTTTTGGCGCCCTCCGGCCATATGATCTCAATCTGAGCCTGGGGAAAGGTTTCCCGTTCACCATTGACGATCAGGCTGGGGGGCGACAGCAGCAAGGATTCGAGCTGTCGTGCCAGCGTCGGGTTGTCTTCCAGTCCCCGGACACGCAGTTTTCGCCCTGTTCTCAACGCCTGGACAAAGGGTTGCTCCTGACGTTGAAATTCGCCTTTTTTCAGAGATGTCAGTCGCAGGTCTTCCAGCAATGCGGACAGCTTCAGTTCTGGTGTGATGACTATGTTGAGGGGCTCAGAGAGTACAGTGTCTGTATCCATAAGCTCGCCCCTGGCGGCGTTATCCTGACGCAGGAGTGCATCATCGCCTCTGATCAGAGTGACGTTGCTGTTGCCCGTCAGCGTTCTGGCTTGAGGGCTGACGGCAGAAGAAAAAAACTTTTCAGGATCAGCCTGCTCTGGCCCCCTGAACGGGAGGGGCTGTTGTGCAGGCGTGTCCAGATACACAGCAAGCGGAGCAGGGTTTCCGATTTTTTGTATGGCGTTGAGCAGTTCAAACCACTGGCTGGTGGCAAGAGGAGAGGTAACACGAATCCCCTGGCAGCCGGCAAGGTACTGGGCAAAGGCGTCATGCCCTGTCAAAGAGCCGTGCTGGTCAAACCGGCTCTGGCGGGTGACAAGCGCAAGAGTATCCTTGTTGATGACAGCCATGTGAGAACCGGGCGCAGACACCCAGTCAATTCCTTGCTTCAGCCGGGCGATGTCCCCCTCCGTTAATGGTTGCCTGGCCCAGCTGATGTTGTCCGGCAGCTGGTGGTCGCGACCATTGGCGTAGTAGCTGCCGCTGTGAATCATTTTGTACAAGGCGTATTGGAAACCCCGGTCTTTCCAGGGCGCGCCCTTGAGGACCAGTGTTTCTCCCGGCTGTGCCAGAGCCAGCTGACCGGGCAGGTAGCAGCGTCGTCCCTTTGTATCGACACAAGCCTGGCCGAACAGCACTTCACGCCAGTCTCGTGCGGACAGGTCAATGGTACGGATCGCCTTGCCAGGGTTTTCTGTGGCGGCATATGTGCTGTCCGGCACCTTCTGGTTCAGAACATCGGCCACCGAGCTGCTTTTTTCTGGCAGGGACTGGAGTGTTTCATTCCACAGGGATCCTTGCCTGAAACCTGGCGCTATACGTCGGGAGAAATCATTACCGGGTTTGTGGGTTTGGGAGATATGGTCAGGAAACAGCTCATCATCGACCAACGAGATAATGCTCACGTGGGAGCCCAGCGGCTGTCCATTCAGTGTGGGTCGATCATCAAACAGGCTGTTGAGACTGGCAAGCTGCCTGGGTTCAAAATGGCGAAAATCGAGCACCAGGATCACCGGCTGACTGCCCGCACTGGCAAACAAGCATCCGGGGCGTTCCTCGACAGAGCCGTCATCATTGATCATCAGGTTGTTGCGCAGACCATCCTGATCCAGGTCGTCTGGCGACATCACCAGTGCCACTGTCGGAGCAATTTGTTGGAGCCTGGTCAGCAGGGCGTGAACCTGTGTGTCACTGTAGACAAACAGACTGACCCTTCTTGCTGCTTCCGTAGTGGTAGAAGGTGATGTCTCTACTGGCGTTTCGGACTCCAGTCTGCGAATTTTTTCCGGGGGGCTGTCTGCAGGAATTGGTGATTGCGAGAATTTGCTGGCGATGAGGTGGCTTCCTATATTCATGCCTGATTCCTCTTTGTTGGTGGTCTCTTTTCGGATGCGGTTAGCTGACCAGGCTTTTGTTAAAGCAGGTCGTATAGCGGACCTGACTTTTGTGTTGCGATGTGTCTCCGAACAGAAAAGGCGGTTTCCGCATGTTTTGACCACAAGAGGTTTTATAAGTTTCCGTGAATGGTTGGCGGCTTGGCCTTTGTTGTTTGTAACCAGGCATCGCCGCGCACTGTGTCAAGATCTTTTCCCAACAGTGAGGCAATACTTTGCCGCATCCGTCAGATCAAGGCTGGCCAAAAACTCCTTCCAGTACCCATGCATTTCTTCGGCACCAATCACAACGGCCTGGTCAAAGCGCCCGTTGCGTTGCAGCAATTGCGGACTGATATGAAGGGTGTTGCCGGGCTCCTGGTCACCTGACTTCTTGTCATTGCACAGCCGTTGGTGCAGCGCGTGCCACTGTGAAGGTGTATTGGGCTGAAAGAAACCTTCCGGGTCGCGGCTGCCCTTGCCCGGGATCTGCGGACCTGATTGTGAGTACAGCACCTGAACCTTGCCTCGTCCGGCACCTGTGACGCTATACAGGTACTCGAAAAACTGCTCTCGAATGACATCCATCAAGGGCGCACTCCTGGCAGACAACCGCACCTGGGGAAGCACAAATTCTTCACGATAAGCCTCAATAGCCTGTGCAAACGCCTCCTCCTGGTCCGGCGGGATGTCATACAAGTAGTTCAGCTTTTTCATGATCCTTTGGCGGTCGAAATCAGGGGTGTTCACCATTTCATCTATGTCAACCGGATCTGATGTCCATCGCCTCATCAGCGTTACAAGCGCGCGGCGCTGCTGCCTGGGTGACGGAACACTGTCTGTCTGGCCTTGTCTTGCGGTGTCTACAACGCCCGTTTCTGTCAGGGGAACATTGAATTTATGCAGTAGCGCTTCGTACTCGGGTGCGTCTTGTTGCAGTAGGCCCACCATGACAATGGGGGGTAGACTGACGGATTCTGTTCTCTCCCTGAAAAACGCCTGCTGCCTTATCAGACGATCAGCGTCGAGATGATCTGATGCGGCCCAGCTATAGGCATCCTGAACGCCGCCGCCGGCTCTGAGCCTGGATTCCAGTGCGCGTGAGCGCCCTGCGCGCGCCAGCGCTGCGGGGAGCTGTGCTGCTATGCCCTTCGGCGTGACAGACGGGAGCAGAGAAGGGGCAATCTTCTGGTTCAGACCTTCATACCAGGCATCCAGCTTGCGCCTGGCTCGCTCGCCATAGACTTCTGATTGTGCCAATTTGTGAAGGCTGGCAAGAGCACAGGGTTTGCTGGTGGGAATCCAGTCATTATCCAGCAGGAGAAAGGCCGCCAGGTCGCGGTCCGCTTCCCTCCAGCAATGCTTGCTGTCCCACCCCAGATTACAGAGAACATCGTCATAGAGGGTGTCCTGACAGGCTTGCCAGGATGGTCCTCCTGCAGCAGTGGCTACCATGGTGGTCAGCATTTGACAGAGTGCTTGTGTGGGGTACCGCCCTCCCCTGTTCGCCAGGGATTTGAATTTCAGCATCAACCTGGAGAAAAAACGGGCTGTGTGCCCCTGAAGACATTCTTCGTTATCTGCAGGGATCAGGAGCAGCAACAGGTCGATAATGTCCGCGTCAGGTGTATTCGTGCCCTCAAGGGGGAAGAGGAGGCGCAACAGCCCCTCACAGACCTTCGCTTTTGCCTTGACAGCACACTGCGCCTCAGGACAGTGCTCCCTGTCAAATTGGTCGGGCATTGTGCCGCAAGGGACCGGGCGATTCCCCCCGGCCCGCACCCATGCGTCCAGTTTACCAGGGGACACTTGCAGCGCTTGTTCCAGCAGCGCGCGATTTTTTCTGGCGACCTTCAGCATCTGCAGCCTGCATGGCTCACTGATCACCAGTCCGCGCGCTATTTTGACGTAAGGTGTTGGCTGTTCCAGAGAAATCTGGTCGGGGTGGACCGCGCTGCCCAGGTCATAAACATGCCAGGAGTAGCCTCCATCCCACGAAGCTTCCACCTGGGTGTAGGCTTCCCCTTTCACAATTCGTGAGGGTATTGCCAACCAGGTCGCCATGACGTGAAAACACAGAGCACGATGATCGCACTGCCCATACTTGTGCCGAAACAGGTGTTGCAAGTGGGCTACACCGAACTGGCCCCCGGGCGGTGTCAGCTGATCGGGGACAGCCGTGAATCTACGACACAGTTCTTGCAGCTGCTCACACTGTTGCTGTGCAGTGGACAGCTTGCTTGTTTTCTGGAACGCCTGGAACAGCGGTCCGCCATCCTGCTCAAACAGGGGGCGCAGTGCTTCACACAGAGCACTGTCAGCGGCGGGAGCCAGGGCCTGCCGGGCGTGTCGGGATGAACCGCGATTTTTTGGCGCCAGCTTGCGGATAGCGATCTGGATGTCAAGCGTGCCCTGAAACTCAGGATTCACCGGACGTATAAAATGCTGGTGAGTGGCCCGGTCCCTGAGCACTTCCAGCGCTACGGGCGGGCAGGCAGTCAAGGCCAGTATCTTCTGGTGGGGAGCCAGGCCGGGCACCGGGTTCCAGTTTACGGCCTCCTCTGGCCCTATTGTCACAGTGAAAGCACCGGAGTCGTCTTCCAGGGTCATGGTGGACGAAATCCCCGCTGTCGGCTTGATGACTTCATAGCCCATAGAGCCGAGGGCAACATTTTTCGTGTAGATGTGTTCCCCTTCCAGCACCGCCTGCGAGACGCTCATGCGTGTTTTGTGCAGGTTGGTTTTATCAAAGTAGCGGGTCACATTGATAACATCCGGCTTGAGCTTCTTCCAGGGGAAAACGGCTTGCTTCGCGCGGGCTGGTAGCTGGCTGCCATCGATATAGACCGTAGCCTGAGCTATATCTTCCAGCTCTCTTTGTATGGTTGTGTGCGCATCGACCACCGCCGGCTCGCAAGGCTGGGAGCTGCGGGCCGGGTTGAGGCTCCGTGTTGGCTTGTCATGTCTGACAGCGTCCTGCCTGGAGCCCAGTAATGCTTTTTCGAACTGGGCCAGACCCTCGGCCGATGGCTGTTGTGCTGCCAGGCTTGCCAAAGCCTCCAGGTAGTCTGCATTGCTGGACAACTTCAAAGAGGCTTGCTCTTCCTCTGACAGCGGGAAAATCTGTTTTGCATATTGGCTCCACTCCGGATAGTCAGCATAGTGACGCTCGAAGGACTTCTGCTGCCAGAAGTGGTAAGCGGCGGAAAACAGGATGTCATCCGGATAGGGAGATACCAGCGGTAAATGGCGCTGCCATTGGTCATGGGCAAGCAGCCGGACAATTTCATGCTTGATGCTGGCATCCTGAACCGGATCTGCGGCCAGGCATTCCTTTTTCAAAGTCACAATGCCTCCGGTGGCGTCGTAACTGTTCTCAATGCCCGCCACCACACTGATGGGCCTGGTCAGGAGCCCGGGAAGCCGGGTGTGGATCCAGTCGGTCCAGACAGAGTAGTTTCGCATCGGGGTCTGGCGATCGGACGTCTGGCTGACAGGAGCGGCCAGTACCTCATCCAGCGACAGGGACTCGGTCCCCGCCTTGCGAGCCAGGAAGTGGAGGTAAAACCCGTATTGCTGCTCGAACTGTTTTTTCAGCTCAGTTTCCTGCCTGGCGCGGGTCTGCTGTTCCCCCCGGGTTTCCAGCTCCATCTTCATAGTGGACGCAGAGACAGTGGACGCAGAGACAGTGGACGCAGAGACAGTGGACGGGGCCTGACTTTCTGGCGTAATGCTCATCTGGTTCATGCGGTCGAGAATCAACGGGAACCCGCAGCAGGCGGCCAGCTTTTTCATATCGGCCACAGAGGGATGCTGGGGAATCTCGTTGGCCCTGAGTTGCTCCAGCAGCTGCCAATGCCACTGGGCTACCTTGTCAGCCAGTGCGGGATCGGGGAACAAGGTGGCGGCAATTTTGTCCAGATCCTCATGGCTGTAGTCGCCGAGAGTGACAAGACTGCAACGGCTCTGCAATGCACTCGACAGCGGGTGCCGTCCGGCAAAAGTCGCCGGGTTTACCGTAGCAAACAGGTGAAAACCTGGTGTGCTGGCACCGGTCAGCAGATCGTTCATCTGGCCTTCATGATACTGGGACTTGAGCAGGTTCATTTCCGAGCCCAGCATAATTTCCCCGGCCTGGCTGGCTTGTTGCAGGGTCTTGTAAAAGGCATCGGGATGGTTGGGATTGAGGCTGATGGCGTGGCAGCGCACGGGTGCCTGGCCATCCTCGCGTTGCTGACGATTCCACTCCTGGATCAAACGTTTCAACAGGTCGTCCTTACCGCGTCCGGCAGGCCCTTCTATCACGGTGGCGCAACGGCCCTTGCTCTGATCCTGCGGGTTGTGTCGTCTGGCTTGCAGCCGGTCCAGCTCCAGCCAGACCTGGCGCGACAGTGCTTTCACCGAGGCGTTGTCCAGGTTGAAGGCGTCAGGTCCGATGCCAGATCGCGCTTGCCAGCGATCAAAGAAATAGTCAAACCGCACCTGGTGGGGCTCTACGAGGGCAGTATCAGCACCATAGGTCACCTGGTACCAGGTCTGGAGACTGTCCAGCTGCCAGCGATGGCTGGTGGGGACCAGGCCGCCCAGCGTATCGACCATCGCCTGCCAGATCAGGCCGGTCAGAGCCTTCTCTTGCTCTGGTGGTCTGTGCTGTTGCAGGCAGGTGGCCAGTCCTTTTTGACGGGCACTGTCGAGGTAGCGCAGCAGCCGCTCGCAGAAGTCGGTCAGATCCCGGGGGCTGAACTCATGCTCCAGAATCAGGTGGCGGTATTGATTGAAAAGACTGATCGTGGCCAGACTGAGCCGGTTGGTCAGCTGGAGCTGTTCTGTCTTTGAAACACCTGGCTTTGAAACACCTGGCTTTGAAACACCTGGACACTGGTGTGCGACTTGTTCAACCACCGTCTGAAGAACCGGGTCAACTATCTGGCTGGCCATGAAATTGTCATTGAAAGGACGGTAATACAGCTCCGGCGCCCGGTCCTTGAGAAAAGCATTCAGGTGACGTCCGGTCATGGACGTGGGGTTGCCGGTCATTATGATGCGGTGGTGTTCTGAAACGGGCCAGGGGTGACCCTGCTGGTCACTGATCGAGGCGGGGGTTTCATACAGGCCTTTCAGGCAGTTCCAGAGGGCCGGATCGACCAGGTTGGCCTCATCAATCACCAGAACGGCTGGATGCTGCGCTGTGGCGTTTCTTTTGGCCCATTGCAGCAGTGGACCGTCTTCCCGTTTTACCCCGGCATCGCCGGTCAGGGGATCAGTCACCAGGCTTTCCTTGACCATCAGGTCACTGAGTCGGGTCATGGGACCGCAGCAGAGTGTCTGAGCCCGGCCTCCCCCCTGCAGTGTTTTGGCTACTGTGGCAGCCATGAAGCTTTTTCCTGCGCCGGGTTCACCGCTGATCAGCGTTACTGGATGTTCCTTCACTTTTTCCAGCAGGCGTGTCTCGCGACGCTTGTACCAGTGTTTCCAGTTGCCAGGGTCATCTGGATTTACCAGGGCCCTGGCGATGAGCGCGCAGTTGTGTGGTGCAAACTGGAATAGTGTCAGATAGTGTTCAATGGTTTTTTGCTTCACCGCTTGCGACTGTCGGGACTGGATGACTGTGCCGATCAGTTGTCCCATCTGCTCAATTTCTTCGCGTCGCTTGTGCTGGCCCAGTTCATAACAGATATCCAGCAGCTGCTTTTCGAGACACAGGTGCCTGTGTAAAAAAATTACAGTGTCGTCCTGGTTGTTGTGCCCTGCCGCCTGCCGAACCTGACTTGCCATCAATTTGAAGGCAGTGGACTGTGGATCGACTTCCAGACTGGGGGAGGCGCAAGCACGGATGTGGTCAGGCAGTTGACTGATAGCCGTGTGGCTGACATAGCGGGTCAATGACCAGAAATGCTTCTGGATGCAGGCAGCATCAGGATTCGGATGGGCTTGCAACCAGCGCTTGAGTGCAAGCTGGTCAACCCAGTCACAGCGGTGATCTTGCAGCTGGCTTCTGACTGCCAGGCGCAGAAGGTTGTACAGATCCGGATTGCTGCGGTACGTCTTGAGCAGGACAGAGTTTATGGCCTTGTTCCAATGCGCGGGCTCAAGGGTGTCAGCAGAGGTCAACTTCTGTTCCAGCCGGGCCTGGATCACCAGTTTGGTCAGCAGGTCGGTGCCCAGCTGGAACTGCTGAGCGGGAGGAGCCAGACGGCTGGTGATGTCCTGCAGACGGGCGACTGTATCAACAATGTCACTGTCGTTTTCACTGAGCCCAAACTCGTCCTGCAGCCAGGCTTTGAGCTCTTCGAGCGTCTGGCCTGATGAAGACAAACCACCCAGGTCCTGGGCTTGCTGCCAGAGTACAGAATCGGTTTTGGCGCCTTCCGGCCATATGACGTCAATCTGCGCCCGGGGAAATGTTTCCCGTTCTCCATTGACGATCAGGGACGGCGGCGACAACAGCAGGGATTCGAGCTGGCGAGCTAGTGTCGTGTTGTTTTCCAGTCCCCGGATGCGCAGTTTGCGTCCTTCTCGCAGCGCCTGGATAAAGGGTTGCTCCCGACGTTGAAATTCTGCTTTTTTCAGTGACACCAGTCGAAGGTCTTCCACAAGTGAGGACAGCCTCAGTTCTGGTGTGATCACTATATTGAGGGGTTCACAAGACACAGCACCTGTATCCATGAGCTGGCCCCTGGCTGCGTTTCCCTGTCGCAGGAACGCATCATCCCCTCGGGTCAGCGTGACATGGCCGTTGCCCGTCAGGGGGCCGGATTGAGGACTGACGACAGTGGCAAAGAACTCTTCAGAATCAGTCTGTTCTGGCCCCTTGAATGGGAGCGGTTGTTGTGCCGGTGTGTCCAGATACACCGAAACCGGAGCAGGCTTTCCGAGTTTTTGTACCGCCTGTAGCAGTTCAAACCATTGGTTGGTGTCGAGGGGCGAGGTAACACGAATCCCCTCGCAGCCAGCAAACCAGTGGGTAAAGGTGTCATGTCCAGTCAAAGAACCCTGCGGATCAAATTTGCTCTGACGCGTCACCAGGGCCAGGGTGTCCCCGTTGATGACCGCCATACCGGGGCCGGGTTCAGACACCCACTTTACTCCTTGCTTGAGCAAGGAGATGTCCTCGGGCGTCAGTGGCTGCCGCGCCCAGCTGATGTTGTCCGGCAAGCGGTGGTCTTCACCATTGGCGTAATAGCTGCCACTGTGTATCAGCTTGTACAAGGCGTACGCAAAAGCCGGGTCTTTCCAGGGGGCGGCCTTGAGGACCAGCATTTCGCCGGGCAGCGCCCGGGCCAACTGACCCGGCAGGTAGCAGCGTTGCCCCTTTTCATTGATACAGGCTCGGCCGAACAGCACCTCGCGCCAGTTTTTCCCGGCCAGATCAATGGTACGGACAGTCCTGCCACTGGTTCCTTCAGCTGCAGTTGTGAAATCCGGCACCTTCTGGTGCAAAACATCAGTCATACAATGGCCTTTGTCTGACTGGGCGTTGAGTGTTTCATGCCACAGGGAACCTTGCCTGAAGCCTGGTGCCACACGCCGGGAGAAGTCATTGCCGGGTTTGTAAGTCTGGGAAATATGATCAGGAAACAGCTGGTCATTGACCAGCGCGATAATGCTCACGTGAGAGCCGAGCAGCTGTCCGTCCAGTGTGGGAGGGTCATCAAACAGGCTGTTGAGACTGCCCAGCTGCCTTGGCTCAAAGTGGCGGAAGTCCAGCACCAGTGTCAGTGGCTGATTTCCCTCACTGACGAACAGGCGTCCCGGGCTTTCCCGGGTAGAGCCGTCATGATTGACCATCAGGTTTTTGCGCAGTCCATCCTGATTCATGTCGTCCGGCGACATCACCAGAGCCACTGTCGTGGAAAGCTGTTGGAGCCGTGTCAGCAGGGCGGGAATTTGTTTGTCATTGTCGATAAAGAGCGTAGTGCGCTGCGGTGATTGTGTAGCAGAAGACGGTGTACTCTCCGCTGGCGTTGGTACTGGAGGCTGTGTTTTCAGTTTTTTTGCAGGGGGGGCCAGATCTTGTTGATGAACAAGAGGGGGGCGGGCACCGCTGGTGACACTGTGAGTTCTGCGTTCCATGTCCAACTCCTTGCGTTATTTGTCAGGCTCTTCCCTGGAGCTGGCGGTGCAATGGCACTGAATTTTGTGTTCATCGCAGATAGACAAACCAGGCTCTTTCTCTGTTTGAGCCATGAAAGAGCCGGTAAGTTCCGCTGCATGCCTGGCAGCGGCTGGTGTTTTGGCTGTGAGCATCAGGCGTCCATGCTGTTGAGATTGTCGAACAGCCTGGCGTGCCAATGAGGTTTGAATAGCCAGCTTGCTGCGAATGGGCTGACCTTCACGCCCATTGATGGCGACATTTCTCCTGCCGGCTCCGAACCTGTGTTCCGGCATGGAAAGAGACATGCGGCTCTGTGAAAAGGCCATCGGGGCCCTGCGAGCGACAGGTGACTGTTATGTGTACGACCATGGTCGAGGGGGAAGTCTTCCAGAGGGGAAGGTGAAAGAAATCAAGGCAAGGGACAGACGCAGTCCTTGTGGGGGAAGGCCGGGTGACAAGGCCGGGTGACAAGGCCATTGTGCTTGTCACCCGGCGTTTATTGTGAAATCTGTCGTCCAGAGTCTGGTCGGCAGACGAACCTCTTGCCAGATATCAATCGGTGGCACGGGCTGTGCCAGCTCTGCGGCTGATCAGGAGTCCCGAGGCTGCTGTTTCAGGGGCAGTCGTCCCTCGCAACGCGCGCCGGCAAGCAGAGCCAAAACCGTCGGCATTCCCCTGGCCATCAGGAGTTCTGGTCAACATATTCCTCAAGAGTAATGCAGTACTTCTCCACATCCGTCAGATCAAGACTGGCCAGAAACTCCTTCCAGTAGGTCTGCATTTCCTTGGCACCAATCACAATGGCCTGATCAAAGCGCCCGTTACGTTGCAGCAATTCGGGGTCTACATACTTTGTGTCGCCGGGCTTGTTATTGGATAGCTTCTGGTGCAGCGCGTGCCACTGTGAAGCTGTATCGGGTTGAAAGAAAAATGATTTTTGGCAGTTGTCCTTATCAAGGATGTCAGGAAGATCTTCAGAGTACAGGACTTTGACGTTCCCTTGTTCCGCACCCGTGATGGCATAGAGGTACTCGAAAAACTGCTCCCGGATAACCTCAATCAAGGGTGTAGTGCTGGCAGACAACTGAATTGCTGGCAGAACGAACTCTTCATGCCAGGCTTTGATAGCCTGTGCAAAAGCCTCCTCGTTTTCCGGTGGGCAACCGCACAGGCTGCACAGCCTTCTCATATCCGTTTGCATACTGAAATCAGAGTCGCTGATCATGTGTGATATCTCGCTTATGTCAATCGGATACACTGCCCACTCTTCCAGCAGCGTATCCAGCGCGCTTTGCTGCTCCTCAAGCGACGGAATCGGGTTTCTCTGCCCTTGTCTGCTGGTGTCTACGACGCCTGTTCTTGTCAGGGGAACATGAAGTTCATTCAGTCGCTTGTCGTAGTCGTCTGCGTCTTTTTGTAACAAGCCCACCATGACGACGGGGGGCAGCCTGACCGATTCTGCGCCCTCCCTGAAGAACGCTTGCTGCCTTATCAGACGATCCGTGTCGAGACGCTCTGCTGCCTCCCACTTATAGGCATCCCGGATACTTCCCCCTACTCTGAGCCTGGATTCCAGCGTGCGCGCGCGGCCCGCACGCGCCAGGCCTGCAGGCAGTTGTGCGGCCAGAGCCCTGGGGGTGAAAGACGGCAGTCGTGAAGAGTCAAGCTTCTCGTTCAGACTGTCATACCAGAGATCGAGTTTCCGTTTCGCACGCTCTCCATACACCTCTGACTGTGCCAATTTGTGAAGGCAGGTAAGAGCTGCATACCGCCGGGTTGGAATCCAGTCATTATCCAGCAGGAGAAAGGCCGCCAATTCCCAGCCGCCTGTATCCCATGCGTTCTTGTGGTGCGTTATTTGGTGCGCCAGATGGAATGCAACCTTGGTTTGAAGGATGTCCTGACATGTTTCCCAGGCTGGTCCGCCCGCAGTGGTTGCCACCATGGATGTCAATGTTTGACAGAGCTTTGGTGTGGAATACAGGCCCTTGCTTGCCAGGGGTACGACCTTTCGCATCAACTTGGAGAAGGGGAGCATCAGGCTCCCGTGAAGAACCTCTTCGTTATCGACCGGGTATAGAAGCAGTAGCAGATCGATAAGGTCCGGGTCAGGTACCTCCCTTTGAAGAGTGGAGTTCAACAGACTGTCACAGACTTTCTCTTTTACATGCAGAGCCAGTGGCAAGCTCTTGCTATAGGGATGGATCAGCACATGAAGAGGCGCTGTCCGATCAGATGAGCTGGAAGCTCTACCGCAAGGGACGAGGCCATTGCCTCCGGCCCGGACCCATGTGTCCAGTTCTTCACGAGACACTTTCAGTACTTCTTTCAGGAGTGCGGGATCTTTTCTGGCAACCTTCAGCATCTGCATCCGGCATTGCTCACTGATCGCCAGCCCCCGGGTTATTTTGACGTGAGATGTCGGTTGTTCCTCAACAGTCTGTTGGGGGTGAACTACGTTGCCCAGGTCATAAGTCCGCCAGGAGTAGCCTCCATCCCACGAGGCTTCCACCTGGGTGTAGGCTTCCCCTTCGACAATCCGTGAGGGTATTCCCAACCAGGTCGCCATGACGTGAAAACTCAGGGCGCGATGGTCACACTGCCCATACTGGTGCTCTAACAGGTGCTGCAAGTGGGCTAGGTCGAGCGGGCCTGCGGGGGCTGCCAGGGTGTCGGGGACAGCCGTAAATGTGCGACACAGTTGTTCCAGGTTCTCGCACTGGAGCCGGGGATTATGGTTCAGGTCTTTCAGCTGCCTGAGCCTCTGGAACAGGGGGGCTTCACCCTGTTCAAACAGGGGGCGCAGAGCTTCGCACAGAGCACTGTCAGCAGTGGGTGCAAGGCTGAGCTTGCCGTCTCTGGAGGAATCCCGGCTTTTTCCCTTCAGCGTGCGTAGAGCGATCTGGATTTCAAGTGTTCCGTGAAACTCAGGATTCACCGGACGAACAAAATGCTGGTGAGTGGCCCGATCCCGGAGCACTTCCAGCTCCACGGGCGGCTGGACAGACAGGGCCAGTATTTTCTGGTGGGGAGCCAGGCCTGGAACCGGGTGCCAGTTTGTGGCCTCCTCAGGCTCTATTGTTACCGTGAAAGCACCGGAGTCGTCTTCCTGTGTCATGGTGGAAGCAACCTCTGCCGCCGGCTTGATGACTTCGTGACCCATGGAGCCGAGGGCAAGATTCTGGGTGTAGATACGGTCTTCCTTCAGCACAGCCTGAGAGACGGCCATACGTGTTTTGTTCAGGCTGCTTTGGTCAAAGTAGCGGGTCACACTGAAGGCGTGGGGCATAAGCTTGCGACCGGACGCAAGGATTCTCGCCGTGCGGACTGGCAGCTGGCTGTCGTCGACATAGACCGTATCCCGGGCTATCTCCTCCAGCTCTCTTCGTATTGTTGTGTGCACATCGACCACCGTCGGCTTACCAGTCCAGGAGGTGTTTGCCGGGTTGGGGCCCAGTGTTGACTTATGATATCTGACAGCGTCCTGCTGACAGCCCAGTAGTACTTGCTCGAACAGGGCAAGACTGTTGGCCGACGGCAGCTGTGCTGCCAACGTCGTCAATGCCTCGACATAATTGGCGTTGCTGGACAGCTTCAGGGATGCGTTTTCTTCCTCTGACAGCGGAAAGATGTCTGCTGCATATTGGCTCCACTCCGGGCAACCTGCGTACTGGCGCTCGAAGGACTTCTGCTGCCAGAAGTGGTAAGCGGCAGAAAACAGGATGTCATCCGGGTAAGGGGAAACCAGCGGCGCATGGCGTTGCCATTGTTCATGGGCGAACAGCCGGACAATTTCACGCTTGATGCTGTCATCCTGGGCCGGATCCGCTTCCAGCCATTCTTTCTTCAGAGTCACAATGCCGGCGCTGGCGTCGTAGCTGTTCTCAACACCTGCCACCACACTGATGGGCCTGGTCAGCAACCCTTGAAGCTGGGTATGGATCCATGCCGTCCAGACCGCGTGGTTACGTATCTGAGTCTGCTGATGGGGTGTCTGGCTGACGGGAGCTGCCAGAATGTCATCCAGCGACCGGGCCCCGGTCCTCGCCTTGCGGGCCAGGAAGTGGAGGTAAAACCCGTATTGCTGCTCGAACTGTTTTTTCAGCCCGGTTTCCTGCCAGGCGCGGGTCTGCTGTTCCCCCTGGGTTTTCACATCCATGGCGGACTGGTCGGCAGTGTCTGGTGTGATGCTCACCTGCTCCATGCGACCGAGAAGCAACGGAAGCCCGGAGCAGGCGGCAGCCAGCTGTTTCATATCGGCCACAGAGGGATGTTGGGGAATCTCGTGTGCCCTGAGTTGCTCCAGCAGCTGCCAGTGCCACTGGGCTACCTTGTCAGCCAGTGCAGGATCGGGGAACAGGGTAGCGGCAATTTTCTCCAGATCCTCATGGCTGTAATTGCCGAGGGTGACAAGGCTGCAACGGCTCTGCAAGGCACTCGACAGCGGGTGCCGCCCGGCAAAAGTCGCCGGATTGACTGTGGCAAACAGGTGAAAGCCCGCTGTACTGGCGCCGGTCAGCAGATCGTTCATCTGGCCTTCATGATACTGGGACTTGAGCAGGTTCATCTCCGAACCTACCATGATCTCCCCGCTCTGGCTGGCTTGTTGCAGGGTGCTGTAAAAGCTGTCCGGATGGTTGGGATCAAGGCTGATGATGTGGCTGTGCATACCGGCTTTGCCGTCTTCGTGTTGTTGACGGTTCCACTCCTTGATCAGACGCTTGAGCAGTTCATCTTTGCCGCGTCCGGGGGGGCCTTCTATCACTGTGGCACAACGACCTTTGATCGGATCCAGTGGGTTTTGTCGTCTGACATCCAGTCGGTCCAGCTCCAGCCAGACTTGCCGTGCCAGCGTTTGCACGGACGCATTGTCCAGATCGAAGGCGTCAGGTCCGGTGCCGGACTGAAGACGCCAGCGATCGAAGAAAGTGTCAAACCGCGTCTGGTGGGGTCTGACAAGGGCGGTATCAGCACCATGGGTCACCTGGTACCAGGTCTTGAGAGTGTCCAGCTGCCAGCGATGGCTGGTGGGCACCAGATTGCCCAGCGTATCGGCCATCGCCTGCCAGATCAGGCCGGCCAAAGCTTCTTTTTGCTGTTGTGGCGAGTGCTGTTGCAGGCACCTGGCCAGGCCATGTTGGCTGGCACTGTCAAGGTAGCGCAGTAGCCGCTCGCCAAAGTCGGTCAGATCTCTCGGGCTGAATTCATGGCCCAGAATCAGGTGACGGTATTGATTGAACAAGCTGAGTGTGGTCGCACTGAGACGGCTTTCCAGTTCGGCCTGTTGTGTCTTTGATACACCCGGACACTGGTGTACGACTTGTGCCACCAGAGTCTGAATAACAGGGTCAACTATCTGGCTGGCCATGAAATTGTCGTCAAGAGGCAGGTAATACAGCTCCGGTGCCCGGTTCTGGAGAAAAGTATTGAGATGACGTCCGGTCATGGAGGTCGGGTTGCCGGTCATAATAATGCGGTGGTGTTCTGAAACGGGCCAGGGGTGGCCGTGCTGGTCACTGATAGAGGCGGGGGTTTCATAGAGTCCTTTCAGGCAGTTCCATAGCGCCGGATCGACCAGGTTGGCTTCATCAATCACCAGAACGGCCGGATGCTCCGCCGTGGCGGCTCTTGTGGCCCATTGCAGCAGGGGACCGTCTTCCCGCTTCACCTCGGCGTCACCCGTCAGGGGATTGGTTACCAGGGTTTCCTTGATCATCAGGTCACTGAGTCGGGTCATGGGACCACAGCAGAGTGTCTGCGCCCGGTCTCCTCCCTGTAGAGCCTTGGCAACTTCGGCAGCAATAAAGCTTTTTCCGGCGCCAGGTTCACCGCTGATCAGCGTGACCGGGTGCTGCCTCACTTTGTCCATCAGACGTTTCTTGCGCCGCCCATACCAGTATTTCTGGTTGCCGGGGGCGTCCGGATTCAAGAGGCTGTGGGCGATGGTCTCGCAGTCTTGTGGCGCAAATGTGTAGGCTGCCAGACGGGCTGCAATCATCTGTTGTTTTTGCGCTGTCGTTTGCGGGCTGTCGATGATGATGCCGACCAGTACTCCCAGGTTTGCAATATTCTTGCGCGACAGTTTCAGATCCGATTCATAACAAATATTGTACAGCTGTTTTTCAATACAGTGGTGCTTTGGGACAAGAAGGGCGGGCTGTTCCTGATCGTTGGAGGGCCATCCGGCGGCTTGCCGAATCTGACTCATCATTAACCGGAAAGCCGGGGATTCGGTGTCTACTGCCAGGCTGGGCGAGCCGGAGGCTCTGATGTGTTCTGGCAGCTGATTCAGAGTCGGATGGCTGATGTGGCGGGTCAATGACCAGAAATGGTGCTGAATGCAGGCAGCATCAGGGTTCGGGTGGGCTTGCAGCCAGCGTTGCAGCGCTATCTGGTCAACCCAGTCATAGCCGTCATCGTGCACCTGACTTCTTACGGCCAGGCGTAGAAAGTTGTACAGATCCGGATTGCTGCGGTACTTCTTGAGCAAGACAGAATTGAGGGCCTTGCTCCAGTGTGCGGGCGCAAGGGTGTCATCCAGGGCGCGTTTTTGCTCAAGACGAGCCTGGATCACCAGTTTCGTCAGCAGGTCTGGGCCCAGCTGGAACTGCTGGGCGGGAGGAGCCAGACGGCTGGTGATGTCCTGCAGCCAGGCGAGCGCATCAACGATCGCACTGTCTTTGTCACTGAGCTGGAACTCTTTCGCAAGCCAGGCTTTCAGCTCTGCGGGCGTCTGGTCTGATGAAGACAAGACATACTGGTTCAGGGCTTGCAGCCAGAGCACAGAATTGGTTTTGGCGCCTTCCGGCCATATGACGTCAATCTGGGCCCCAGGAAATGTTTCCCGTTCACCATTGACGATCAGGGAGGGCGGCGACAACAGCAAGGATTCGAGCTGTCGTGCCAGTGTCGGGTTGTTTTCCAGTCCCCGGATACGCAGTTTCCGCCCTTCTCGCAGCGCCTGGATAAAGGGTTGCTCCTGACGTTGAAATGCTGCTTTTTTCAGTGACACCAGTCGAAGGTCTTCCAGCAGTGAGGACAGCCTCAGCTCTGGTGTGATCACTATGTTGAGGGGCTCAGAAGACAGAGTGCCTGTATCAATGGGCTCGGTCCCGGCTGCGTTCCCCTGACGCAGGAACGCGTCATCCCCTCTGGTCAGTGTGACATGACTGTTACCGGTCAGAGACCCGGATTCAGGGCTGGAAACAGGAAGGAAAAAGGCTTCAGGATCAGCCTGTTCCGGTCCCTTGAACGGGAGAGGCTGTTGTGCCGGCGTGTCCAGATACACAGGAATCGGAGCAGGCTTTCCGAGTTTTTGTATCGCCCGCAGCAGTTCAAACCATTGGTTGGTGCTGAGGGGAGAGGTAACACGAATGCCCTCGCAGTCAGCAAAACACTGGGCAAAGGTGTCATGTCCTGTCAAAAAACCCTGCTGATCAAAGGTGCTCTGACGCGTCACCAGGGCAAGGGTGTCCTTGTTGATGACCGCCATCCGGGGACTGGGTTCAGAGACCCACTTTACTCCTTGCTTGAGCAAGGCGATGTCCTCGGCCGTCAGTGGCTGCCGCGCCCAGCTGATGTTGTCCGGCAGGCGGTGGTCGCCACCATTGGCGTAATAGCTGCCACTGTGTATCAGTTTGTACAAGGTGTACTCAAAAGCCGGGTCTTTCCAGGGGGCACCCTTGAGGACCAGCATTTCGCCGGGCAGCGCTTGGGCCAACTGACCCGGCAGGTAGCAGCGTTGGCCCTTTTCATTGATACAGGCCCGGCCGAACAGCACTTCGCGCCAATCTTTTCCGGCCAGATCAATGGTATGGACAGTCTTGCCGCTGTTTCCTTCAGCTGCCGTTGTGACATCCGGCACCTTCTGGTGCAAAACATCTGTCACACCATGACCTTTGTCTGACGGGGCTTTGAGTGTTTCATGCCACAGGGCTCCTTGCTTGAAGCCCGGAGCCATCCGTCGGGAAAAATCGTTGCCGGGTTTGTAGGTCTGGGAAATATGGTCAGGAAACAGTTGGTCATTGACCAGCGCGATAATGCTTACGTGAGAGCCGAGCAGCTGTCCATCCAGTGTGGGAGGATCATCAAACAGGCTGTTGAGACTGCCCAGCTGCCTTGGTTCAAAGTGGCGGAAGTCCAGCACCAGTGCCAGTGGCTGATTCCCCTCACTGACGAACAGGCGTCCCGGACCTTCCCTGGTAGAGCCGTCATGATTGACCATCAGGTTTTTGCGCAGACCATCCTGATTCATGTCGTCCGGCGACATTACCAGAGCTACTGTCGTGGACAGCTGTTGGAGCCGTTCCAGCAGGGCGGGGATTTGTTTGTCATTGTCGATAAAGAGCGTGGTCGGCTTCGGTGATTGTGTAGCAGAAGACGGTGCACTATCCGCTGGCGCTGGTACTGGAGGCTGTGTTTTCAGTTTTTTTGCAGGGGGGGGCAGCTCTTGTTGATGAACAAGAGGGGGGCGGGCACCGCTGGTGACACTGTGAGTTCTGCGTTCCATGTCCTACTCCTTGTTCTATTTGTCAGGCTCTTCCCTGGAGCTGGCGGTGCAATGGCACTGAATCCTGTCTTCATGGCAGATGGGCAAGCCAGGCTCTTTCCATGTTTGAGTCACGAAAGAGGCGGTAAGTTCCGGTGCATGCCTGGCGGTGACCGGTGCTCTCGTTGTCCATCAGGCTTCCCCCCCGTTCGGACTTTCGAACATGTTGATCTCCAAAATGTATCCTGAAGCCCAGATTTACAGCAAATGGACTGACTGCCAGATCCATGGCAGACGTCATCACCCCATAGCGGTTCTGAGCCCCATTCCCGCACGGGGTCAGGCTGTATGGGCTGGATGAAAAGAGCTGTGTGGCCAGCCTGAACAAAGCCCTGTTGCGTGCTTCTTCCAGACTCGGCCGTATCTGTAATCCCGTGGTTTTCTCTCACCCAGGTCCCGGTGTTATTGGTGCCCAGTGCCGGGCGGGAACGGCTTGAGCCGGGTGTCAGCAATTGCCAAAGCAAAGGAAACTGCTGCCTTGCGAGCTGTGGACCAGCTGTCGTCTCTCAAGCGGTGACCAGACCGTGAAATAGGGCAGCGGCAGGCGCTGCCTGGGGATCTTGTCAATGGCATGCGGCTTTAACAGCCAGACGGCGAGTCACTTTGAACTTCCTGTTTTTAACAGTGTCAGAACATGGGCAACTGCTGATTGGATTTCCCTTTCTCGTGGCCCATTTCCCAAGAGAACCCAATAGTGGCCGTCCACCAGCAGCGGGGGGGTGCCGCTCGTGTGCACTGGCGCACGGCCCTCAGAAAACAAAGAGATAGAGATCAAAAAGATAGCAATACGTATCTGGTGACCCGGGAGCAAGTGCGCAGAGCCCTGGACTTGGTGAGAATTTAGTGAAGAGGAAAAAATAGTGATTAACGAAACTGCATCGGGTGTTGCAACCCGGCATCCCTGCTCCTCTGTAGATCCGGCTGCGTCCGGGCAGGAATCTGCATCACGGACACTGACCTTGATGCCTGATGTCAAAAGCTGGTCATGGCTTGTAGGGCAGCGGCAAGGACTCAGATTCACGACAACCGAACAACTGGATCTTCAATCGCGTCATATCCAGCATCTTTCCGCCCATCTCCCGGGGTTCAAGCCAGTCCCGACTCCTTCAGAAAACACCCTGGTCACTGTAAGACACACATCAGACGGGGCCAGGGCGACTATCCGACAAGAGCCTGGTGAGGTTCACGTAGATGCGCCTGTGGCTGATATTTTCCCGGGCACCCTTCCTCACCTTCTTTATGGAGCCTGTCGGGCGCAATGGCTGAGACAGAATCGCTATCCGGTTCATGCCGCCTGCATCGGCTCGTCCGAGCGTGGCTATTACTTGCTGGCGGGTCCTTCCGGCTCCGGAAAAACCTCCCTGGTGATGGAGCATGCCAGACAACAGCTGCAGTACGATGACAGGCATATATTTTCGGCCGACAAAACCTTGGTCCGATTTACACCAGACGGGCAGCTTAAAGCCATTGCCGGTACGCAAACCTTGTCGGTTCGCCATGGCGACATGCCCAGGTGGCAGGGAATTGACAAACAAGGGGAGACTCTGGCCGGGGATCGCACTGTATTTCGCCTCCCGGCAGCGCATTACGCCGAGAGTGATGAGGTGGATGTCAATGGTATCTATCTGGTCGCGCTGAATGACAAACCGCTTGAAACCCCTCTGGATGCAGACAGTGCCAGGCATCAGCTGTTTCCCTTGTTTCTGGATAAGCAGCGCGAAGACATTCTTGTAGGAAAGCATGACTGTCTGCTGGATGGAACAGTCCCCCGTGACAGCAAGGCGCACCTCGGTGAAAGTCTGAAAAAATACCTGCAGACAGCGGTTGTACGGCGCGTTCATGGCAGCCTGTATGACGTGTACCAGGCGATAATGCCGACTGTCTTTGTTCCCGACCGTCCTCTCGCCCCGGCCTGCGGCAAAAAAATCCTTTTTGGTATATGCGGAATAGGCAATGGCCATCTGAGCAGACAGTTGCCAGGTCTTCATGAACTGATGAAAAACGGCCATCAGATTGTTGTTTTCACCTATGGGCAGGCACTTGAGTATTTCACCAGGGAAAAGAGCCGCTATCAGGACATTGTCATCTGCGAGGTGAACAACCCCTACATACCCGGTCACAGCAAGGGCCTGGACTTCGAAGCCAGCGGTCGCCTGAGCCAGAACAATGCTTCAGGTTTCATGGGTACCAACTTCGCCGCTATGGCCGTTGCTGAAAAGCATTTTGGCACGCCCGACCTGGTGATCAGTGACTATGAACAGGTCGCCGCTCAATACGCCTACAGCAAGCAGGCTCCGTTGGTGACTCTTGATCAGCAGAGCAAGTTTTTGACCGGAGACCTTCCTGAAGAGCTGGCAGGGACTTCTTTCAAGGATGAGCAGGAGCGGCTGTCCCTGTTCTTTCCCCACGCAGAAGAAAGGCTGGCACTTTCTTTTTTCAAAGTACGGAACAAGGAGCCAGCCGGAGGCGAGGCTGGAAGTGACAGAGGTTACAACCACAAGGTCACCATTCTCCCGCCCGTTTTGCGATCAACTATCTGTGAAGCTGCCAGGAGTCTGGACGAAACGGACCCGAGCCCGCCAGCACTTCTTTTTTACATTACTTCCCAGTCCTGGTCCGAGCTGCCAATCGGGAACTGGATAGATACGCTGCGCAAACATACACCGGACGGGTACAGGGTCGATACATTCCTGCCCAGGGGGTGTTCGCTGCCGCAAGACTGCCGGACCATGAAGTTTTATCCCCATGGCGATGCGCGTTTCGATGCCTTTTTGATCCGGTCCCGGGGGGTGATCTCCACAGCCGGTCACACTCTTCTTTCAGAAGCCATGCATCTTGCCAAGCCTGTTTATGCCATACCCTTGCGGCTGTACGAACAACAACTCAATGCCAAGGTCATTGGGGACAATCAGTTTGGCGTCACCACGCCGGATTTGACGGCACAAGGTCTGCGCTACTTTGTTGCAAACCTGGACAGGTTCTCCTGCAACATCAGGAATGACAGGGATGTTCTGCTTCGCGGTGACGCAAAAGGGGCCATCATGCAGGCTTTCAACAGCCTGCTTGCTGACAGGAAGAAAAATGTTTCCGCTGCGGCAGCTGTGAATGGGCAGGTCCCGGAGAGCTTGTCAGTCACAGCGAGAAGGCTGCGCCATAGACGCCATGCTGAGTATAAGTTTGCGATACCAGACCTTGACAAAATTCCGCTTTCCATCAAGGAAGCTGTCCTCTCAGGAAAAGATCATCCGGATGTTATTAAAAGGGGGGTGGTGATCCAGAAGTATATTGCGCCCACGAGAGAGAATATTTCTCGGGTAGCTGAATTCTTGACCGAGAGAGGCATTCCTTTTGGTAGTCATGATGAGATTCAGGAATTCCTTGAGCCAGGTTATTCCCATGAGGTTCGTTTGATTCACCGCTACCTCAAAGATCGGGAAGGTCGAATTATAGAGAGCTACCAGGTAAGGTTTGGAGATGGTCAGGGAGAGAAAAGGGATGTTCTTGAAACCCCGGAAAATCTGGGAGCGCGAGAAATACGGGATATGCAGCGTCTGTTTGACCAATTGGAAGCAGAAACCAGAAGTATTCTTTATAAACTTCATGTTGAGATGTTGTTGAGAAATGCGAGTGATGTTTCGCTGTCAAAAGAGGATGGATCGCCGCTCACAGCAGAGATAGATATTGTTGCAAAACCTGTGGCCGGATCCATGGAAGCTGCCTTTTCATTTCTGGAAGTGCGAAATCTGAGTTCTGTATCCAATGCCAAACTTGGAGTCCAATATGGTAAGAAGTTTAATCCTGAAAAGACGAACCTGTCTGCTGTAGTGGGTAAAGACATATCCACCTGGGAGAGAGCAAGGGCGAGACACTGTGCTCGCCATGGGGCTCCCGCAGAACTGTTGTCCACCAATGAGGAATTGAAGCGAAGCAATAATGATTTTGCCAACAGGCTGTTCAGTAGCTACAAACGCTGGCTTCCTGGCAATTTGGTGCAAAGCTTCCTGCATCCACTCCCCATCACTCAGCTGCGCACAGACAAAAAGATTGTGCTCAATGCGGAGCCCTTTGGATTTGGGCCCTCGGCAGCTACCGCTGAGGTGTTTTCTCATTTGCGGGAGCACGCGTCGCATGTTGCTTACATCGGCGAGCAACATACCCTCGACATACAGAGAAAATATCCCTATGACGCAGTTATTGATTGCTCAGTGATAGAGCCGGATGAGGGACAGGACCGGGAGGCTGCCCGTAAAGCTGCCTATGCCTTTCATCTCCGCCAATATGACATTCTGATTACGGCTTCGAATTTTGAAATAGCTGATTTGGCAAAAGAGCAGGGACTGCGTGTGGTCATTTACGATCCATTGACCTGGTATTGGGACAGGATTCCTGCCGCCATTACCAGGGCTGACCTGTATCTGGCACAGAATTTTTTGATGGTTGAAGACCGGATCAAAATAGCACGGGAGCTGTTTCCCAGCGCTATTGCCGTTGTCCCGCCCCTGATATCCGGCTTCCAGGCGTATCGTGAAAATACAGAATGCACAGATCTTCTGGTCAATACCGGCGGACTGAAAAATCCGTTTACCCCGTCTGAAGCACTGTTCAAGTATGCGACCGTGATTATGGGCTGTGTGGACAGAACTCTCAGGCGCCATTATCGACAGACGCACTACCTCGGCAGTCGCGACCTGGACATGGCATCGAAGGAGTTCGATGTGAAGACGCTCAGGCCTCTGGAAGTGCAGAACCTTCTTCAGCAATCTGATGTTGCCATTATGACGCCAGGACTGGGAAATATTTTTGAGGCATCAACCCTGAAGAAGAAGGTCATCTGGTTGCCACCTGCCAATGACAGTCAGGGGCAGCAACTCCGGCTGTTGCAGAGGTACAACATGACCGATGCTCATATCGATTGGCATGACATATTGCATGACGAAGAGCCTGTTGATTATTTCTCGGAGCAGAAGGGAGTTTTGAAACTGATAGCCAACAGGATAAACAGAATGGCTCATGACACTGGCGCACAAAAAGTTTTGTGTCAGCGCCTTACTCAAGCCAGGCAGCAGCTGGAAGGCAAGGAAACCCTGGCCCTGTCGGCCCTTGCTGAACGGTTTTCTCGTGGAGGGGGGAGAGCCGCTACCGATGAAATCCTGCAGTGGATTCATAACCAGGATCCCGCACATGCCAAATAAAGCATTCGCGGCAAACGAACCAAACCCATTTTTTTACGGAGTTTAACAGAGAAGTGATGAACACAGCCCTGACACCCGCCGTTGCTTACACCGAGCATGTTGTTTGTGATCCGGGATCTGACAGCGCGGCCGCTATCAAGAAGGCTTTCGTTGAGGAAGGCTTTATTGTGGTCAAGAACGTCTCGACGACCAATGCCCGGAAAAATGCGGTTGATCTTGTTCGCAGGCAGATTGATGTGTGTCCCGAGGCCAGCATACAGGGGTTCTTTGAGCTGTATCACGATGATGCGCTGGCTCAGCTGAGGCAGAATCCTGATCTGGTAAAAACCTTTTCCATTCTTTGGGGCTGCCAGGAGCTCTGGGTTGTTTTCGACCGTTTTATCTACATGACAGAACATAACAGGGAGACGCCTCTGCCTTTGCATGTGGATCAGAATCCGCACACACAGCCGCAATTCTGCTCAACCCGGGCCTGCTGGCCTTGAAAGACTGTGATGAAAGCACAGGCATGCTGGGTGTGATTCCGCGTTCGCACCGGTCTTTTGGTCAATACCGGGCCTGGTCGGATGACAGGCAGGGTTACGTTGAATATCAGGGTGATGACCTGCCGGCTCGTCGTGATGCCCTGCGAGCCGTTCGCCTGAACGAGGGGGAAATGGTGATCTGGGACTCCCGGTTGACACATTCGCGCTTCAACGCTGTTCCCACCACCAGTTCAAAAGCCAGGGAACGGGTGCTGGCCATGATCAGTTTCATGCCGGCCTCGGCTGATGAGCAGCTGCGGGAGAAACGCTGTGAGGCGCTGCGTAGCGGAACCGGGGCCTTTGACCACGCGGCAGGCTTGCGCAAAACAGCCCATGCACACATACAGTCACTGCGAGTAACGCCAGAAAATCTGACCGATCTGGGTCACAAGATTTATGGCGTTACGCCTTGGTAAAGGTGGGGCCCCGCCGTCCGGTTTTGTAAGGTCGAGTCGCGCTGTCGGGCCAGAATGGTTCAGCAGATCCTGGCGGGGACTCCCTGTCCCGGGACGCAGGCTTTGCCCGGTGCCTGACCTGATCGCACGCCAGCGTGTCGTGCTTGCCTTGAAGTCCGTTGTGCTCCGGGTTCCGGCTCGACTGGGAGCCGGCGTGGTGTTCCTTCAAGGTCCGGTGGCGCGAGCAGTGCTGAGCCCGGCGCTGCAGGTCTCGTGCTTTGCGAGCAGAGCCTTTTTCAGGTCGGCATCCACGGGATGATTGCCCAGCCAGACGGCGAACAAGGTGCGACGGAAGTCATCACCTTCCAGCTGGACAAGCTTTGTGCCGTTTCTGAAGACGGTGACGCCGGTACCCGGCTGGCCCACAAAAGTGAAAACCTGCCCCCGCCTGATTGGCTGGCTTCTGATTGCAGCCACCAGCTTGTCCAGGCGCGGCTGCAGGGATGCGGTGTTTGCCTGGGTTGCCTGCCGGAAACCTTTTTCGACAGCAGCAGCCATACGATCTGCGCCCACCAGACGGGAAACAATCTCCAGACGGACGGCTGCCGCCTGGCGCCCATCGAGAACCTCGGCTGCTGTAGCGCAGGGCCTGGCAGTGTAGAGAGCAGCAACATAAAGCTTGAGCACATGAAAGCGGGAGCGTATGCCAGCCCCCCGCAGGGTCAAGCCTTGAGCTTGTGGCACAGAATTGCCGGGCTGGATTGTCACCCCCGCCAGTTCCCGGGCCTCTTGAGCCTGACTGATGCCGGGCGGCAGCAGGGTGAGCAGCACCAGGGCTGCCATGCGCAACAAGGACAGTGAAGCATTCATGGTCTTTTTTATCTTCTGAAAGGGGAGCGGCTGTCAGTCAGGATTGGCTTGTGATCTTGACGGGGTCAGGGCTCATTTGTGCTATTTTGGCACGCCAGAGTGCAGGCCCCGTTGTGTGTATGGACTGCCCCTGGCTATCCACGGCAACAGTCACCGGCATGTCTTCGACTTCGAACTCGTAGACAGCCTCCATACCCAGCTCAGGAAAGGCCACCACTTCTGCCTTGCGAATCGCCTGGGAGACCAGGTAGGCAGCACCGCCAACGGCCATCAGGTACACCGCCTTGTTATCCTTGATGGCTTCTATGGCCGCCGCACCACGTTCGGCCTTGCCAATCATTCCGACCAGTCCGGCCTGCTCCAGCAGCGTCCGGGTGAACCTGTCCATGCGTGTCGCCGTTGTAGGACCTGCCGGACCCACCACCTCATCGCGAACGGGATCCACAGGGCCAACGTAGTAGATAAACCGGTTTTCAAGACTCACCGGCAGCGGTTCTCCCCGGTTGAGCAAATCTATCAGTCTCTTGTGGGCTGCATCCCTGCCTGTCAGCATGCTGCCATTGAGCAACAGGGTATCGCCCGGCTTCCACTGGGCCATCTCCTCCCGGCTCACTGTGTTGAGATCAACACGACGAACAGAGTCATCATGGCTCTGGGCAATCTCGGGGTAGTCTTCGAGACGGGGAGGCGTGACAGCGGCAGGACCCGTACCGTCCAGCGTAAAATGGGTGTGGCGGGTGGCGGCGCAATTGGGGATCAGTGCCACCGGTAGTGAAGCGGCATGGGTAGGGTAGTCCTTTATTTTGACGTCAAGGACCGTAGACAACCCCCCCAGCCCCTGGGCCCCAATGCCCAGCCTGTTCACCTCTTCAAAAAGTTCGAGCCGCAATTCTTCAATACGATTGGCCGGACCGCGTTGCGCCAGCTCATGGATGTCAATCGGATCCATCAGCGACTCCTTGGCCAGCAAGGCCGCTTTCTCGGCCGTGCCACCAATGCCTATGCCCAGCATGCCGGGTGGGCACCAGCCGGCGCCCATGCCAGGAACTGTGGCCAGCACCCAGTCCCGCACACTGTCAGAAGGGTTGAGCATCGCCAGCCGGGCCTTGTTCTCGGAGCCCCCTCCTTTGGCGGCAACCCGTATATCAATGGTGTTTCCAGGTACCAGCCGGACATGAATCACAGCCGGGGTATTGTCACCCGTATTGCGCCGCTGTCCGGCCGGGTCCGACAGAATGGAAGCCCTCAGAATGTTGTCCGGGTGCGTGTAGGCCTGACGAACACCTTCGTTGATCAGGTCTTCGAGTCCCAGGTCCGTGTCGATCCGGGTCTGCATGCCAACTTCGGCGAACAGGACCACAATACCCGTATCCTGACAAATAGGGCGCTGCCCCATGGCACACATCCGGGAGTTGATCAGAATCTGGGCCATGGCATCGCGCGCAGCAGGCGATTCTTCCCGCTGCCAGGCTTTATGCAGGCTCTGGATGAAATCTACAGGGTGGTAACAGGAAATAAACTGCAGTGCGTCAGCGACGCTCTGCACAAGATCGTCCGCACGTATCAGTGTCACGCTGCTCATGCTGCCTTTACGCCTTCCTCAGTCCTGGATTTGCGCCGCTCTTTACAAGAAGCTTCCGGTTCCGCGACCAGCTCGCAGTCCTGGAAGTCTGTTACAGCAAAACGGGGTGCAGAGGATGCAGCCAACAGGACAGCAAATCAAGCTGCGTACCCATTCAGGCTGCATATTGATCAGCATCAGCAGACGGCCGGGAACAGGTCCTTGAACCTGTCCCCGGCTGGATGCCGCTGTCTCCTCCTCAGACAACGAGAACAAAACAGGCATCAACCGGCCTTTGCTCAAATATTGGCAATCAGGCGCGATTGTGTCTGGTGCCTGGCAGCCAGGATGGATGAGTTGATTTCTGCTTGCATACCCCGGCTGTTGTGCTGGTGTTGGTAATCTTGCAGATGAGAGTCGAGCATGAAGTTCGCCTGTTCACGTTGTGCCTGCACAGCCTTGAACTGGGCCTCTATCTGTGCTTTCCGGTAGTGGTCAAAGGCCATGTGCATCTCGTGAAGTCCCTGATTGAATTGCTGGGCTTGCTGGCTTCCCTGACTGAATCCCCTCGCCAGCTGGGACAGGCCTGGCGCTGCCTGCTGCCACTGGCGGTTCAGCAGGCTTTGTCCCACTTGCCCGGCTGTCTGTCCGAGCGGCGCGGCAGCCGCCAGCGCCGGGACAATACCGGCCCAGGCGCTTGCGCTTCTGGTGCCGCCCCACAGCCATCCATTGCTCTGGACGGGCTGCTGGCCGGGAACACCCGTCAACTTTCGACTCTCTTCCCATACGTCCCATATGTCTCTCAGGTCCCCCGGGAGCGGGTATCTTGTTACTCTTAGTGGATCAGACATGACTGGTCTCCTCTGATATCGCCGTTACGAATGATCGGGGTCTCAGTAGGTTGGACAGGCAAGGGGGGCAGTTAGTTGCCAAAGATAAAACAAAGTCAGAAAAAATAACGGTCTTGATGCGAAACGGCAACAACCTTGCCTGCAGGCGCAGGACGACAGAACTTGCATGCTGTTATCGATCCCCTGGCCCCGGAGCGGCCCGGGAGCTGTGCCCGTATAATGTCACCGCCTCAGGATGGTATCTCTGGAGACAAGCGGCTCCTCTGGCAGAAGAAGTGCCATGAAGAACAACCCCTTTCGTAGTAGAATGCCGGCCGCACACCCATAGCCACAGAGCAGTTTCCCGATTTTCCTATGTCTGTATTAAAAATCCTCGTAGACACGCTGAGCACCCTGCTGGTGACAGCTGTACTCTTACGTTTCCTTCTGCAGCTGGTCAGAGCTGATTTCTACAACCCTGTATCCCAGGCCATCGTGAAGCTGACCAGTCCTCTTCTGAGTCCATTGCGGCGCCTGATCCCGGGGTTCGGCAGTCTCGACCCGTCTTCCCTGGTGCTGGCCTTTCTGGTTCAGGGGGTGTTTGTTTTCATCAAAATCAACATCATGGGTTATATGCTGCCGCCAGCGGGTGCTTTCACCCTGCTTACGCTCTTCTTCCTGCTGGAGACGCTTCTTGATTTCTATACCTTTGCCTTGATAGTGCTGGTGATTTCCAGCTGGGTGGCGCCCGGAAGTTACAGCCCGGGTCTGGCCCTCCTGCACCAGCTGACAGACCCGCTATGCAATCGCGTGCGCCGCTTCGTTCCCCCTCTGGGAGGTCTGGATTTCTCGGTCATGATCGTGATGTTTGGCATCTTTTTGCTGAAGAATGCGTTACCCGGTTTGTTGCAAGTCAGAACGGTCGGACTGCTGTAGGGAACGGTTGCATCAGGTATGTCCGGGGGCTTGCGTGTTTGGCCTGCGATGCAGCGCCGGGCACCTGGCCCGGGCACCTGCCGAAGCGCAAGGGCGCACTGGTTGCAAGCGCAAGGGTGCACCCTCCTGGTTGACAAGGGCAAGGAGGTCTTTGTTCCCGGGCAAGAATCCGGTCTGCCTGCAACCGACTGCCGCCAGCGCGACAAGGCCTGATACAGGCTGGGCTGCCGGCCGATTCCCGTTACTCCAGCAGGGGTCCGCGCTGCAACCGCACCAGCGCCCGGCGCTCCTTGTTCCCGGGCAAGCGGCCGGTCTGCCTGCAACCGACTGCCGCCAGCGGGAGAAGGCCTGATAAAGGCTGGGCTGCCGGCCGATTCCCGTTACTCCAGCAGGGGACCGCGCTGCAACCGCACCAGCGCCCGGCGCTCCTTCTTGTTCGGTCGTGAGCGAGGATATGCGATATCGCGAGCCGGGGCCTTGTTCTGCTCCCGGGCGGCGCGACTTTCCGGAGTCTCTTCATAAAGAAGCTGGGCAAGGGGAGCGCTCTGACGCCTCTTTTCCAGTCCCTTGATGATCAGAACCCTGTCGCCACCCTCGTGTTGCACGCTGATGCGATCGCCCACCCGTACCTGGCGACCGGGTTTGCTGCGCTGTCCGTTGACCCGAACCTTGCCGCCTCCCGCCGCCTGCTGTGACAGGGACCGCGTCTTGTAGAGTCGGACCGCCCACAACCACAGATCCAGGCGCATGCTGTCTTGCTTATCGATCCCAGCCCTCCCTGATGATCCAGAGTGTGTCATGGTGGCGCCCCTTGGGCTGGTGGTGCAGCAAATCCTTGCGCCAGTTCATGTCAGATCACCGGAAGCAGTTCGAAAAAGTGCTGGACCGGCGTAAATTCTGCGGTATTGACCACCGGGCGGGTCATGTCAGGTGTGGCAATGGCGCGCAGGTGACTGAGCCCCCACTGCCTCGCCATACGCAGAACAGACAGATTGTCATCGAACAGCAGGGTACGCCCGGCTTCAAACGAGACAGTCCGTGCCAGGCAGTCCCAGAAAGCATGATGCTCCTTGGGGTGACCAAAATCATGGGCGCAGACAATAGAGTCCATATAATTTTCCAAAGGCAGGCACCGCATTTTCAGGTCGAGGCCAGCCCGACTGCTGTTGGTCACCAGCACCACTTGTTTTCCCGCTGACTGCAGGGCTTGCAGAAACTCCTGGGCAAAGGGGCGGAAACGGATCTTGTGGGACACCGTCTGCTGCAGCTGGGAAAGATCCAGGCCCAGTTCCTGCGACCAGTAATCGAAGCAATACCAGTCCAGCGTGCCCTGTTTGACGCGCAGCAGGGAAAAAAAGTATTCCCCGGCCGCCCGGGTTGCAATCCCCCGCTGCGCAGCATAATAGGCTGGTATGTATTCCTGCCAGAAGCAGGTATCAAAGTGCAGGTCAAGAAGGGTTCCGTCCATGTCAAACAGCACTGTATCTACTGCTTTCCAGTCAATCATCCAACGTCCACCTGTTTCCTTTCGCCGCCGCAGCAGCGTCCGCCCCGAACCCCTTCCAGCTTGATTTTCTGTCGATGGGAGTCCCGGAGTTTCAGGGCTTGATGAAAGTACTCTGTTGCCTTCCGGTACTCACCGGCTTCTGACAGCAGAATGCCAAGCTGCTGGCAGGCATCAGCGTCCGGCCGTAGTTTGAAGCCGGCTTCCGTATACTCCACCGCCTTGTCAGAACGCTGACTACGACTGTACAGGCTGCCCAGCCCCAACAGGAGGCTGGCATCCTTTGGATAACGCTGCCGTAGTTTTTCAAGCACAGCAATCTGGCGCTCTGTGCTGTCGCACACCAGCCCACTGTAAAGACGTGCCATGCGGGCACTGTAACTGGCAGAAAGGCTTTTGCGAATAAATGTCTCGGCCTCCTCCGGCGTGCCCAGGTGACACAGGCAGTTGGCATAGCTCCAGATCAGATCCCTGTTTTTCCTTTGCGCCCGGCTCAAGCCCTTCCAGATGCGGTTGATCGATTCTGTGCGCTGCGGTCCCCGGGGCAGTTTCAGGCTGGCACAGCAAGCCTGGGTCAAGAGCGCACTGTAGACAGTCGGCTCCAGCTCCTTCATATCTGATGTATCAAGGGCACGATACTTTATGAGGTCCGGTAAAATACCGGCCAGTGCCCGCCAGTCCGCCAGGTGTTCATAAACCTGCTTGAGCAGCTTGAGCACGTAAACATGTTTGGGTGCCTTGGCACGCAGGGACTTGAGAGTCGCCAAGGCCTGCTCGAATTCGTTGCGAGCCATCTGGATTTCGGCCTGGGTTATGCCTATGGCCATATGTGCTGTCGGCATGGCCTGCTCCGCCCTGGACAGATAGTTCTTGCAGGAAGCCATGTCGTTGACGGCCGCAGAAGCCCGGGCTGCGGCCAGATAACTGTGCAAGGGCAGTGAGCTGGAGCGCCCGGCCTGGGACAAGAGTTTCTGAGCCTGCTTCCAGTCGCCATTGGCGAAGGCAGCAAGGCCGCGGCTGGAGAGCTGCTGTGCCCGTCTGCGATACACCCTTTCTGCCGAGGCCACAGGAAAGCCCAGGGCACAGCTCACCAGACGCATGCAGCCAAGGGTCAGCCTGATCAGGCTGACAGCAAGAAACAGGGCCACAGACTGGTCTCGAGTCTGTAACCATTGAAGGCGATCAGAACATAGCCATTATCCAGGTACAGATAGTGAACAAACAAATAACAGACGGCGATCAGGAACAGAAAAAAGAATGATCCTTGCAGTGTACTTTTCACGGCGTATCTCCAGAAGGCACTACGGCCTGTGCTGGTTTGGACTCGCTCGCGGACGGCCTGGTATCAACTTCGGCCGAATTGCTGTTCCTGTAAGCCTTCAGTGCTTCAAGAGAGCGGCTGACGTCTGGCAGCTCCTGCCCCACAGGAACCTCCAGAAGAGCGGCCAGCCTGGTGTGTAGCGCCTCTGTCTCCTGACCATGGGGAAACCCGCTCTCCAGCCCTGCTCCGGCTTGTTGCAAGCTGTTCCTGTAAATCTCGCCATAGTTGCGCAGGAGTGCTATCCGTGCCTCTTCCACCAACAACATCAGACGCTGACGCAGAAAAAACATTTCCTTCGACGAAGGCAAGGCTGAGGGGCCTTCATCCTTGTACTGACGAATGTGGAACTGCCCGGCAAAGCTGTCCCAGACTATCCGCGCTGCTGCAAGAAAGCGTGCTTTCCATGTGTTCCAGATTGTCGAGCTGTCACTGATCGCAGAATCCGGATCGGGCAGGTTGGCAGCACCAGCCACATCGGGCAGCGAGACTTGAGCTGTCGAGGGTTCCGGTGGGGCGGGCGGCACCTCCGGCACTTCTGGCAGCTCCGGCACTTCCGGCAGCTCCGGCACTTCCGGCAGCTCCGGCACTTCGGACAGAGAAGCAATACGTTCTGTCACAGCGTGCAGTTCCAGCCAGGTTGCGCTGACGTCGGCTCCCGCTGCGGCCTGTATGCGTTCCCGGTCTTCCACCAATGTCTGGCGCACAGCCAGGAGGTCGTGACGGGTGTCAGCCTCTTCCAGCAAGGCTGCGACCTGTGCCAGCAGCGCCTCTGTTTCCCGGGTATCATGCAGCGTCTTGAGCTGCCGGTTGGCCACACGCAGCAGCGACTCTGCCTCTGCCAGCTGCCACTGTCGGCTGTCCGATGATAATGGCATCGATCGCAGTTGTGCTTCGAGACGTCGGGACCGGTTGCCAATGCGGGCCAGCTGGCTGCGCATGTCGCCAGCGGCTTTGTCCCGGCGGGCCGCTGCTGCCCGGAGGTCTTCGAGTTCCAGGCTCGCCCGGCGCTCGAACTCCTGCGCCCAGGCAGGAGGGGGGCTGTCCTGATGTGCCACCGCAGCGGGAGGTCTGAAGATTGTTTGCCAGCCATACCAGAGGCATGCCCCCAGTAGCGCCAGAGACAGCACAGACAGCATCAGCGCCAGCACCGACAGCCAGGAAGTGCCGGCAGAGGGCGCAGAAGGCGAGGAGCCCTGTTCCCCTGAAGAAACGGCATTGCTGCCTGTGGGCTGCCCGTCGGGCTGCCTTTTTTTAATGTCGGTCTTGTTGCTCACACCAGCCACCCACGCATCCACGCCCCTCTCGGCACCTTGCCGCCTCGCTGTGACAAGCAGGCCGGGTGCCGCTATCTATAAAAAATGAGCCCCCACCGGGCCAGTCTTCCAGGAAAAAGTCTTCTGGGCGTGCAAGCAAACGGCACGGGAACAGGACGCCGGGCTGCGCAAGCCCGGGGCAGGATGTGAGCCAGGCTTGCGCAGATTGAGCAAGGCCACTGTCTACCCGCTGTTCCACTGTTTACCCGCTGTTCCACTGTTTACCCACTGTTCCTCTGTCTACCTACCTACGCACTGTCTACGCCACGAAGCCGGGTTTTCATTTCCCACTCGTCGCTCTCCCGGCCGCAGACGCCATGCCCGCACAGGATTGCGGCCCCGATTTCTTGTACGTTTCCTCACTTCCCATGTGCGCCAGTGCAGACACCACTGCCGCATCATCGGCCCCTGCCATAACCTTCACGCTGTGAAAGCCTGCCAGACGGGCCAGTCGCGCAACACGTGCACCAGGAACCAGCAGAGGGACGGCCTGCAGGGTTTCCGGATGCAGACTGATTTGCAGCAGATGACGGACGATCTGACCGCTGGTAGCGACCATAGCACCAACCCGGCTGTCTTGCACGATACGATCCAGGTAGCCGGGCTGATAGGAGGGGCACCGGCGCCTGTAGAGCACCAGGCAATCCAGGCTGGCACCCCGCTTCTGGAACTCCCGGGCCATGAGGTTGCGCCCCCCCTCGCCCTTGAGAAGCAGGATGCGCTGGCGGTGAAGATCCTGCAGGCCCGGCAAGGTCAGCAAGTCCTCGCTGGTGACTCCCGTGCGGGGATACTGTGCCTGGACACCGTATCGGGCCAGGGCTGCCGCTGTTGCGGCACCCGGAACATACCAGCAGGGCGACTCAGGCTTGCCGGGCTTGTGGCCAAAGGCCTGTTCCACCGCTGTGGCACTGATGGCCACGACCTTGTCATAGTGGCTCAGATCGTTCAGCAGACCGGCGTTTTGAGGTGTCTGCGGCTCTATTGTCACCAGTGGCACCAGCACAACATGGGCACCATAATCTTCCAGCGTTCGCGCCAGACGATCACCCTGTGGCCGGGGGCGGGTTACCAGAACCCGCCAGCCGTTCAGACTGATGTTTGACGCCGTCATGAAGACTCTTCTCCACTACTACCATCGCTACCATCGCTACCATCGCTACCATCGCTACCATCGCTACCATCGCCACCATCGCCACCATCGCCACCATCGCCACCATCGCCACCATCGGCATCGGGAGCCCCCCCTCCCAGTGCTGCCAGAATCTCTCCGGCACCCTGGGCCAGCAGATGCTGCGCCGCAGCCAGTCCTGCCTGCCGGGCTTGGCTGACGACGGCTTCCTGACTGGTGCGCAAGAGAACACTGGCGTCCGGTTGCCCAACCAGGCCACGCAAATGCAGGCGCGGGTTTGTGGTGTCTTCTGCGATGACTTCGGCCAGCCCGGCGATGGGCACCTGACAACTGCCATTGAGTGCCTGTGTCATGGCACGTTCGGCCTGCACGCACCAGGCCGTGGACTGATGATGCAGGGGGCGGATCAGCTCCAGAACGGCCTGATCATCCTGCCGGCATTCAATACCCATGGCACCCTGGCCCGCTGCCGGCAGACTGATTGTCGTATCAAGATACTGGGCGATGCGGTCACGCAATCCAAGCCGGATGAGCCCGGCGGCGGCCAGCATTATGGCATCGTAGTTCCCGGCATCGAGCTGCGCCAGCCGGGTGTTGACATTGCCACGCAGAAAGCGCACCCGGAGGTCGGGACGCCTTTCCAGAATCTGGCACTGGCGACGCAGACTGGATGTCCCCACCAGGGCATCAGGCGGCAAGTCATCCAGACTCCTGTAGTGACGGGAGACCAGCGCATCACGGGGATCTTCGCGTGCGCAGATCACCGCCACCTCCAGCCCAGCCGGCAGATGAGCGGGAATATCCTTGACGGAATGGACGGCTATGTCCGCACGTTCGTCCAGCAACGCCTGCTGCAACTCTTTGACGAACAGGCCTTTTCCTCCTACCTTGGCCAGTGGCTGGTCCAGAAGGCGGTCCCCCTTGCTCACCAGGGGAATCAGCTCCACCTCCAGTCCCGGGTGGCAGGCCACCAACTCCTGCTGTACATGGCGAGCTTGCCAGAGAGCCAGGGGGCTGCGGCGTGTAGCCAGCCGGAGTCTGGGCAGTGATGCAGAATGTGAGCTTGTCATGGCAGGAAAATCAGAAAGTCAGCAAGTACGGGGGCACAATGATGCCCGCTGCCAGGTTGTCGTGGCAAGCGGCTCCCCGCCCCCCCCCATGGGTGCGGGACATGGGCATGAGACGAAAACCGGTTCACCGGTTCATCGGTTCATGCCGGCAGCGGCTGCAGCTTGTCCAGTAATTTTTTTACGGGAGCGGGAACGCCCAGTTGCTGTGCACAGGTCCATTGGTGCCAATGCAAATCTCCCGCCAGGGTTCCAGAGCCGTCTACCTGTGCTCGCACCGGCTCTATATCAAGATGGTAATGGCTGAATGAGTGACGAAAGCCCGCTTCCGTCTGACTGTGGACCAGCACCAGACCTGTGCGTTTCCGGATGGCCGGTGCCAGTGCCTCGTCAGGGGCTACCTGAGGCAGACTCCACAAGCCGCCCCAGAGTCCTTGCGCTGTCCGCTTTTCCAGAAGGATCCGGTTATGACAATCGCTGATAAGCAGCATGCGGGTCGATTTGCAGGGTAAAGCGCGTACAGGTCGCTTGCCGGGAAAGTCACCAGGACGGCCCAGCAGGCGAGCCTGACAGTGGGAACGCAGTGGGCACTCAGCGCACATGGGGCGGCTGCGGGTGCACAGGACAGCACCCAGATCCATCACAGCCTGGGTCCAGGCGGCCAGACGGCTGTGTGGTGTGTAGCGCTCAGCCAGGGCCCAGAGCTGTTTGGCGACCTGGGTGTTGCCCGGCCAGCCTGGCAGGGCATGCAGGCGGGTCAGCCAGCGTTTCACATTACCGTCGAGAATCGGTGCCCGTATGCCAAGACTGATGCTGGCGACAGCACCGGCTGTTGATCTGCCTATGCCTGGCAATGCCTGCAACCCGGTCAGATCCTGCGGGAAGTGACCGCCCAGCTGGTGCGTTATGTGTTGAGCGGCCCGGTGCAGGTTGCGCGCCCGGCTGTAGTAACCAAGACCACTCCAGAGTTGCAGGACATCGTCCAGTGATGCTGCAGACAGTGCCTCGACGTTGGGGAAGCGGTCCATGAAGCGTTGAAAATAGGGGATCACCGTTCTGACTGTGGTCTGTTGCAGCATCACCTCGCTGACCCAGACTCTGTAAGGGGTCGGCGCAGTTTGCCAGGGAAGATCCTGGCGACCATGGTTGTCGTACCAGTCCAGCAGGGCTTGCTGGACTGCGGCTGTATCAGACATGCCCATCCTGATCCTGAAAGGAATTGAGAGGAATTGAGAGGAATACATACACTGCAACCGCCGCCGAAGGGGCAGATTACAGAGGAAAACACAAAGGGAAGCATTGTCCCTGGCTGTTTCGCCCATGGCAAGCGTCACAATGGCCCGCGACTGGACTGGACTGGACTGGACTGGACTGGACTGGACTGGACTGGAGTCTGTCATCGCCAGTGACGGGGCAGGGAGGCGGGGCTATTGCACCAGAAGTTGCATGATGGATTGGCGCAGCGCACGCTGGCCGGCCTTGCGATCCAGATGACACAGGTGTCTGGTTCCCGCCTTGCCCCGACAGCGGACCGGCCAGGTGATGGCGGTCAGTCCGGATGCAACCGGACATCTGGCATCACCCGTTAACCGAACCCCGAGGTCTGCATCTATCCAGCGCGTTGTCAGGTCAAAAGAGCCGCTGGCGGTGGCTCGAGCCGTAGCCAGCTGGATGTTCAGATCATGGGTATGCAGCCGTCCCCCAGTAATTTTCAGGTGAGCCTGTGCACGCCTGAAAGATGTGTGTGTACCAGGCTTGATGGCGTCTGCTGCGGAGGGCGATGAGCCACCGGTCACGAGGGTGCAGATCAGCCCGTCCACATCTGGTCCGGTCAGGCTGCCATCGGCGATCTCAAACTCTGCGACGCCGTTCAATCCTTGCAGCAGCTGCCGTGGCTTGCGGCCGTGACTCAGTAGCCGTGCCTTGCCACTGGCTCGCCCTTGCAGACCATGGGGGAGCTTGGGCCAGGAGCCCAGGTCAGTGTTACGGATGGCAAACTGGGCTGAGAGTTGCGGACTGGCAGGCACGGCGTCCAGGTCGACAGCTCCGGCTCCTTCGAGATCTCCTTCGAACAGCCGGGCCGTCAGGCGGGTTATATCGAGGCGTTTTTTTTCGTACGCCAGTTGCATGTCGGCCTGGTCAAGGTGCCAGGGACCCTGCTGGAGTCGTTCAAGCCGTAACCGGCCCTGGATCTTGCCATGAAATGGTGTGTGTGGGGGTGTCTGGATGGATGATGGCGCGCCCTCTCCTTCTGGTTGCGCCCGCGTTGTCAAAGTCCATGCGCCCATCAACAAAGCAGACAAGGTAGCTGTATCCAGGGTGCCGGCTTGCAGATCAAAACGATTGCTGCCGTTTTTGCTGTTGCTGATGGTCAGATTCCCCGTCAGCCATTGTTTCTGCCATCGCAGCCGCAGTCCCTGTATATCCAGCTGCCCTGGTTCAGGCAGCAGCCGGGCAGACAGGGTCACAGGGAAGCGTCTGCTGTCGTGCCCGGCAGGCGCCATCACAAGATCGAGTGCTGCTCGCAGCGAGTGGGCGTGCTTGTCATCCAGCGGACTGGCCTCTATCCAGCCATCTTCGACGACCAGGCGTCCTTGCTTGCGGGCTGTGCCCTGCCAGGTCAGGCCAGTGATTCTGACCGCAGGAGCCAGTCTGAAACGGAGCAGGGACGGCCAGTGCAGGTAGATTCTCACGCTTGCGGCACCAAGGATACGCTGCCGGCCGCTGTCGTGCAGATGCACATCCTCCAGTACCCATCCCGGAGCGGGAAACAGGCTCCAGTGGCGCGCACCTCCAGGAATAACCCGCAGACCGGTTTTGTCATGCAACCTGGTTGCCAGGTTGTCGGGCCACTCACTGAAGACGATGGGCACAGCCACCCAGAACACCACGACTGGCACCAGACAGCAAAGGGCAGACAGCAGCCATTTCATCGATAGTCACGCATGCAGGAAAAAAGACAGGGGCAGGCCGGAACGACGGCCTGCCGCTTTTGGGATCAGGATCCAGTGTTGAGCATATCCTCGGCCAATGCCAACACGCGTTCGACGGTGAAACCGAAGGATTTGAACAGATCACTAGCCGGTGCCGAGGCACCAAAAGACGTCATGCCCAGCACCTTGCCGTCAAGCCCTGCGTATTTGTACCAGAAGTCAGTCACAGCAGCTTCCACAATTAGCCGGCGCCGGATGTGGGGTGGCAGAACGCTGTTTCTGTAGGCCTCGTCCTGGGCATCAAACACTTCAGTACAAGGCATGGAAATCACCCGCACGCGGTGCCCCCGGGCTCTGAGCTGTTCACCGGCCTGACAAATCAGACTGACCTCGGAACCTGTAGCCATCAGAATCAGTTCGGGCTCACCGGCATCGCTGTCGCTGAGTATATAGCCGCCCCGCTCGATAGCCTGCAGCTGGTGCTCGTCACGAGCAATGCAGACCAGATCCTGGCGCGACAGTACCAGCGCGCTGGGGCCCTGGCTGCGCTCCAGGGCCTGCTTCCAGGCGACAGCGGTTTCGACGGTGTCACAGGGGCGCCAGGTATGCAGGCCAGGCGTCTGTCTGAGGCTGGCCAGCTGTTCGACCGGCTGGTGGGTAGGCCCGTCCTCGCCCAGTCCTATGGAGTCATGGGTGTAGACCTGGATGACGCGCTGTTTCATCAGGGCTGCCATGCGCACCGCGTTACAGGCGTACTCCATAAAGACAAGAAAAGTGCTGCCGTAGGGAATCACGCCGCCGTGGAGTGCCATGCCATTGGTCATGGCCGTCATGCCAAACTCGCGCACACCATAGTGAACATAGTTGCCGCCTGTCTCGTCTTTTGACAGGGCACTGCATCCCTTCCAGTGGGTCAGGTTGGAGCCGGCCAGATCGGCCGAGCCGCCTATCAGCTCGGGCAGCAGAGGGCCATAGGCGTTGAGTGTGTTCAGGGAAGAGCGCCGACTGGCCAGGGTTTCGGAGGCCTGCTGACACTGGCTGATCCAGGCTTGAGCCTTGTCAGAGAAAGCGTCAGGCAGGGTGCCTGACATGCAACGTTCGAACTCGGCGGCCAGCTCCGGCCACGCGACCTTGTAGGCTGTAAAGCGCTGATTCCATTCATCCTCAGCCGCTTGTCCCCGGCTGCGGGCGTCCCACTGCTGGTAAATCTCGTCGGGAATTTCGAAGGGGGCATGCTGCCAGCCCAGTTGCTTGCGCACCAGGGCGATCTCGTCCCCTCCCAGCGGGGCACCATGACAACTGGCTGTGCCTCCCTTGTTGGGCGAGCCATGACCGATCGTTGTCCGGCAGCAAATCAGAGTGGGCCTGTCGCAGGTGCTGCGTCCCTGGCGGGCTGCTGCCAGCACCGCGTCTGGATCGTGGCCATCCACGCCGGCGAGCACTTCCCAGCCATAAGCCTCGAAGCGTCCGATCACATCTTCTGTGAACCAGCTTTCAACCGGACCGTCAATGGAGATGCCGTTGTCATCATAGAAAACCACCAGCTTGCCCAGTCCCAGGGTGCCTGCCAGTGAACAGACTTCATGGGAAATACCTTCCATAAGGCAGCCATCGCCGACAAAGACGTAGGTGTGATGATCGACAATCTGATGCCCGGGACGGTTGAAGCGTGCTGCCAGATGCTTTTCAGCCAGCGCCATTCCCACGGCGTTGGCCAGCCCCTGTCCCAGGGGACCGGTTGTGGTTTCTATGCCCGGTGCATGACCGTGCTCAGGGTGGCCCGCCGTGCGCGAGCCCCACTGCCGGAAATTCTTTATGTCCTCCATACCCAGATCGTATCCGCTCAGATGCAACAGCGAGTACAGCAGCATGGAGCCGTGGCCGTTGGACAGCACGAACCGGTCCCTGTCAGGCCACAGCGGGTTACAGGGGTTGTGCCGGAGCAGATCGCGCCAGAGCACTTCGGCGATGTCCGCCATGCCCATGGGGGCACCCGGATGCCCGGACCGGGCTTTCTCAACGGCGTCCATACTCAGGGCGCGTATGGCATTGGCACAGTCTTTGCGATTAATCATTGGCTCACAGAGCTCCCCCTGTTACACAGGGCCATTGCGACAAACGGGAGGCATTGTATCCTGAATTGCCGGTGAAATTGCATTCCCGATCCTGCCCGGGGGACTCCGGGGACTATAGGCCAGCCACACGATTGCGGACACATCCATTGACACGGGACTGGTGCTTCGTATAGAGTCGCGCACCGCTTTGTAGTGGCACCAGACTTTGAGACACCGGACGATTTCCAGGGTATGAGCGCAAATTCACTGACAGCAATACAACGAGCATCATCGATTCCCTCGTCCTCCGTGCAGCGGATCGGGGGCGCGGCGGATGTGCGCAACATCGACAGCATCCGGCTGGAAGTCAACGATGCACTCCGGCGCCGGGGCGAAGAGTTTCGCTATGTTCTGGGGGATCACCAGCTGCAGGATTCCGTGCTCCTGTCCAACGTACTGGCGCACGGGAAGCACTTTGCCCTGAATATTGACCCGCAAGCTACGCGTGTTGCACTCAGTCATGAGGAGAAGCTCGCTGGTAGACTGCGTCCCGCCAGCGAGGTCGCTTTCAAGGGGGCAGCCCCTGTTCGCGTCTGGCTGCAAGAGGCGACTGTGCCTGTGTGGCTGTTTCCGGTGGCCTTTGCCAACAAGGCACCCCAACAGGTGCGTAGCACACCCGGTTTCACGCTATGCAGTGATCCTGGCTGCCGCAGCATTGCCACGCTGAAAGAAGTGTACAAGAATCCGCTGGGGCGTTCGCGTGAAAAACATGCAGCGCGGGCTGATGACAAGCCGGCCGAGCAGATCGCTTCGGTTCGCAAGCAACATCAGCTGTGCGGGCATTGGATGGACTCGGTCATACATGCCAGCCGGTTTTCCTGGAACGAGCGCTCTGCCGTTGTAGAGGCGGCTGCCTGAACCCCTGATCTGGCGCACTGGCGGGGAGGCGAAGGATCAGCTGGCACTGTAGCCCCCCTGAACTGTAGCCCCCCTGAACTGTAGCCCCCCTGATCTGGCGCATGCCAGGCCCCGCTCTTCCAGGCGGGGAGGAAGTCGACAACAATGGAAGCACCCAGCACCATCCGCGTGCGCAAGAAGAAACGGGTACTGGAGCTGAGCTATGCGGCACTGCAGTCACCCGTCGATCTTTCCTTTGAGTACCTGCGTGTTTACAGTCCCTCTGCTGAAGTGATGGGCCACGGGCGACGTCCGGGCCCGCTCCAGAGTGGGAAAAAAAATGTCGTCATCACCCTTGTTGAGCCGGCAGGCCACTATGGTCTGAGGCTGGTATTTGACGATGGTCACAGCTCCGGCATCTATACGTGGGATTGGCTGTGGGAACTGGGCAGTTGCCAGGTCCAGCTGTGGCAGGCGTATCTGGACAGACTGGCTGCCGCCGGGGCATGCCGGGACCCGGACACCGCACCGGTACGCATTATGGAGCCCCGCAATGCCCGTGATGACAGCTTGTAGCGGAAGCGGTTTATCTCGAACCCTCAAGCCAGGCTGGGCCTGTGCTCTGTTGCCAGCTTTGCCAGCGATTCTGTTACCAGCAGGAGTGGGGCTGCGGCCTGGTTGTGGTGGAGTTGATGTGATTGCCTCCGGGCAATATTGCACACCCGGGCAGGCGTGCCGCACAGCGTCACTCCGGAGCCGGCGTTTGTCTCTTTTGTTGCCAGCAGCTCTTTTGCCAGCAATAGTGGGACTGCGGCCTGGTCGTGGTGGAGTTGATGTGATTGCCGCCGGGCACTATTGCACACCCGGGCAGGCGTGCCGCGCAGCGTCACTCCGGAACCGGCATTTGTCTCTTTTGTTGCCAGCAGGTCTTTTGCCAGCAGGTCTTTTGCCAGCAATAGTGGGTCTGCTGGCCAGCCCCACCACCGGGCAATACTGCACACCCGGGCGGGCGTGTTCTGGCGTGCTGTTCCTGGGTCTGTCTGTGCTGATGGTGCCTGTCCCTGATTCCATGCCAGGATACCTGGCGTTCCCCTTGAACCTGCTGGCGAAAATTACGGCCCCTGATTCCCTATGACTGAGCATTCCGCCACCCCAGGAAGTGGACTGGCCGTCTACCTCCGACTGCTGGGGTACGTTCGCCCTTACTGGGCCGTTTTCGCACTAAGCCTGCTGGGGTATCTGATGTTTGCCCTCAGTCAGCCCATGTTTCCCAAGCTGGTTGACTATTTCGCCACTGCCCTTATAGGCGACAGCAGCCACCCTGTTTACATCTGGGGACTGGGTTCGGTGCCCGCGAGCCGGTTGGCCAGCCTGATTCCACTCGGCATTGTTGTTCTGGCTTTTTTTCGTGGATTGGGATCTTTTCTGGGCAGCTACTGCCTTGCCCGTGTTTCTCTGGGAGTCGTGCATGATTTGCGTGTCCATCTGTTTCGCAGCTTGCTCAAACTTCCCAGCCACTTTTTCGATGACCGGGATTCCGGTCATCTTGTGTCGCGTATCACCTACAATGTCAGCGGCGTCACCTCGGCGGCTACCGAGGCCATCAAGGTCAGTGCACGGGAAGGGCTGACTGTGGTCGCTCTGCTGGGCTATCTCTTCTGGACCAACTGGAAGCTGACGCTGATCTTTATGGCCATAGCACCTGTGATAGCCGTCGTGGTGGCACTGACGAGCCGACGTTTCCGGAGACTGGGGATTCAGGTGCAGGACACTATGGGCGACATTACCCATATTGCCTCCGAGACCATCACCAATCATATGGTGGTGCGCAGCTTTGGCGGGCAGCACTATGAAAACGGGCGTTTTGTGACTGCCAGCACTGACAATATGCACAAGAATCTCAAAATGGCGAAGACCGCTGCGATCATGACTCCCACACTGCAGCTGATGATTCTGTGTGCCATGGCAGCGCTGATGTATGCCCTGCTTTTTGTCCAGAACGCACAGATGAACAGCAATACGCCAGGCGAGTTGATCGGCTTTCTTGCGGCCGCAGGTCTGTTGCCCAAACCCTTGCGCCAGCTCAGCGAGGTGCTGCCCAATATCCAGAAAGGGCTGGTTGCCGCCTGGTCTGTCTTCGATCTGATAGATCAGGAGCCGGAGCCAGACACGGGTACCCGGACTGCAGAGCAGATTACCGGCACCCTTGAGGTCCGCAATCTTTCATTCACTTACAAGTCTGCCAACAAGCCTGCGCTCAGTGACATCAGCTTTTCGGTCCGCCCTGGAGAGACACTGGCGCTGGTGGGCCGTTCCGGCAGTGGCAAGAGTACGCTGACAGGACTCTTGTTACGTTTTTACGATCCGGACACTGGTCAATTGCTGCTGGACGGGCATCCGCTGTCTGACTATCGTCTTGCGGATTTGCGGCAGAAGATAGCCCTGGTCGGCCAACAGGTATCCCTGTTCAACGACACCGTAGCCAACAATATTGCCTACGGTGATCTGGCGGGAGCGGATCCTGAGGATATACGGCTGGCGGCACGTTCGGCCTGTGCCAGCGAGTTCATCGAAGCCATGCCTCAAGGGATGGATACGCCGATTGGCGAGCGGGGCGTTCGCCTGTCTGGTGGCCAGCGCCAGCGTCTGGCCCTGGCCCGCGCCATACTCAAGGACGCGCCGATTCTGCTGCTGGATGAAGCTACCTCGGCACTGGATACCGAATCAGAACGTCATATCCAGGTGGCTCTGGACACCATCGTCAAGGAGCGGACTACCCTGATCATTGCGCACCGCTTGTCCACCATTGAAAAGGCTGACCGTATTCTTGTCATGGACAAGGGCCGCATTGTGGAAGCGGGAACCCAGAAAGAATTGCTGGCGCGACCTGGAGGGGCTTACGCTTCCTTGCATAATCAACTGGCGCAGCAGGACAACAGGTCATCTGCTGGAGTGGAGAGCTTGTGAACACCATCTTCCCCCGTTTCGAGCAGGTGAGGCTGCTCGTCATAGGCGATATCATGCTGGACCGTTACTTCAGTGGCAGCGCATCCCGGCTTTCGCCGGAAGCACCGGTTCCTGTGGTCCGTGTCAGCGAATGCAAGGACCAACCTGGCGGGGCCGGCAACGTGGCGCTCAACAGTGCCACCCTGGGCGTAAAAACAAGCCTGCTGAGCACCAGTGGTGATGATGAGGCGGCCAACATTCTTGGCACGACGCTGGAGGCGGCGGGTGTGCGCTGCCATCTTGTCCGTGACAGCAGTTGCCCCACCACGATCAAGCTGCGGGTTCTCAGCCAGAACCAGCAGCTGGTGCGACTCGACTTTGAGGAGACGGCAACACAGGGTTCAGAGCAGCTGGTCAGGGAGCTGGAAAACCACATAGACAAGATCGATGTTCTGGTGCTGTCTGACTATGGCAAAGGCACCCTGTCCGACAATCCGCAACAGCTGATTGCCATGGCGCGGGACAGGGGTATTCCGGTGCTGGTCGACCCCAAGGGTCAGGATTTCGACAAGTATCGGGGCTGCACGGTCATCACACCGAATATGACGGAGTTTCAGGCGGTTGTCGGACCTTGCCCGGATGAGAAGACCTTGCTGGAAAAGGGGGAGGCCCTGCGCCGGCGCCTGGAATGTACAGCCCTCCTGATTACACGGGGCTCCCAGGGGATGACGCTGTTGCAGGAAGGCAAGGAAGTGCTGCATTTCCCGGCCCAGGCCCGGGAGGTTGTTGACGTGACCGGCGCTGGAGACACGGTCATAGCGACACTGGCTTCCAGTCTGGGGGCGGGAACAACGCTGGAACAGGCGGCAGACCTGGCCAACATGGCCGCAGGGCGCGTAGTGACCAAACTGGGCTCTGCCAGCGTCAGCCTGCCGGAAATGCAGAAGCTTCTGGCCAATCGACGCGCTGTCCAGTGCGGGGTCATGACCCGGGATCAACTCCTGACAGCGACGACCACTGCACGCTTGCGTGGCGAACGAATCGTCTTTACCAACGGCTGTTTCGACATTCTTCATGCCGGGCATGTGGGCTACCTTGCAGCGGCACGCGCACGCGGCGACCGTCTGATTGTGGCTGTCAACGATGATGCCTCGGTGCGCCGTCTTAAGGGAGCCGGGCGGCCTATCAATTCACTGGAGAGGCGGATGGCTGTTTTGTCTGCACTGGAGATGGTGGACTGGGTGGTTCCCTTTGATGAGGATACACCGGAAGCACTGCTGCATCTGATCAAACCGGATATGCTGGTAAAGGGCGGCGACTACCGGCTGGAAGACGTGATCGGCGCTTCTTTTGTACGCAGTTATGGCGGCGAGGCTGCCGTGCTGGCGCCGCTGCCTGATTGCTCCACAACCCGCATGGTGCACAAAATACGAGAGACGGCAAAGGCCGAGTAACAGGCCCTGAACCCGACAGTCATGGAGGCCTGGGGGCTGTGCCGGGCGGCAACCAGCGGCTCTTTGCGGTTGTGCGGCATGTGAGGCTTCTTCTTGCAGGACGGTCATGCTGATCGTCCTGACCTGTGGCCTTTGCTGACCTGCATCCTTGAACTGGGTGTCTGGCATCTGAAGCGCGTTGTTCGGTGTTTCCGAAACGAGAACCGGTCCTGATGTCCGGTGCTCCAGTAGTCGCTGCCAATAACTTTCTGGCGGGACGATGGGAACCACCTTGCCAGGCAGGTTTGCACTGACCAGTCGTGCGAAATTTCTGAGCCCTTTTCATGGCAATGGGTTAGCGCCGGTAAACAGAGATTATCCAGCGCACTCAACACTGTTTCGAACCCTTCAGATTTCCAGGCCGTCCCCCCAGGCCCGCCACCGAGGCCAGGCGTACGCTATAGCGAGAGCGGTACGCACAGGTGAAAAGAACCCGGGCAGAACAACCCGTCAAAAGGCCCTGAACAACTACCAGACACAACCTGTTTTATAGTGGCAGAATCCATGCTCTGAAAAGCACCAGAACC
>MPMQ01000081.1 GCA_002238585.1 Kistimonas sp. bin40 | reverse complement strand
GGGCCGCCGGGGTTATTCCCGCCCCAGCAGTATTCAATGATCCGGAGTGGATCCACAGCACGTGAAAACGCCCAGGAAAATTCCCACAGCTTTGGCTGCTGGGAGCACGAATCTTTCAGAGGATCAAGCCCCAGGAGGGGATCGAGCACTTGCCTTTTCGTGATGATTTCACACAGGGCCATCAGTGCGATGGCCAGGTGGACACTACGTCGGTAAGGAGCCTCGGCATCGAGCAGTTGCTGGGTCTTGTCTGCCAGCCAGGCCATGGCTGTTTGCTCTTTGGCTGTCAAAGGTGCGGTGAACTGTTTGCCGCTGCGTATATGGCTGATGAAGGTCTTCATATTTCTCAGGGTGGGCATGAGAAGATCGAGTTTGAATTCCTTTTTGTTTTCGTCTGCCTGACGGCGCTCGTGCAACAGTTGCTCGAAGCGGTGCAGTGAGGCGGGTTGCTGGAGGTCGCGGGTGAGGTTGGTGTCCCTTTCCAGTGTTGGCGTGAAGGGGGGGGAGGCGATCAGTTCCTCCAGGGGAATCCAGTCCGGTGCAGGATAGTTGATGCGCAGATTTTGTTGGCTGAGGTCCGGGTCCAGGTCCGGGGCCGGGTTGGGTTCCGGCTTGAGTTGCAGGTGGGATTCCGGTTCCCCGGTCAGCGGTTGTACCTGCCTGTCCAGGAGCCTTTCTTGCAGGGCAGAAGGCTTGTCTGACAGCTTGCGCGCAGCGGCTGTAGCGCCGCCCTTGTCGCCGTTGGTGTCGGATGGTGCTGGCTGTACGCTGTATCCCGGGTGCTGACAGCCGGGCAGGTTGAGGGGCGTGATAGACACCGGGAGGGGGCTGTAAAACACCGAGCCGTGATTTTGTGCTGTGCTCTTGTTCATGATCATATCCTTGAGCATTGGTCCTTCGTCAGTGGTTCCCTTGAATAAGACAGATGCAAGTGTCCAGAGTTCGGTTTTTTTGTGAACGCAGGGCTGAATTACGCCAGGAGTATAAAAAATCCCGTTCTTGCTGATGCTGTGAACGCCAGCCCTTATTCGTCATCCCGTACAGCTATGCGTGCTCTCCATGAAGGTGGGGATTCAGGCAGACGTTGTCTGCCCGCCTTCGTGGGAATGACAAGACCGGCTTTTCAATGGCTCACAGGAATTTTTGTGGTATGAATACGAACATCTGTACCTGTATCGAGCTTGCAAGAAAAATTCAAAAGCTCTGATAGCTTTCCTGAAACTCTAATTTCTCCGAATAATATTCAGGAAGCAAGCGAACTGTTCTGATGAAATCTGAAGGATATGCGACTTGGGCCGCTGGTAACGACTGAAAATATATGTCTTTTCGGCCACGTTTATTGATATGTATTCCGTCGCCGATATAAAACATGCTATGCGTAATTCTTCCATCGCTAAAAAGTTGAACAATATCTCCCCAGCGCAATTCTTCCTGGGAAAATGGGAGCACTGACGCGAAAGGGAGCCTGTCATACCAGACATTGAAGTCAACATATTTCTGTGAATTCATACCGAAGGCCAAATAGTTGGCAAAGTGGTGGCAGCATCCCTCTGACACAAATTCTCCCTCGTAACCGCAGAAATCAGTCACCCGACAAGAATTGTCGAAGCCGTGCGTAAAAAGCGCAGATATCCTTGTTAGAGGATCTGGCCACAGAGAGGTGTGTTCTCTTGTGCTTTCGTCCATAGGAAGTGTGACAGATTCGTTTTTTTCTACACCAGCACCATTGGGGCTTATCCTGTAATGTTTTTCTTTGTTTAGATAAAACGGGAAAACGTTGGAGTTTTTTTTGTAATGAGGTGAGTTTATTTCAACATAGAATTCTTCCTTCAAAAAAGACAGCTGGTGCTCATGGCGAACGCTTCTGCCCGACAGTTCTTTGGAATCTCCAAGGGTGCTGGGGAGTGGGGTAAGCCGTTTTTCTGGTTGTACAGCTGTAGTGCCAGAGGTTTCCAATTGACTGTCATTCAAGGTGAGTTGGTCGGGACCTTTTCTTGCTGAACCTATATTCCCTGCTGTATTCATTGTTAGTTTCCTGCTTGCATGGGTGTTTTGTATAAGACATCTGAAAGCAGCAAAAGGTTTTGTATTTTCAATCAAATGGTTGTTCAGCGTGCTTCATATGTTGGAGCCCATCCAACATGGGAAAAGGAAACTTTTTACTTAAGAGTTTGCAAACCACAAACGTGTCGCATTTACATGCGACAGAAACTGTGTTTGTGGCGAGAGGGCGATCAGATAGAGCATTCCTTCTTTTCCTTTCTGTTTTTTCCTTTCTGTTTTTTCCCTTTGTTGGCATTTGGATCTTTCGGAACTTCTGGTGTGGTCTGGTACTCCAATTTTCACAGAAGGGATTGTCATCAAGGCTGTAACGACTGGTTGTCGCTGGCCGTGCGCGAGGGAATGCATAACAAGGAGGTGTTGGCATGGATTCAGCGGGTTTTTTTCCGAAACAATTGTCACAGGCATCAAACAGGTTCAGTGCCGGAGACGCGCTGTCGGGAGCGGTGAACGCGCCTGATGTGATGGACTGTCAGGAAGCGGACTCTGTTCCGGTTCCCCAGCCTGACAGCCTGCCGCACCCAGGCCCTGTGTCGACCAGCGCTGTTGCACAAAAACGGGTTGTTTTTGATTGCCTGCTGCTGGAGGAAAAAACACCGGTGCAGGCGCTGCTGGATGAGCAAGGCCGGGGCGGTGACGATCTGGTGCTGGTGCAGGAGCCGGAAGGACTGCTCCAGGACAGTTTGACGCTGCGCGTCAGCCTGACTGAGCAGGGAACACTGCGGCGGGACCCCGGCCGGCTGTTCAACCAGGACGCTGCCCCTGCGCCAGCACCGCTGTGTCTGGTGCTCGATTGCCGCAACCTGACCGGTGCCCAGCTGACAGCCTACAACGATCTGTTCGACCCGGATCAACCTTCCCTGTACGACCGTTTCAGCAACAGCAAGCAGCCGTTGGGCAGTCATGTACGGCTCCTGGTGCTGCTGTCGCCGCAGCAATACCAGACCGGCACTGATGCAGACCATGCGCCCGGCATGGATTTCTGGCGGCGCATTGTGCGTCCCGGGCTGACGCTGGAGTGGCTTGCGCCGTCTGTCGAGCAGGATCTGTTGCCGCCTTGTCATACCGGTGAGCTGTCGTGTGAAGACCGGGCCGCGGTCATTGATTTTCACCTGCTGGGTGACTGGCGCCGGACTTTATATGGCTGGATGACGACTGACGACCAAGGTCGCATGCGTTTTTTTGCGGGAGCTCTGGGGAAATTGTCGCCCGGTCAGCGGGTCATTTTGCGTGGTGCAGACTGGTCGGACCCGGTTTTCTGTCATGAATGGCTCAAGATACAGCGCAGCGGTCTTTATGAAAGCAACGGTTGCCAGTGCCGGCTGCCCGGCGGACTGACCTTCATGCGCCGCATGCTGGATGCTGAGGAACGGCAGCGGCTGGGGCGCTGCCTCCTGCGCCAGGATGCGCCAGTGCCGGGGGCGATTGTCGTCAACAAGCACAGCCTGCATGCGTGGCTGGCACAAGGTTGCGTGACTGAAGATGGCCACTGGCGGCAGGCTGATGCCCTGCAGGAACGGCTGGACAGCGGTGCCGGGTTGATCGTCAGTGCCCCCCTGGGCGAGGCGGGGTGGTTGCAGCTGCTGAGCCGCTTGTACAGCGCGAACCGGGGCGCGGCGGGCATAGGCGTGTTTGTGGCCCATGATGATCCGGATGACCTGGCAGTGGTTCCTCAGCTGGCCGCGCATCAGCAACCCGCTGCGGCTGAGGCGATGGAACAAGCGACACTGGCCCGGGTGCTGACTCCCCAGGTGCGCATCAGAAGCTGGCAGGACGCTGATCAGATAACCGCCTGGCTGGAGCAACAGCAGTCATCGGGCGTGCCGCCGCAGGTCATAAGAGTGCACCCGGGTACGCGACTGGGCGTGCTGTTTGATGACCTGCATGTGCTGTCTGAGCAGCGTCCCTTGTTCGGTCTGCGGCAAACGCCGCTGGAACAGGCCCTGATACAGGGGCAACCGGTCGTGATACGCGGTCTGGAAACCAATAGCGAACTGCAATGGCAGCTGGAGTCCTTGCTGTGCCAGACGCCGTCAGTATTGATCAATGGGCGCTGGCGCTGTTTTCCGGCGGCGGATGTGACGCTGCTGTGGCCGGACAGCAGGGAATCGCCATCGCCGCTGTGGTCGCAGGCACTGGCCGCAGCCGAACCCCTGGCCGCTGTTGATCACTGGGATGCCTTGCGCGCTCGCTGGCAGCTGGATGAAGACCTGGCTGTGCAGCTGCGCCAGGCGGTGACCGGCTTGCTGCGCGCCTGGGCCAGTGTGCCATCCAGTCTGGCGTCCCAGGCTGGTGCCATACCTGTCGTGACCGCCTCCTTGTTGGACAACCTTGTGGCAGCGGCTGTGCAGCAGGCGCGGCAGGAAGGCGCTGCTCGGGTTGCCCCACACCATTGGCGGCGCGCCATCGACAGTCTGTTGTCGCACCGCAGTCGTCATTGTCCGCCGGTGCGTGACTTTCTCAAGGCTGTCTCGCTCCGGCTCTGGCCTGATCCCGGTCCGGCTGACTGGGTTGATCCAGATCGACTGGCTGCGGTGATGCCGGAGCAGGGCGTCCTCGACCGGGCGTTCCTGAAAAAGCAATGGTGGACGCTGATGCGTGCGCTGGGGCCCGGCTGGCAGGCGGCGCTGCCGTTGCAGTTTCATCCGGTGTGTTCTGATGCAGATCTGTCGCGCTTGGTGGCCGTGCTGCGTGTCTGGGGGGCGGGTGCGTGCCAACAGGTGTCGGTGGAGAAGGGGCTTGAACCTGACGCGGCGCTACTGGAAAGACTGCGCCAGGCACCTGTTCGATGCGGCCAGCGTCTGAAACGGCTGGGCGATGCCTTGGCCGCCGGTTGGCGCAGACGGGACGGGTGTCAGGACAGCTATCCGGCGTTGCTGGACCTTGCCGCTGCCAGCTACCGGCTGGCCAGTCAGGCGCAGGAGCCGGCGCAGGCAGAGGTCCAACGCCGGCTGCAGGCACTGCTGCAATGGGAGGGTGCGGCCGGGATCGAAGCGGCCGCCAGGGCGGCGCTGGCCCGGGATCTGCTGCGTGGAGGTACCGATCAGGCCGATCGCCGGCAGCGTCGCCTGGCACGACTGCGGCAACGCCTTGAGCAGACCCCGGTGTTGATGGTCGAAGGTCAGACGGCCACGGGCAAGAGCCATTTTTCTGCTGAGGTAGCACGTCAGGCCGGCCCCACCTGGGTGGTATCAGTGGGGCCGGGTACGACTGAGCGGGATCTGGTGCAGCGCTGGGTCTGGAGGGACTGCGGCCAGGACCGCAGCATGGTGGCCCGTGATCAGCTGCTGATGGCCTGGGCGAAAACCAGGCCGTCGTCTGACCAGCAGCTGGTGACCCTGGTGATCGACGAGGCCAACCTGGCGGTTCCCGGTGTGCTGGACAGCATAAAAGGACTGTGGAACCGGCCGCCCTGTGTGTATATCAAGGGCCAGCCACTGGAGGTCAGCGATCGGCACCGGGTGATTCTGACTGGCAATCCGGCCGGCTACGCGGGGCGGCGCAGTGATCCGGACCTTGCCCGGCTGGCGCAGCAGGTTCATTTTCCGCCGCTGGATGATGATTTCCTGTGCCAGCAGCTGGTGCTTCCTGCTGTGCAGCGCCATCTGGCGAGGCGTGTCAGCCCGGTGCTGCTGCAGGGCACGGCCGCGACCCTGATGCGTGTCTGGCGCCTGTGTCAGCCCCTGCTGCCGGAGCGCGCGTTCACGCCGCGTGACCTGGGAGACCTGTGTGCCTGGCTGGGTTGGTATGTCAACCAGCCAGAGGTTGTCCCCCTGACGGCGGCCGGACTCAATGCGCTGGTGTTGCAGGCGACAGCTGATTTGCTGGAAGGGGAGTGTGACCAGGGCGGGCTGCTGGCGTTGCGGGCACTGGAAGCCTGGGTGGCGGCGCGTGTTCCGGTGGACAGGCGCTATGTCGACTGCTGTGGCGGTGGACGCAGTGCCTGGCTGGACAGCCAGTTTGTGCACTACGCCCGGCAGGAGGCACCGGATTTTGCGACCTCGCCACCGGCCGTGATGGCGCTGATTTCGGCACTCAACCGGGATCTGGACCGCTGTTTTCAGATGCGCAAGGGGCGTCTGGCGGCGGGGCGTCGCCAGGCCACGCTGATTGAAGGCCCGCCGGGACGGGGCAAGGATGCCAGTTTGCGGCTGCTGCTGAACTTCTGGAAGCGGCACTGCCTTCAGGACGGCGAAGTCATGCCCATGCTGGAGCCGTTGTGCGCGTCTGATTGCCCCTGGGAGTCCTTGTGCGAGGCCTTGCGCCAGGCGCGCACCCAGGGGCAGATTCTGGTGATTTCAGAGCTCAATCTGGTGGAAAGCCAGTATCTGGAAGGCGAGCTCAATGCCAGCCTGGCCGGCGAGGCGGCCCCCGGGTTTCATCTTTTTGCCACCATAAATCCACCGGACGCCGGTTGCAGTGGGCGCCACCGCTTGTCGCCGGCTCTGCTGGGGCGGTTCCGGCGCCTGGTGATACCGGACTACAGCCATGATGAACGGGTAGCCATAGCACAGCAGTCGGCGGCAGGTCGGGTTGAGGAGGCACAGGTCAGGCAGCTGGCCGTCTGGCATACGCAGCTGTGCCAGATGGCACACAGCAAGGGGGTGGGGCTGCGGCCCGCGAACCAGAGCCTGATGCAGCTGGTGCGGGCCTGCCAGGATTGCGCGGCACCAGAGATACCGGCGCTGTTCGACGATCACTACAAGATGTATCTGCGGGCTGTGTCTTGCGACCGGGCCGCGCTTGCGGCTGCGGTCGCAACCGATGAACCTGGTGACAGGCCCCACCGGGAGCTGACGCACTGGATCAACCGCTGTGAATGGCTGAACAGACCGCTGACCGTCTGGACCGGCCCCATCGAGCGGCTGGACTGGAACACGGGGCGGCTGGTGCTGCCGTCAGAGCTGTCGGACCAGCAGGCCAGGGAGCGGCTGGCGTGCGAGTTGATCAAGGAGCGCTGGCGGCAGGAGACCGGATTGCCGGCCAGTCTGGATGGCAGCCCCGGGCTGGAGGCGTTGTTGTACCTTCGCCTGCAGCAGCGCTGGTGCCAGAAGCTGCCGGAGCAGGACCAGGTACGTGCGCTGGCATTGTTTCGCTTGTCCCGGGCCGGACAGATGACGCTGAACATGGCCTGCAACAGAGCCTGGGTGCAGGGGCTGGATGCACTCTGCCAGCCATGGCCGCAGCACCCCTGGCAGTGGCAATCGCTCTGGTCTCGCATTCAGGCACTGTGTTGGCAGTCTGGCGGCGGGACGCAGCCGGAGGGCTTGCCGGCGAGGGGTACGGTACGGGTGGATGGCGAGACGGATGAGAATGCCAGACCGCCGGCTGAAGTCGTGCTGCCGGGGACCTTCGGTACAGACCATGACGATCGACTGTCCCGTCTTGCCATTCTGGAGCCTGTTGTTGTCGATGGTTGTCTGTGTGTAGAGCCGGTGTTGCCGGGACGACGGGGCTGGGAGCTGCTGTTGCCGGATCCGATCTCTTTTGACGCCGGCGGGGTGCTGGATAAAGATCAGCGCTATGGGGTGCATCCCCTGGCGGACAGGGGCGACTGGCGCATCCTGCCGGGTGTGGATGCGGCAGACCGTCTGGTGCAGCTGCGCACAGATCCACCGCGCATGACAGAAGTCATCAGGGACTGTGAGACAGGGTTGCACTATGTAAGGTTTCTTGATGCGAGCGCCCGTTCCGATGTGCGGGTGTGGGTCCATTTTGTGCTGGAGAGGTCGCGTGCACACGAAAGGAGGCTGGCGCCGTCTGTCTTGCCAGGCATTCATCCGGATGCCTGCTGCGATCCGGTCTTGTTGCAACGCCTGGATGCTGTTCTGGCAGCGGACAAGCGCGCGTGTTTTCCCCCGGCTACGGCTCTGGCACTCAAGAAGGTGACCGACGCAGGCTCGGATGCGGAGCGGGTCGAGGCTATTTGTCGTTATTGCTGCAATTTTAAAGCCGACCGGGCGCCGGAACCTGGTGAGGACCTGCTGGAATTCCTGGTGCGTGAACGCCAGGGCAGTTGCAGGCATCGCGCCCTCGTGTTCGTGCTGCTGTGCCGCAGGTGGGGTATAGCAGCACGCATTGTGAAAGGCTGCAGGCATCAGTTCGGCGAGTACAGTCTGGATGCGGGGTGCAGTTGGGCGACTCATGATCTGGGAGGATCGTACGGTCTGATACGACAGCAACGCCCTGAAGCCTTTATGGCGCCCAGGAGTGGATCCCTCAGCGTACAAAATTTTGTGCGGGGGTTGAGTCTGGCCGACCAGAGCGTATTGCTGGCTAACCTGAAGGCGGCTGACGGGATCCAACTGGCAGTGGATTTTCTTCGCATGGATAAAAGTCAATTCGAGCCTGTCGCCGTACCGGAGACGGAGCTGTCTATCGATCAGGCGTGTCGCTTGAGTGAAGAGGCACTTCTGGGCAGCTTGTGGGGCAGCCGTGTCATGGAGGATTTTGTGCTGGGTTGTCGCTTTCTTAAAGGACTGCACAGGCCGACGGAGGCGGCTTTGCGCGTGCTGGCCGATGTGTCCGTGTGTAGAAGTTTTTTGTCTCTTGCTGTCTTCAAATGGAGTTTGCATTCATCAGACGTGCAAATGCAGCTGAAGCAGCAGCTGACCCAATTGGGAGTCTGGGCTCGCCAGCGCGGAGAATATCAGCGCTGGCGAAATATGGTGTATTGGCTTCTCTGGGAGCTGCGTATCAAGGCGGTGAGTGATCCAGAAGATTTTCCTGCGCAGGCTGAGGATATGCTGTGTTGGCTGCTACAGCGGGACGAGCTGAAGCTGGATGTCGAGCATTTCTCCAGTCTGGATCTCAATATGAAGAATTCTCTGGAACGGCTGGCAAGCATGGGCAGGTACCGCAGTATGGCACTGCCGCAGCTGCAGTGCTGGTATAACAGCTTCTTCCGGCTGAGTTTTCCGGCGGGGCGGTTCGAAGTCGATATGCAGCCTATGGCAGGGGGTATTGCATTTCGAACATGGAAGCCTTCTTGCTACGGAGGGCGCTTGCGGCGTCTTGAAGCACAACTTCTGGCGTATGAAACAGGAGAGGGCTGGACGGATCAGCCAGAGGGCGTGCCTGACGTTGAGCGACTGCTGATGCAGCGACCCGCCTTTCGGACAAACCGTTGTGTCATGACGCGGCGCAGACGGCTGGTGGTGCTGAGTCCGCCTTACTGGAACGGTCATACTCTGAGCTCTTATGCTGCCCGGCTACTGGACAGGGTGGCTCCGGGGCTGGGCCGGAACACGCAGTTGCGGGAGACCTGCTGCCTCCTGATTATGTGGAGTTTTCTTTGTTGTGTGTACGAGACCGGGTGTCAGAAGGGTGAAAGGCCGCTTGTGCAGAAAACATGGAGCAGGGAGCGTGAGTGGTCACCCTGTGTTTCTTCGGGATTGATGAGCGTGCAATCTCTGGAGCAGCTGGTCAGTGCCCTGCTGGTGTGCCCGCAAGGTATGCATGTGTGTCGGCATTTGTCAGATGAGGAGGCTTGCATACAAGCCGCTTGTAATGCGCCTGACGCCCTGGTGCTTTCTCCTGATTTATTGGAGGTTTTGCTGGGTGAATTTCTGGATACGATGGATACAGAGGCTTTTGTTCGGGAAATGGGGCCTGTGCTGCAGGAGCAGATGGGTGTGTGACGCATCAAAGGCGGCGGTCACCGTATTGGCAGCTGAGGGAAGAAACAGGCTGCAAACAACTGTGCAAAACCTGGAAGAGCCGGTCTCATTTTTGTATGCCGGCGAAGGCAGGCATGCCGACCCTGCTGTAAATTGCTGCCCGGTTCCCGCCTGCAGCTGCGGTGAGGCTGCCGCTTTGCGAATCAGCGTCAGGGCCGCTTCCAGCTCACGGGCATTGTCCTCAAACCTTTGCTGGTTGAGGGTGTAGCCTTGGGTCAGGTGCGCTTTCAGGGTGCGGGTGGCCCATTGGCGGAATCTCACCCCTTGCTGGGCCTTGACCCGATAACCCACGGAGATCACCACATCCAGGGAATACAGGGCCACAGGCTTGTCGGAGCCACCAATATGCATTTTTTGCATATTGCTTTCCCGCTCCAGCTCCCCTTCGCGGAAGACATTATTGATATGCCGGGAAATCACCGACTGATCCCGCTCGAACAGGCTGATCATCTGGGCCTGATTCAGCCAGACGGTGTCCCGCGCCAACCGAACTTCTATATCGCCCTGCTGACTCTCGAATATGGCAATGTCGTTTGGGGTCGGCATGCTCAGTTCTGCTCCCTGGAGGGGTTTCGGGCCGCCGCTGAAATAGCGGGCAGGTCCCGGACAATTACGCGGACTTGCAATGAATAATTCAGGCTTTTGAGCGTACCACTTTTTCATGGCATCGACCGGTGTGGCATGTCCGGGGACTTTCTGGGGCAAGTGGTGATTTTAGAGCCCGGCGTAGCGCAGCAGGGTGGTTTTCATGTCTTGGGCACCATCGAAATGATGGGTCGTCAGGACGTCAGCTATCCGGCCATTGAAGTGTTTGACCCTGCCATGGGGTCGCGGGCCAGGCGGCTTGGTGAGGCGGTGTTCAATGCCCGGGGCATGGCAGAGTTGATCAAACGCGTGAGCTCCACTGGCAGACTGTTCTCGCGAGCCAGACAGGCGGTCAGTGAACTTCTCGCCACTGTCGGTCAACAGCCTGGTTATCTTGATCGGGAAGGCCTTGCGCAAGGCCCCGCTGTGTCAGCACAGTTGTCGCTCAACCTGGCTGGAAAAATCCCTGTACCAGGTCGCAGAGCCTTTTTTATCCTGCCAGCCCCCGGAACTTCGGGTGCCGTTTGTAGTCCAGGTCCGGACAAAAAGCGTTTTTGAAATCCTGATGACCTGCTGACAGCTGGACGACTGTGGCTATAGGGGGAAGCACTTTCATGCATTCAATGGATTCTCTTGCACATCAACGGTGCCGGAGCGAGGCACTGGCGGATGCCAGAGCCAGGCTGCCAGCTCCTGCCGCAAGCCCCGGTGTCAGGCACTGTCAGGAAACGGCTCCTGTCTTGACTTCTGCTGCCGGGCATCCATCGGCCGCTGAGCCTGTGAGCCGTTCCAGCGTCTGTTCTGCCCAGCGGGCGCCGGTGGCTTTCGACAGCTTGCTGCTCGACGTGCAAGCCGCCGTCCAGCCCCTGCTGGATGAGCAAGGTGCGACCGGTGATGATGTGGTGCTGGTGCAGAATCCGGAAGACCTTCGCCAGGACGCTCTGGTGCTGCGGGTCAGTCTGATGGACGGCGGTGGACTGGTGCGGGAGCCCGGTCGCCTTTTGCGTCATGCACGACCGCTGTGTCTGGTGCTCGATTGCAGAAAGCTGTCCGCTGCCCAGCTGACCGCCTACAACGATTTGCTTGATCCAGACCAGCCCTCCCTTTACGACCGTTGCAGCAAAAGCAAACAGCCGTTAGGCGATCATGTACGGATACTTGTGCTGCTGTCACAGCAGCAGTATCTGGCAGAAACGGATGCAGCCAGTTGCCCCGGTCAGGATTTCTGGCGGCGTGTCGCGCGTCCCGGATTGACACTGGAGTGGACCAGGCCGGCTGTCGGGCAGGATGTGCTGCCGCCCTGTCATACTGGTGAGCTGTCGTATGAAAACGGGCTGGAGGTGATGGATTTCCATCGCCACGGCGACTGGCGACGTACCTTGTATGGCTGGCTGGGAACTGACGACCGTGGACGCATGTGTTTTTGTGCCGGTGCCCTGGCCCGGTTGAGGGCCGGTCAGCGGGTTGTTTTGCGTGGTGCCGACTGGTCGGACCCGGTGTTCTGTCATGAATGGCTCAAGATACAGCGCACAGGGTTTTACGACAGCAACGGCTGTCAGTGCCGACTGCCAGACGGTCTGAGCTTTGTGCGCAGTACGCTGGATGCTGAAGAACGTCAGTGGCTGGGGCAGTGTATTTCACGACAGAAGCATCCTTGTCAGGAGTCGATTGTCGTCAATCAGTACAGCCTGCCGCAGTGGCTGGCGCAAGGTTGCGTCAATGAGGAGGGCTGCTGGCAGCAGGCCGATGCCTTGCAGGAGCGACTGACCAGGGGGGCCGGGCTGATTGTCAGTTCTCCCCTGGGGGAGGCCGGGTGGTTGAGGCTGTTGAGCCGTTTGCGTGGCGCGAACCGGGGCTTGGCAGGCATAGGTGTGTTCCTGGCCCATGATGATCCGGCGGATGGGAAAGTGGTTCCTCAGCTGGCCGGGGAAAAAGGTCTGCCTGTGTCTGATGATGATTCAGATAGGGAGGCGATGGAGTCTGACCAGATGGGGCACCAGGCACTGTCTGCGGCCGAGGCCGTGGCAAGGCCGGTACTGGCCGGTGTCTTGTCTCCCCGGGTGCGCATCAGAAGCTGGCAGGATCATGACCAGATAACAGCCTGGCTGGAGCAACAGACGTCATCGGCGGTGCAGCCACTGGTGATCAGAGTGCATCCTGGCACCCGGCTGGGGGTGCTGTTCGACGATCTGCATGTGCTGTCCGGGCAGCGTCCCTTGTTTGGCCTGAGAGAAACGGCGCTGGAGCATGCTTTGACGGTGGGGCAGCCGGTCGTGATACGCGGTCTGGAAACCCATGTCGAACTGCAATGGCAGCTGGAGTCCTTGCTGTGTCAGACGCCGTCCTTGTTGATCAATGGTCGCTGGCGCTGTTTCCCGGCGGCGGATGTGACGCTGCTGTGGCCGGACAGTGCCAGCTCAGCTTCGCCACTCTGGTCGCAGGCATTGACCGCAGCTGAGCCCCTGGCGGCTGTTGATCACTGGGAGGCCTTAAGTCACCGCTGGCAGCTGGATGAGCGCCTGACTGCGCAGCTGCGCCAGGCGGTGACCGGTTTGCTGCGGGCCTGGGCCAGTGTGCCCTCCGCTCTGATGGCCCGGGCCGGTTCCATTCCGCTCTTGACGGCCGCTGTGCTGGACAATCTGGTGGCAGCGGCTTGCCATCAGGCGCAGCAGGAAGGCACTGAACCGGCACCACGCCATTGGCGACACGCCATCGACGCTGTGCTGTCGCATCGTAGTCGTGGCTGCCCGCCGGTACGCGACTTTCTCAAGGCCGCCTGTATCCGGCTGTGGCCCGATGCCGGCCCGGCTGACTGGATTGATCCGGACCGGTTGGCCGCTCTGGTACCAGAGCAGGGTGCTCTGGACCGGGCGTTTTTCAAAAAACACTGGTGGACACTGATGCGTGCGCTGGGGCCCGGCTGGCTGGCGGCGCTGCCGTTGCAGTTTGATCCTGATTGCACGGACGAAGACCTGTCGTTACTGGTGGCTCTGCTCACTACCTGGGGGGCAGACTCCTGCCAACAGATGTTCGTGGAACAAGGTCTTGAACCTGATGAGGCGCAGCAGGAAAGGTTGCACCAGGCTCCCATTCGTTGCGGTCAGCGTCTGAAGCGGCTGGCTGATGCCCTGGCGGGCGGCTGGCGCAGGCGGACAGGGCGTCAGGACATCTATCCGGCACTGATGGAGCTGGCCGCTGCCAGTTACCGGTTGGCGCGTCTGGGTGATGACCAGGTTCTGGGGGAGATGCAAACCCGCCTGCAGGCCGTGCTGGCATGGGATGGTGCCGCTGAAGTCGAAGAGACTGCCGCTGCGGCGCTGGCCAGAGATCTGTTGAGAGGACGCACCGATCAGGCCGATCGCCGGCAGCGTCGTCTGGCGCGTCTGCGGCAACGCCTTGAGCAAACGCCGGTATTGATGATCGAAGGCCCGACGGCCACCGGCAAAAGCTGGTTTGCCGCAGAGGTGGCGCGTCAGGCCGGGCCGAGCTGGATGATATCAGTAGGGGCGGGTACTGCTGAACGGGATCTGGTGCAACGCTGGGTATGGAAGGACAAGGGCCAGGACCGCACCATGGAAGCCTGTGATCAAGTGATTATGGAATGGGCCAGAGCCTGTCCAGAGTCTGCCAACCAGCTGGTGACCCTGGTGATCGACGAGGCGAACCTGGCCGCTCCCGGTGTGCTGGACAGCCTCAAGGGACTCTGGAACCAGCCCGCTTGCGTGTACATCAAGGGAGAGCCGTTTCAGGTCAGTTCCCGGCATCGGGTGATCCTGACCGGAAATCCGGTCGGCTACGCCGGGCGGCGCTGTGATACAGATTGGAGCTGGCTGGCAGCGCAGGTTCACTTCCCGCGTCTGGACGATGATTTCCTGTGCCAGCAGGTGGTGTTGCCCGGCTTGCAGTCGCATCTGGCCAGACAGGTCAGTCCCGCGCTGATGCAGGAAACGGCCGTGACGCTGGTGCGCGTCTGGAACCTGTGTCAACGCCTGCTGCCGCAGCGGGTGTTTACGCCGCGTGATCTGGTCGATCTGTGTGCCTGGCTGGGCTGGTATGTCAGCCAGTCAGACGGGGCACCATTGACGCTGGCCGGATTGAATGCGTTGGTATTGCAGGCGCTATCTGATTTGCTGGAAGGTGAGTGCGACCAAGCCGGACAGCAGGGATTACAGGCGCTGCAAGTCTGGATGCAGGCGCGCGTTTCCGTGGACAAGAGCGCGCTCGACCGCTGTGGTGGCGGCCGCAGTGCCTGGCAGGACAGCTGCTTTGTCGAGTATGCCCGGCAGCTGGCACCGGCGTTTGCGACCTCGCCGCCGGCCGTGATGGCACTGGTTGCGGCGGTCAACCGGGATCTGGACCGCTGCCGCCAGGCGCGCAAGGGACGTCTGGCGGCGGGGCGTCGCCAGGCCACTTTGATTGAAGGCCCGGCCGGACGAGGCAAGGATGCCTGCCTGCGGCTGCTGCTGGACCACTGGCAGCGGCAATGCCGTCAGGACTCTGAGGTCCCTGTCGAGGTCAAAACGCTGTGCGCGTCTGACTGTCCCTGGGAATCTTTGTGCGAGGCCTTTCGTCAGGCGCG
>MPMQ01000080.1 GCA_002238585.1 Kistimonas sp. bin40 | reverse complement strand
GGCGCAATAGGCTATGCGGCGCACTGTCGCCCGTCACCGGGATCGACTTGACGGTTCGGATATCAATGCGTAGCTTGCGCCCTTTCTCCTTTTCCTTTCTGTTGGACAACAACTGGCATACAAAAAATGGCAATAAAACACGTGCCTCTTGCACCACAAACGGCTCTTCCACCACAAACGGCTCTTCCACCGATCATCGAAGCTCCCGCCCCCGCGCCAGCTCCTCTTGCTGCCGCAGCGGCTCCCGGGGCATCCACCCCGGCCCACCCCCTCTGCGCGCCGCAGCGGCGGGGGCCGCACCCAGCCGGTCCCCCCTGCAGGTCAATCACGTCAGAAACACGCCAGCCACTGCGCTGACTGACGCCATCAGGCAACTGCAAGACGAGGCGATCCGCGCCGATGACAAGAGGTATTTTCTTTGGAAGGAGAAAAAGTATTACCTCGCAGAAGAGCAAAAACTCCAGAACTTGATGGAGACTTTAGAGCATAAAGCCAATGCTGCGCACCGGGACTGGCAATCTCTGCCGCAAGCCGAAGAAAGAGAGATCAAAAAAATGGAATACGAGGACTACTGCCGCGACATCAAAGCGATAGAAATACGCCAGTGCCAAGCCAGGAGCGATGCCTTGAGCCTGCAGCAACAACTCGATACTCAAGACGGGGAACTTGCCAGAATCATGAGCGAGCTGAACAACCATAAAAAGCCCGCCGACCAGCCAGCCCCAGACGCCCACTGAGCAACAAGGCACGCGCGCGGGAGCAGGCACACAATCGCGCCAGTCTCACAAAAGCAAGAATTGCCTGCTCTGGCAGGCCTGCGCAAACAAAGTCAGCCTGTAGTCTACATGAGCCATTCACTCTCCGGACAACTCCTGCGCCGGGACAGCCAACCCCGGCTGCCACTGGCCGATGATCACGTAAACATGCCGGAGAGCTCCTGCTCCCATTTACATGGACCGGCTGCACCCTGACGACGCGTGCCCCGCAGAGCGCTGTCGGTCGGCACAGGGTTCGGCTTGACGGCGCAGCCACACATGCGTAGGATCCGGCCCCCTTTTCGCCCAATTAGACAACAGCGGTCTTGCAAACAATGATGCCGACACCTTTTCATCCGAACATCACAGCCTCCTCGGCCATCCCTCTTGCTGGCGCAGCGGCTCGTGTCGCACCCAGACAGATGGCATGGCAAGTCACTCAGATGAGCAACACGCCCACCACGACGCTGCCTGTTTACATCAAACAACTGATAGACAAGATAGCCCGCGTGGAAAGTCAGAGGCATTCTTACCTGGAAGACAAAAATCGTTACCTCATAGAAGAGCAAAGACTCCAGAGTCTGAGAGCATCTTTGGAACTTCAAGCGCATCTTGCGCGCCAGGACTCTGAATTTCTCCCGCGAGCCGAGGAAAGAGAGCGCAGCAAAATTGAACACGAGGATTGCTCCCGCAAGGTCCACGTGGTAGGCGAACTGCAGGTGCATACCCGCAACCGCGTCTTGATGTTGCAGCAAGACATCGAAACCACAGAGCGACAGATTTCCACAATTGCAGCCGTGCTGAACAACCATGCACAGTTCGGGTACCGACCCGCCCCTGCTGCAAACTGAGCAGCAAAACACACCTGCAGGACCAGGCACGGGAGCACAGGCCCCACAACAACAAGCCTTGCCCGGCCGGGCAAGGCATTCCAGAGAAAAGCCAGCCTGCGACCTGCGACAGTCACAGGCTCTGCGCACAGCTCCCGCACAGGAACCACCGGCCCTGGCTGCAACGGGCTGATGAGTACGCAAACATGCCGGTGCTGCCCCTGACCTGCGCCAGGCTCAACGGGACCCACTGCACCACGACGCCATGCGCCCTGCAGTCCACTGTCGGTCGGCACAGGGGCTGGCTTGACACCTCCGACTTCGATGCGTAGGGTGCGTCCCTTTTTCCGCCCCACCAGACAACAGAAGACGTGCAAACATGATGAAAAAACCTTTCCAGCCTATCTCCACTGCCCCCTCGGCGGCGCTTTTTGCTGCCACAGCGACTCATACCAGCCAGATGACACTACCGGTCGCTCGAATTACAAACGCACCCGTTCCCGCCATCCTGACTGATCACATCAAGCAACTGCAAGACAAGGCCAGCCACATCATGTCTCAGAGGGACCTTGCCTGGAAAGGCCTGCAGCATTGCCGCACAAAAGAGCAAAACCTCCAGCAATGGAAGGCGCATCTTGAACACCAGGCACATCTTGCGTACCAGGACTCCGAATTTCTCCCGCGCGACGAAGACAGGAAGATCAGCAAACAGGAGTTCGCGAATTACTGCCAGAAACTCATCCAACTGAACACACAGCAGGCCGGGATTGAGAGCCAGGCCGCATGGTTTCGGCACGATCTCGACACTACAAACCAGGAAATATCCTTGATTGCGCGTCAGTTGAACAAATATCAAGAAAGCCCGCAGACCAACCGGCGCGGCGCACACTGAGTAAAAAGCACGCGCGGGGCAATCAGATACAGGGACTCGCCCCGCGCACCAGCGTCTGCCGGTCTGACTGGCGCGCCGAAGAAAAACCTGACAGCCTCCGGCACAGGCCGTTCAGGCTCCGGACAGCTCCTGCACAACACGCCTGACACCGGCACACAGCCGGCTCAGGTCTTCATCGCTCATGATGTAGGCCGGCATCAGATAAATCAGCTTGCCGAACGGACGCACCCACACCCCCTCTGCCACCAGACGTGGCTGAATCTGATGCATGTCCACGGCCTGTTTCAGTTCAACCACACCTATGGCCCCCAGAACCCGCACATCGGCCACCGCAGCCAGGCCGGCACAGGGCATCAGCCCCCGGCGCAAGCCTTCCTCCAGCCGTTTCACCTGCCCTTGCCAGCCCCCGGCGACCAGAAGATCAATACTGGCACAAGCCACAGAACACGCCAGTGGATTTCCCATAAAAGTGGGGCCGTGCATCAGCGGGTACTGCTCTGACAATCCCCGGCTGACAGCTTGCGTACACAAGGTTGCGGCCAGCGTCATATAGCCACCGGTCAATGCTTTCCCCAGCGTCATGATGTCAGGCACCACCCCGGCGTGCTCACAGGCGAACATTTTTCCTGTGCGCCCAAAGCCGGTTGCAATTTCGTCTGCAATCAGAAGAATGCCCCATTCCCGACACAGACTCGCTACCCGACGCAAGTAGTGCGGGGAATAGAAACGCATACCACCCGCTCCCTGGACAATGGGTTCCAGAACCACCGCTGCCAGCTCATCGCCATGCTGTCGTACCAGCGCCTCGAAAGGCTGGATACAAGATTCCTCCCAGTCGCTGTCAAAACGGCAGTCAGGCACAGGAGCAAAGACGTGCGAAGGCAAAACAGCGCGAAACAGACTGTGCATACCCTGCTCCGGATCGCAGAGCGCCATGGCACCCATGGTGTCACCGTGATACCCCCCGCGCAGGCTCATCAATCGCTGCCGCTGTGGCTGCCCCTGGGCCTGCCAATACTGGAGGGCCATCTTGATGGCCACTTCCACCGCCACAGAACCCGAGTCCGCCAGAAATACCGTTTGCAGGGGGGGCGGGGTCATGGCCACCAGCCGCTGACAGAGCGCAATGCCAGGCTTGTGCGTCAGGCCACCAAACATAACGTGACTCATGCTGCGCAACTGATCTTCGACAGCAGCATTCAACACCGGATGGTTGTAACCGTGGATGGCCGCCCACCAGGAAGACATGCCATCGACCAGCTCGCTCCCGTCGCGCAGCCTCAGGTACACGCCCTGGGCCGCAACCACAGCAGCCACCGGCGTGGGACTGACAATCGAGGTATAGGGATGCCAGATATGGCAACGATCAAATTGCAGATCCTCATCTGTGATCTGCTGTCGCGACCCAAGGTTTGCAGATTCGATCAGACTGCGTTCGACATCCGTGACTGGCCTCATGACAACACCCCCCTCCAGAAAAATGCACAAAACTGGCTCGCCACAGGATGCGGTCTGCCCTACAATGCCCCGATTTTGTTTCTGTAACCCTGCCACCTGACAGAGCCCAAACATGAGTAGCCTTTTCGTCGACCAGCTGACCACCCTGGATTTCTCCTATCTGTGCCCAACGCAGGGATTGGTCGGCGAGACCTGGCTGGTGGATCTGATTCTGTCGGGCCACCTGGACGCCGAAGGCATGCTGTTCGATTTTGGTGCCATAAAAACGGAGATCAAAAGCCAGCTGGAAGCATGGGTGGACCACTGCCTGCTGGTTCCTGCTTTGTGCGACGCTGTATCTGTGCACAACGCGCAGGGAACGACAGAGGCCAGAATAGAACTGGATCAAGGCGAACAGATTCACTGTCGGGCACCAGCAGCCAGCATAGTTGACTTGCCGGTAGCGGCCATCACACCCGAGCTCCTGACGCCGCTGGCCTGCAAGCATATTGAACCGGTGCTGCCAGACAACATCACCGGCGTTCAAATTACCCTCTACCCGCAGACCATCGAGGGTGCCTGGTACCGTTACAGCCATGGCCTGAAAAAGCACAAGGGCAATTGCCAGCGCATTGCGCACGGACATCGCTCTCGCCTCCGCGTTGATCTGGACGGCCAACGCCAGGAGCCTGTCGAGCGGCGCATCGCACAACAATGGGATACTGTCTACCTGGGCTCCCGGGAAGATATCACAAGCCAGGAAACGATCGACGGCCAGCAATACTACCGGTTTTCCTACAGGTCCCGCCAGGGTGACTTCATGCTGCAGCTTCCGGCTTCCCACTGTCATCTGATGGACACAGACACCACGGTGGAGCATATAGCCAATCATCTGGCGGCACAGGTGGCGCACGAAAACCCGGGATGCAACGTACGGGTACTGGCGTGCGAAGGCTACCGCAAAGGTGCCATAGGGACCCGGTCTCCCCTCTTGCAGACGGCCCAGCCGGTGACATCATGAGTACGCCTGATTCCTTGACTGCCCACGACCGGCTCCGGCACGCTGCCCGATTTGCGACGGGCGCACCCGGCACGACAGAATACACCGGTGCACCCCGCCTTGTTCTGTCGAATACGGCCGGCATTGTGGCAGCCACCCCGCCCACAGACAGAGAAAAGTCCCTATGAAAGCTCCCCTTCCAGGACAGCGCTGGATCAGTGACACTGAAACAGAACAGGGCCTTGGCACTTTGCTGGCTTGCGATGAGCAAACCCTGACCCTGTTATATCCCGCCACCGGGGAAACCCGGCTCTATCGTCGCAACAACAGCCCCCTGACCCGCGTCGAGTTCGAACCTGGCGAGACGGTGTCGAGCCATGAAGGCTGGACGATGAAGGTGACGGCAGTCGCGGAAGACAATGGATTGCTTGTCTACACGGGAACAGACAACGAAGGCCAGGAGCGGGTGCTGCAGGAAACAGACCTGGACCACGTCATCACCTTGAGCAAGCCGCGGGAGCGCCTGCTGTTTGGACGGGTCGGCACCAACAGCGACTTTTCCCTGAGATACAGAACGCTGATGGAGTACGCTCGCCTGCACCGCTCCCCCTGGTTGGGACTGGCCGGCGCACGTGTCAGTCTGATAGACCATCAGCTCTACATAGCCCGGGAAGTAGCCAACCACCCCGCTCCCCGGGCCCTGCTGGCTGACGAACCCGGTCTTGGAAAAACCATAGAAGCCGGTCTGGTTATACGGCGCCAGCTCCTGACAGGACGGGCCTCACGCATACTGATCCTGGTTCCGGACTCACTGCTGCACCAATGGCTGGTAGAGCTGCTGCGACGTTTCTACTTGCATTTCACCCTCTATGATGAGGAACGCTGCCAGGCCAAGGAAAGCAGCAACCCGTTTGTGGAGGAGCAGCTGGTGTTGTGCAGTCTGGACTGGCTATGCCAGTCGCCGACCTGCCGCCAGTGGGCGCAAGAGGCCGACTGGGACCTGCTGGTGGTGGATGAGGCCCATCATCTGACATGGACCCAGGAGGCCGGTGGTGATGACCGCTACACCCTGGTGGAGGCCCTCGCCCAGCGGACGCCCGGTGCCTTGCTGCTGACAGCCACGCCAGAGCAGCATGGCACCGAAGGGCACTTTGCACGTCTACGGCTGCTGGACCCGGCGCGTTTCCACAAGCTGGATGTCTTTCTGGCAGAACAGGCGCGCTACGAGCCCGTGACAGCGGCCGTATGCAAACTGATGGACGACGACAGCATTTCGGATGCCAGTGCTGCCAGCCTGACACAGCTCTATCCCGACCTGGGCAAGCTGATTCAGCAGGTACAGGCTGCTACAGGGGATACGGCTCAAGAGCTCCGTGATGAATTGATCCGCTTGCTACTCGACCGTTACGGCACCGGAAGCCTGATCTTTCGCAACACGCGTGCGTCCATGTCAGCTTTTCCGGAACGTCATGTCATTCCCTGTCCCTTGCCCCTGCCGGACACCTACAAACAGGCCTTGCAGGCCAGCCAGGACCTGGTGAACCAGAAAGACCGACTGACACACCAGATATTTCCTGAACTGGCCTGGCAGCACACCCAGAGCACGGAAGAAAGCCTCCCCTGGTGGAAAACAGACCCCCGGATTCACTGGCTTATCAATCTTGTCAAAACGCTGCGCCACAAGAAAATTCTGGTGATCTGTGCGCGAGATACAACCGCACTGGATCTGGTGCAAGCTCTCCGGGTTATCCAGGGCATCCAGGCCGGCACTTTTCATAAAGGCATGTCGCTGGTAGAGCGCGACCGTGCAGCAGCCTGGTTCGCAGACGAAGACTACGTAACCCCGTTGCTGGTCTGCTCCGAAATTGGCAGCGAAGGCCGTAATTTCCAGTTTGCTCACCACCTGGTGCTCTTTGACCTGCCCCTCCACCCGGACCTTCTGGAACAGAGGATAGGACGCCTGGATCGCATTGGACAACAACAGGCCATCCAGATTCACATCCCCTTCCTGGAAGGCAGTGCCCAGCAACGCCTGTTCCAGTGGTACCAGGACGGGCTCAACGCCTTTGCCCAGATATGTCCGGCCGGAGCCATGGTTTACTCACTGCTGGAAGACACGCTGCACCACTGGCTATGCTCGGCGCTTCCGGACGCAGACGCCCCCGACCCGGAACAAGAGTCCCCTTCTCCCGACTTTGTCGCCGAAACCCGCACCCTGGCCACACAACTCAATCACCAGCTGCATCGGGGACGCGACCGCCTGCTGGAACTCAATGCCTCCGGCTTTGGCCGCATGGGAAGCCCGGCGCAAGACATAGCCAGTGAAGAGCACACTGACCAGCTGGGCGCTTTCCTGGAAAGACTGGGCAACAGCTTCGGACTGGACATTGAAGATGGTGGCGACAGCATGCTTGTCGTCCGTCCCGGCACCCACATGACGGTCGATCACTACCCGGGACTGCCGGCTGATGGCACCAGCATCACCCTGGACCGCCAGACTGCCCTGGCACGTGAAGATGTACAGTTTGTTTCCTGGGAGCACCCCATGATCCTGGAGGCCATGGAAACATTGCTGACCAGTGAAACAGGCAATGCCGCCTGCAGTCTGTTCAAAGGCAGTCCGGCTATCAAGCCTGGCATCATGTTGCTGGAGGCTGTTTTTGTGATTCAGACCAGCGGCGAACGCGCACTCCAGCTGTACCACTTTCTCCCTCCCACGCCGCTGCGCATTCTTGTTGATCCCGCACTCAACAACCTGTCCGAGCAGATTCGTTTCGAAGACTTTGACAGCCAGCTGCACAAAACAAGAGCCGGGGCTGTCCGCACCCTTGTCCGGGCGCGTCAGAGTGTCATTGGCGACATGCTCAAGGCCGCTGAAGAACACGCCCGCAAGCAGATGAAAACCGTGGAAGACCAGGCGCGCCAGAGATTTGTCGCCACTATGGATCAGGAATTGGCACGGCTGACAGCCCTGCAACAATTCAATCCCAATATCCGGGACAAGGACATAGAGTCGCTCCAGGAACACGCCAGGCTGGGCAGTGCCAAACTGGCCAAGGTACAACTACGGCTGGATGCAGTGCGCCTGGTTCTTACCGCCTGAGACACAGGCCACCGCAACCCGGGCAACAAAACCTGAGAAAGACCGGACCTCAACTCAAGCATGGCTCTATCTGCAACTGCACGCCGAGACACGGCTGGATGCAGCGCCTCCGGTTCTTGCCGCCTGAGACACAGGCCATCAAACCCTGGTAACAAGACCTGGGGAAGGCCGAGCTCAACTCACGCGAGGCTCTATCTGCAACTGCACGCTGAAACACGGCGGGATGCAGCGCCGCCGGTTCTTGCCGCCTGAGACACAGGCCATCGCAACCCGGCCAACAAGACGAGGGGGAAGAGCGAGCCTGAACTCACACGAGACTCTATCTGCAACTGCAGGCCGAGACACGGCTGGATGCAGCGCCGCCGGTTCTTGCCGCCTGAGACGCAGGCCATCGTAACCCGGGCAACAAAACCTGAGAAAGACCGGACCTCAACTCAAGCATGGCTCTATCTGCAACTGCACGCCGAGACACGGCCGGATGCAGTGCGTCTGGTTCTTGCCGCCTGAGACACAGGGCATCGCAACCCGGGCTGCAAAACCTGGGGAAGGCCGAACTTCAACTCACGCGTGGCCCTGTCTACAACTGGACGCCGAAACACAGCCGGATGCAGTGCGTCTGGTTTTTGCCGCCTGAGGCACAGGCCATCGAAACCCGGGCAACAAGACCGGAGGGGAAGACCGGGCCTCAACTCACGCGTGGCTCTATCTGCAACTGCACGCCAAAACGTTGATGGACGGCCTTCTGTATCCGGGCCGCCAGTGACAGGATGGACTCTCCATTGGCTCCGCCGTGATTGACCAACACCAGTGCGTGCCGGTGGTAAACGCCAGCCCCGGAAGACTCCCGCACGCCCTTGAAACCGCACGCCTCCACCAACCAGGCTGCGGCCAGCTTCCACCGCTGCCCCGCCACTGGAAAGGCCACAATACCGGGGTGATCCCTGACAAGACAGGCATGCTCCTGTGCCGTCACAACAGGATTACCGAAAAAACTGCCGGCATTGGCCAGGTGCGCAGGATCCGGCAATCTGTTGCGCCTCAGATCACAGACCAGCGCACGAACCTGGTGCGCAGACACACTGTCGGGAGCCGCGTAGTTGTTCTCCACGGCAGCACGCAAGGGCGCGTAGTCAAGACAAGGGACAAAACGGCGGGACAGCCGAAAAGTCACCCGGGTAATCACAGGACTGGCACCGGCAAGGCGCTTGAACAGGGAATCACGGTAAGCAAACTGGCAGTCTTCAGCTTGTAGCCTCAGCTCCGTACCCTGCAGATCAAGTGCTGTCAGCTGATGAAGCACACGGGCTATTTCCATCCCATAGGCACCAACATTCTGTACAGGCGCTCCGCCGACACAGCCAGGAATCAGTGACAGGTTCTCCAGTCCCGAGTAGCCCTGTACCAGGGTCCAGCGGACAAAATCATCCCAGTTCTCACCCGCAGCGGCGGTTACCAGAACACTGTCCCCAGCAGGGGGAGCAGCCTGCACACGCCGTCCGCGCAACCGGATACGTACAACCAGACCAGGATAACGGGAGTGCAGCACAAGATTACTGCCCTCACCTATCGGCAGCACAGGCAAGCCACGCTCACTGGCCCAGGCCAGCAACACCGACAGCTGCTCCTGGGTATACGCCTGCGCAAACCAGGCAGCGCGTGCGGGCAGCCCCAGCGTGTTGAACCGGGTCAGGTCCTGGTCGCGGCGCAATCCCGGCACACGGTCGCCATGACACGCAACAACGGCGGTCATGGCGTATCCGCTGCCGTTGCCGGAGACTGCATCAAGGCGCGAACGCGCTCCAGATCGGCCGGCGTATCCACGCCTGTCGCAGCATCGCGTGCCACCCGGGCAACATGAATGGTTTCGCCCTGCCAGAGAATACGCAACTGCTCCAGCTTCTCCAGCTGCTCCAACGGCGACGGCTGCCAGCGAACAAAGCGATGCAACAGCCCGACACGGTAAGCATAAAGGCCCAGATGACGCTGCCAGGCGTCTCGCGCATCCAGAGTGCCAGGAGGACGCGCAGCACGCGCGAAGCGATCACGGTCCCAGGGAACAGGCGCCCTGCTGAAATACAGCGCCCGTCCCCGGGCATCGGTCACCACCTTGACAACATCCGCATCAAAAAGCTGATCAGGCTCCCGCAACGGGCAGCACAGCGTAGCCACAGCGGCCTCGGGACACTCCTCCAGTCCACGCGCGACCTTATCGATAAAGGCGGGTGAAATCAGAGGCTCATCCCCCTGCACATTGACAAGAATACGCTGATCATCCCAGCCGCATAACACCGCCACCTCCTGCAACCGTTCAGTTCCGCTGCTGTGACTCGATCGCGTCATGCAAACCCGCGCACCAAAGCCGCCGGCTGCGGCAGCCACGGCCGGGTGGTCCGTCGCCACCACCACCTCCTGCGCCTGGCTTTGGCAGGCCCGCTCCCACACATGCTGAATCATGGGCTTGCCACACAGATCAGCCAGCGGTTTTCCCGGAAGACGGCTGGAGTCAAAGCGAGCCGGAATCACCAGACTGAAAGGGACCCCTCTCTCTGCTGCACCGCCCGGGGGCGCGCCACACACCGCTGCCGCAGTCACAGACGCTCATCGACACTGAGTGTGCGTGCCTCCGATTCCAGCATGACCGGAATATCATCCTGTACGGGAAAGGCCAGGCCACAAGGACGGCAGATCAGCTCTTGTTGCGCCTGATTGTGCTTCAATTCGCCTTTGCACAGGGGGCAGACCAGAATTTCAAACAGTTTCTTGTCCATCTCTCAACCTGACCAAACAACAACATTCTCTAAACAGACCGGAGCTGCGCCAGCTGACGCTGCAAGTGTCGCCAGAAAAAATCTGGCAGCTGCACATCAAGCGTCAGATACCACCAGCCTGGACGCGCAAACGCCCGGCATTTTACTGCATCTTTGGCCGTCATTATAAGGGGGCCAGTTCCCAGTGATTCAAGCTCCGCCAGCGTAAAACTGTGATGATCAGGAAACGGGCAAGGCGTCACATCAAATCCCATTTTTTCCAGACTCTCGAAAAAAGGGGCTGGGTGTCCAATCCCCGCCACAGCAGAGACTGCTGCGCCTGGCCGGGGCATCTGGCCTGCGGTCTCACACCCGGCGACCGGTAGCAGACATCCGGGCTTGAGTCTCATGCACAGGCCCCGGGGGCCGTGCACAGCGGGCGGCTGTCCTTCCTTGCAAATCACCCAGTCCACATCTGCCAGCCGGGTAACAGGCTCCCGCAGTGGACCTGCCGGCAGGCACCAACCATTACCGAACCGGCGCTGGCCATCCATCACCACCAGTTCAATGTCCCTCTGCAAGCCGTAATGCTGAAGACCATCATCACTGATGACCAGGTCACAATCTGTGGTTTGCAGCAATGTTTCCACAGCCAGACGGCGGTCAGCGCCGACCATCACAGGTACGTCCGTGTCCCGCGCCAGCATCACCGGCTCATCACCACAGAAGCGGGGGTCACTGTCGGCGGTCACCCGGCGAACCGGATGACTGCGACGAGTTCTCAAAGGCACGCCATAACCCCGACTGACAATAGCCGGCTTGTAGCCCTGCTGCCGAAAATGGCCAGCCAATGCTGCCACCAGTGGCGTTTTCCCCACCCCGCCGGCCGTCAGATTACCCACCACCACAACCGGCACCGATGATCGCGCCTTTGGGACTGCACAAAACCGGCGGTAGCGGCGTTGCGCCACCCAGGCTACCAGCCAGGAAAAAGGCAACAGCGGCCACAGCCAGCAGACAAGGTGCGGGCTATACCAGGCCCGCAACCAGCAGGATACAACACGCATCCGCAATCGGCTGAAACTCACGATGCATCCGACTCACGGGTCGCTATACGCAGCCGGGAAAATCCCAGAGCTCCGGCAGCCTCCATCGCCAGTACAACCGCAGCATGTGGCGTATTGGCATCGGCAAACAGTACCAGCGGACGTGTCCGGTCACCGGCCGCACGCTGCTCTATTGCCGCCTGAAGTGCCTCTGAAGTACCGCCTTCTACAGCACGCCCGGCCACCGTATAGGCGCCCTCGCGCGAGATGCCGACCACGATTTCCTGCTGCTCCACTTCCGTCACACCCGCAGCCGCCTCGGGCAGGTTGACGGCCAGACGCGTCTCCTTTGTGAAAGTGGTGGAGACCATGAAAAAAATCAGCAGCAGGAACACCACATCAATAAGAGGCGTCAGATTGACTGTCACCTCCTGCACAGGCCGACGACGTCCTCTCATATGACATCTCCGCCCTCAGGCGGCTGATCGGCATCCGCCGCCACACGCCGGGCCCCCAGAACAACTTCTGCCAGCCGCGTGCTGTCCTGTTCCAGGAGGATCACCAGCTCCTCCACCCGACGCACCAGAAACCGATGGAAACAGACCGCAGGAATAGCCACTCCCAGCCCGGCCGCCGTCGTCACCAGTGCCCGGGAAATTCCACCGGCAAGGCTCGCAGCATGACCGCTGCCTTCCAGCATGATCACGGAAAAAACATCAATCATGCCCACGACTGTTCCCAACAAACCCAACAGCGGAGCCACAGTGGCTATAGTGCCCAGCATATTAAGGTAACGCTCAAGATCATGGGTGACCTTGGCCAGTGCCTCTGCCATGGCTTCTTTCATGATGTCACGCCCCTGGCTGGCGCTGGCCAGGCCGGCTGCCATGACCTCCCCCAGGGAAGAATGGCGACGTAGTTGACCCACCTTCTTCTTGTCGAGCTTGCCCGCCGAAAACAGTTTCCAGACATCAGAAAGCAGGCGACTGGGAGCCACGCGCCCGCGACGCAGCGACCAGAAACGCTCCAGCACAATAGCCATAGCAAGGACCGAACACAGAACGATAGGCACCATCAGCCAGCCGCCCGCCTTGATCAGCTCAAACACCTGCAAAAAACACCTCCTGACGAGAACACAAACAGGCCAGGCCACACCCGACACAGCACTGGAAAACGAAATATACCAGCCATGCCAGAAGGCTGCTACAGCCTGTCAGGCAACTTCTGCTGGCGACGCCACCAGCCCCGGCATCGGTCACGCCAACAACTCAGCATCGGCCGGTTACCCAGTCGTACCCACTGCGTCCCGGTACTGGCCGTTACCAGTACGCGAATCCCCCTGTCCTGCAAACGACGAACAACTGCGGCAGACGGATGCCGGAATCGATTAAAGTAGCCGGCAGAGACCAGTGCCAACTCCGGACGAACCTGATCAAGAAACACCGATGAAGAGGAACTGTTGCTGCCATGGTGGGGAACCAGCAGCACTCGACTGCGTAACCGGGACCCACAGTCCCTGACAAGCTCCGCCTCCCGCCGCCGACTGATGTCCCCCGTCAGCAGAGCGCAGTCGGTACCTGCGCAGACCTGGAGAACACAGGAGCTGTCGTTTGTACTCCGATTTGCCCCTCCATGAGACGGCATCATGTGGAAATCAACACCATCCCAGCTCCAGTGACGATTCCAGAGCTGCTCTTCTTTCTGTTCTTCTTTCTGTCCGGGAAGCAGCAGCCTGGCCGCAGGGTAGTGTTGACGCACAACACTCAGTCCACCTATGTGGTCCCTGTCACTGTGGGAGATCACAATCAAATCCAGCTGGCGAACACCAGCCTGGCGCAACCAGGGAATCATCACTGCCCCCGCCGCTGAAAAAGAAGGAGAAAAGCGGTCGCCAGTATCATAGACCAGCACATGGTTGCGTGTACGTACCACCAGGGCCAGCCCCTGGCCGACATCCAGCACAACCAGCTCGGCACTGCCATCCGGCGGCCGCTGCTCCAGCGGAAACAGCCAGGGAAACAGACACAGCAAGCCTGTCCAGCGCCATCCCAGACCAGCCGGCGACAACAGCAGCACCACTCCCAGAGCAGCAGCCCATTGCGCGGCCGGCCCCGGCACGGGAAGAAACCCTCCGGGCGGCAACCAGACGGGAACAAAACTCAACCCCTGTTTCCAGAGCTCCAGCCCACTGGCACTGGCCTGCAGCAAGAAGATGCCAGCCTGCGGCACCACCAATGCCAGCAGTAACCCCAGTAACATCAGTGGAAGCAGTACAACACCTATCAGAGGCACAGACACCAAATTGACGACAGGGGAAAGTAGACTCACAGACTGCTGCATGCCGGCCAGCACCGGCGTCAGCGCCAGAGCCACAACAACCTGAGTACAGAACACCCGCCCCAGGCCGCCGTCACCATGCCTGTAACTGAAGCGGTACAAAAGTGCCGCAACCGCGACAAAAGACAACCAGAACCCGCGCGCCGTCACCGCCATGGGATCCAGCAACAAGACAGCACACAAGGCAAGACAGTAGAGCGTGAACAAGGGCAAACGAAAACCCGCCAGCCCACACACAAGCGCCGTTCCCAGCATGACCAGCGCGCGCTGGACAGGCAAGCCGAATCCGGCCAGAACACCATACACCAAGGCCAGCAACAGCCCCACCACTGGCACCAACGCAGGCAGGCTGACCTGATGAAGTGGTACCAACCCCAACCAGGCCAGGGCGCGCATGAGACAAGCGGCGACCAGCACCACCAGGCTGATATGGAGCCCGGACACCACCAGCAGATGGACTGTCCCTGTTTCCCTGAACAGATCCCAGTCCCGGGCCTCCAACTCACCTGCGTTGCCCAGCAGCAGGGCCTGAAGAAGGGGAACACCCGGACCATGCAGTCTTGCACTGAGCCAGCCTGCCAGCCGTGCCCGCCACCAGCCCAGCAGCGGGCGGTGCGCACTGCCCAGCAAGCGGTTGTCCTGCCCGGCCCCGGTCCGTACATAGCCCGTCGCCACAATACCGCGCTGCAATAAGGATGCCTCGTAGTCATTGGCGCCGGGGCTTCCAAAGCCATGGGGCGGTCGCAACCGGACCTGCAACCGCCACATCTGACCACAAAACAGATCCGGCGCCTCTGACCAGAT
>MPMQ01000079.1 GCA_002238585.1 Kistimonas sp. bin40 | reverse complement strand
AGGCTCTGTCGTGCGCGCACCAGATGCTGACCGCGGGCGTTGGGAAGAGCCTCACTGGGACGAGCATCTGACAATGCGTGAAGCCGGGCAGCTTCTTGAACAAAGCTCAAGAGACTACGACTCCGTAACACAAACGCGCGCAAAGATAATCGCCGCAAGGGGTGCCGGGCCAGCTGCACCTGGAGGCTCCAGCACTCCTATTCCACCAGGCAACAGGGGAGCTATGGGAGCTGATGAGAACCCGGAGCTCCCGCAGCGACCCCCTCCCACTCTCCCTCCGGCGCCACCAGAGTCAGCACCACTACAACAGCAGGAAACACCAGAGTCAGCACCACTACAACAGCAGGAAACACCAGAGTCAGCACCACTACAACAGCCGGAAACACCAGAGTCAGCACCACTACAACAGCCGGAAACAGACGAACGGGCCGGGAACGACCCGCGCGCAGGGCTGCGGAGAACGGGAGACCTGGAAAGATTGTTAGCCGAAGATCAGGCCGGCAGGGGAGGCTCTGTCGCGCGCGAAACAGATGCTGACCGCGGGCGTTGGGAAGAGCCTCACTGGGACGAGCATCTAACAGCGCGTGAAGCCTGGAAACTTTTGCGACAAAGCCCGGGCGGCTACGACGCCGTGACACAAAAGCGCGCAGAGACAATCGCCGCAAGGGGTACCAGGCCAGAGGCAACTGAAGATTCCAGCGCTCCCATTCCACCAGGCGACGTGGAAGGTCTGGAAGGCAATGAGAACCCGGAGCTCCCGTCGCAAGACCCTCCCCCTCCCGTGACACCAAAGCCAGCACCACGCCGCCGGAACCAGGAAGGGCCGGAAACGCCCCGCACGCAGGGCTGAGGAAAACGGGAGACCTGGAAAAATTGTTAGCCGAAGATCAGGCCGGCAGGAGAGGCTCAGCCGCTCGCGGAACAAATGCTGACCGCAGGCGTTGGGAGAGCCTCACTGGAGCGAGCAGATAACAGTGGCTGAGGCCAAGGGGGTTTTTAACAAAACCTCGGGAAGCCAGGATGCCGTGACAAAAGAACGCGACGCGATAATCACTGCAAGATCCGTTGCGCCTGAAGACACCGCACCACCGAACCGGGAGAAAGAAAACTGACGCCCGCCTCTCCCTGACCTGAAGACAGGAGGAGACTGGTGCGACAGTCACCGATGGTGGCTGTTATCCGCCGCTGGTGGTCTGTCCGGGCGCCGCTTGCCCAGCGCCGCTTGCCTGAGCGCCGCTTGCCTGAGCGCCGCTTGCCTGAGCGCCGCTTGCCGGACTGTACGATTTGCCGCTGGAATCAAACGAGGGCCTGTGGGTTTTCAGTCCCGTCCGGACAGGCTTTGAGAGAACAACAAGGACAGCAACCAAAGGTATTGTCCCTTGGGTTCGCAGGCTGGATGCCGTCTTTGACGCTGGCAGGAGAGAGATCACGCATGCACATTCCTTCCACGCCGATCAGCAACCCTGACGTAAACCTCCTTGCTGAAGCAAAGCGCAGCACGCAACAACAAGCTCAAGCCCACAAAATGGCCCGAGGGCAAGCGAACAGGCTGACCGCTGAACAGAAACTGCGCCTCATAGAAAATCTGGGAAACTCCACGGCTTCGGTCACAAACAAGAAAACGGAAAAGTTTCACGTGCAAGACTTTCTGCAACGGCTGTTTAAATTTGGAGACGTCTCCAAAAAGAACGGGCCGAATCTGCCTCGCTTCCGTACCAGGACACCTGATGCAAAAGGATTGTCTCTGTTCTCGAAACAAAAATCAGGAAAGTCCGGGTTGAGTCCGAGGCTGAAAATGTTGGCCGGCGAATTACAGGCATACAGAGATTCCAGAACCAGAGCGGAAAATCTTTTGTCCCACGTCAAATCAACCCCCCAACTGGCATTGGTCTGTCAACACCTTGACGACAGGACACTCGCGTCCGATAGCGTGAAGAAGGCCTTTTTCGGCCGCTTGTGCCAGCTGGAAGCAAAAGGGTGCTACAACCATCTGGCCAACACGAAAAACTTCCAGGATCAGCTTCCCAACACACTGATGCAGCAAAGGATGTTCTCCGATGCGTTCCGGGACAGCCCTTATGTCAACGACCAGGCCAACTTTATCAAGAATCTTTTGATGCTGGAGGCTCCCTGCGCGGTACTGATGCGCCTCCAGCAATGCGAGCGCAATGACTTTGCTATAACGCCTCAGGAGTTCGAGGCCAGCGGTGTGACTGCCAGCCTGAAGAAAGAGATCAAACAATACGATGGTATGGCATTGCAACAATTACACACACAGCTGTCAGGACAGCTTCAGAGCTATTTTGAGCACGCCAATCCCGCCAAAGCCAGAAGTCTGGCCCTCCACACCCAGACGATCATCACAACAGGTGATCAGCTGGAAGAGCTGTTGATTCAAAAAATGCGGCCTGGGCACCAGGAGGCGTTCAGGGACCAGGCCGCAGCCGATCGCGCACAGGCTTGTATTGACAAGCTGTTTCTCAATGCCAACTCGATCGAGGCGGTTGCCGCAAGAGCCGACGGGATACAGGCGCGTCTGGATCAGGCCAGTGGCAATAGCCCTGCCGCGGCCGTTGAGCAATTTCTCGGAGCTCATGCTGTGGAGCAGGATGCCAGGACCCTGATCCGAATCAGGACAGGGCGGGAGTTACCGACCCGGGAAGAACTGAGCGCGGCAAGCCAGGACCTTCTGAATCGGGAGACCCGTCATCTGGCCCAGGGTATTGAGGCAAAAGCGCAACAGCTGGGCAACAGCGACGACGGGGACCAGGCAGTCCATGATGGCAGAGGAGAGGCTGAACGAGACAAGCTGCTGGCACTGGCCCAACGCTTCTACACTTTGGCCCGGCAGCTGGAAACAACTTGACCGTCCTCCCCGTCCTGAAGGACGGGGATTCCTGCGGCGCTCACAGGTGACAGCTTCAGGCTGCATCCACTTCAGGCTGCAGCCACTTCAGGCTGCAGCCCATGAGTGAGTCGCCTCGGCGGGTTCCTGCTGCTGGCGGCATTACCTCACCGCTCACTTCACAGGCGAGCCGGGCGTGACCCGCCCTTAAAACGAGGATGATCAGGTTCAGCTGTTGTAGCCTCCAAGGGTTGCCATATCGAATCTGGTGAACAGCCTCAAGGGTGACTCCAGCCGCCTGTTGCGCAAAGAGCGTCCGGATATTCAGAAACGCTACGGGCAAGGGCGTGCTCTGGTCCCCCTCCTACTTCGCTTCATCCCGTGGTGGTGCACCCATCTCCATTGTTCGCCAGTCTATTGAACAGCCGAAAACGCCGCACTGAAAACCAGAAGGGACGGCTGCGCCGTCCACGCTATCCTTCCCCACCCTGAAGGACGGGGCTTGCCGCGCACTGGGTCAGACCAGGAACCTGCACCCAGTTGAGTCAAGCTGTGCTTTCGTCCGCCCCCTCCCTCTCTGTCACACCATCAACATCCATGTCCATGCCTTCGACCACCGGCTCCAGCTCCACATCCGCCCGGGTTGCCTGCTTCTTGCCCTTGTTACAGGCCCCAGTCTTATACAGACAAACCGCCGTTCCCAGCGCAATACAAGCGACAGGAATCACTACCGCGCCTGTAACAACACCGCCGACCACAGCACCCGCATTCACTTCAGCATCGGTACCGCCTGGCAAACCCGCAGGTGTTGACAACGAGGAAGAAGAAACGTCCGCCAGGTTGGCTATTGCAGCAGCGGAGGATGTCGGCTGCACAATGAGAATCGACATCGTTGACGAAGGCTGGACCGCACTGGTGTCGCCGCTTGTCTCACTGTTCATCGCCGTCGAAGAAGAAGCTAGTTCAGACGAAGGCTCTGGCAGACGGGTCGGTGACCTGAACAACATAACCGTTGAGCTGGCCCCCGAGCTACTGGTCGCGCTGTCTGTCTGGCTGTTCATCGCCGTCGAAGAAGAAGCCAGCTCAGACGAAGGCTCTGGCAGACGGGTCGGTGACCTGAACAGCACAACCGTTGAGGTGGCTCCCGAGCTACTGATCGCACTGTCTGTCTGGCTGTTTATCGCCGTTGAAGAAGAAGCCAGCTCAGACGAAGGCTCTGGCAGACGGGTCGGTGATGTGAACAGCACAACCGTTGAGCTGGCCCCTGCGCTACTGATCGCACTGTCTGTCTGGCTGCTCATCGCCGTTGAAGAAGCAGCCAGCTCAGACGGACTGCTCTGTGATGTAACAAGTACAATCGTTGAGCCGGCCCCCGCACCACTGGTTGCACTGGCTGTTACGTGGCTCGTTGCCGCCGAAGCGTCCTGCTCCCCGGTGCTGGTGGAGACCCTTGCCGCAGGGCTCGTCCTGGAACTGCACACTGTCACAGGAGCCAAAGACTGCGTAACCCATTCCAGGCAACCTCCCTCTTGTGGAACCTGAGGCAGGACGGCTGAACCCTCGAACGGCAGGCCATCTTCCGGCACCCATTGCACACCGGCGTCGCCGACCACCAACCGACCGGGAGCCTGGGATTGAGCGCGAACGCACCTCCACTCGCTATCAGGCATGGCGGTTTGATCAGACAACCTCAGGCGCTGGATACGAAAGTCCTTCCACCCGGCTACGTCTCCGTCATCGATTTCCTTCCCGTGCAAGCTGTACAACCAGGTGTCGTTATACGCCAGGGCGAGCGGGGGAGACTCACCCTCTAGCGCCAGCACATAGCTCCTGCGTGGTGCCTCCGGGTCAGACAGTGCCCAACGCTCAACAGTGCCATTGTGCGTACTATTTCGCGTCCATACATCAATGCCGGAGGTTCCATCCTCCGACCCCGACAGCAGCATCAGCTGTCCACCGGCGGGTACAGACTCAACAACCTCGAAAGCGTGCTCACAACCTTCAGTTGCATTGCGTGAAAAAACGGTCCAGCGCAGAGGGGACTGGGTGCTCGCATCCCTTGCCTGATAAACATGAAAAAGATGCTCACCGGACTCACCGGACTCACCGAACTCACCGGAAGCCAGCGCCATGACCCGACCGCCATTGTCCGGCACCACGCGGGTACCAGTGTACACTTGCCCTTCCGATTTGCAGTGCGCTGTAAGCCCACGGCCTCTCAAGCCTGGAGGCTGCCCTGACTGCGGACGGAACGACAACAGTCGAAACAGATCCGTGGACGCGCTGTTCCCCGCTGACCCATCAGGCCAGGTTTGCCGCGTCACCAGCAGCCATTCGCCGTCTCCCGCTGGCAGCAGACTGTGGAATTTTTCTCCCGGGTTATGACAGGACTGCCTGCTACGACACAGCGGGTCCTCGCCAAACAAAGCTGGCACCGTCTCACAAAAGGCCTTGTTCACCTTCTTCCAACCGGTGGCATCGGTACTCTTGGCTATGACCTGTATTCCATGCGTCTTCATCCCCGGACACTGGCCAGGATCACGCAGGCAAGCGCAGTCCTGCTCAGTCGTGTTACACGCAAAACTGTAGGCGGCTTCATCAATAACGCTCGAACGCTCGCACCGGTCTTCGCTGGGGTACCGCAGGACAGAGTCGTTCGCTATAGAAAGAGGAAGCCCAGACTCTCCACCGGAAAACAAAAACAAGGCAAGGTGCGGGTAAGGCTCCGCATTGGTGCAGTGGCGGATGTCAGCAGGAAGCTCTGCAGAGCCAACCAGAACAGCCTTGCCACGCCCGGCATCCCCTACAGCATTCAAGCTGTTATTGCTCAGGTTGTTTTGTACGATCCAGAAATGACCGAATGCGTCCTCCGGCATCGTTGAGTGATCTGTAGTCAGTGCCAGGCTGGCTACCACTACCGGCTGGTCTCCTTCTGTGCGTCCTTTGGCGGCTCCGGTCACATTGTTGCCGCTACACCCCTTCTGCCGAATCTGAAAAACAGCTGCATCCCCACCTTTCGAATGCACTGCATCTCTCAAATCATGCACCAGCCCCAGGGACGCCAGCCCTAACCCGACAGCAGATTCATGCTGTTGAACTTCAGCGGTGACATTCTGTTGAACTTCAGCGGTGACATTGTTTCCCATAATCTCCCGCTGTTCCAACCGGTGCACACCATGCCTTTCTCGCTGCCCGTAGCTACCTGCCAAACTGGCATGCGCATGCCCTCCCACTCCTGCGACTCTGGCCTGCACATTATTATTTGCGACTCTGGCCTGCACATTATTATTGGTGAGATTTGACTGCTCCAGCCGATCATCAAGGCGGTTAAAATCGATATCAGGTGCCACACCAGACCCAAACCCAGACCCCTCTGAATCACGTGTGCTGCTGTTGAAATTCAGCTGCCCCCATCCCAGACTCGCCACCACCGGCGAGTGCTGCCCGTCCTTCCACGACAGAGCGTGCACCCAGTTACCGTCACTGTCGTGCACATGCATGCTGTTGTTCTGGCCAACAGTATGCGCTACAGGGCCCGCTACCAGTGGGCCCTGTCCGACAGAGGGCTCTGACACAAGGACACGGCTATCGCTCAAGGTCACATCAAGATTGTTGTTCGCCCCAAGCTTCTCCACCAAAGCCGCATGACTGCCCCTATATGCCAGCAAGGTGCTATGGCTCACCCGCAGGGCCAAAGAACTGTCCTCCGTAGAACCACCAAACAGTGCCACGCTGCCCCTTGTATTGACCAGATGACTGTCTTTCACAGACAAGTCAATGGTGGCATTGGCCAGACCTTCAAACAGATGCAGGTCACCGCCCGTATGGTTAGTCTGGTTAGTCTTAGTCAGATAAACCTCAAGACTGTTGCTGCCCCGCCCCCTCAAGGTCCCCCGGAAAGGATGACTCGCGTTACTCAAGGGCAAGTCCGTGGTGGTGGTCAGCGTCACCGGCTCGACCAGCTCGTAGTTTCCGGACGGATCAGCCTTGATGGCACTGGTGAAATTTGTGCTGCCCAAGGGTGTTGCAGAGGGATCAGGCATGGGTCGGGACGGCACATCGCGCGGCTCCCGGGCCTCCGCCTCCCAATCCATCTCCATCTCGCCATCCAGCTCCTCAAGCGATTCCTGAATCAAACGGCGATGCCGTGCCCCACGTGTTTCCGCACGCGTCACCGCACTGCGTACGCGCGCAGGTGCCGGTTCAGGTGCCGAATCCGCAGCCGCTGCAAGAGAAGAAGACGCCCGCCCCTGGCGCACAAACTCGCGTCCCTGTGACCGGTCACCGGCGGCAGGAACAGCCGGCTCCCGCACCCGCGCACGGGCCCGCGCCGGCACCGAAGCTGCGAGCTGGGGAGCGGGCATGGCCTGGCTCCGCATTTCCGCCACCTGGGCCCGCCTGTACCAGGAAGGAAGCCGGGCACGACGGCTTCGGGATTGAGCCCGCAGCCCCGACTTGCGCAGCTGCTGCGCCTGTGCGCTGCCGGGTCCCAGCGCCACCGACAGGGCCGCTGTCTGCAGGAAGGCTCCCTGCAACCGTGCCCCCGCGCCGGGGCCAGGGCGACAGGCCCCCCGGACACAGCCAGGAGCAGGAGCCAAAGACCCGTTCGTCATCACCCTGTCGCCAGCATGACCGGGCTGTCCGCAGACCCACAACGCCGCCGCCAGCAACACCATGCCGACTCGACAACTCCAGCCACCCGGACACATGACCCGCACCAATCTGTAATGAAAACTGTAATGAAAAGGCCGAAGGAGTGTAGTACAGATCAACAGGTTCGCGAGGCAATGCAAAACCTCAGGGTGTCATGGCGCCTGAACGACTTGATAAAGAAGAGAAAAAAGAAGAAAAAGAAAAGACAGAAGAGACCTGCCTGGATGGCCCGGGGCACCGCACGACCACAACCCTCCCGTTCTCCACAAAGGCGTCATCCTGCGGCATTGGCAGGGCTCTCACTCTGTGCCTCAGCCAGTCCCTGTCTCAGCCACTACTGCGGATACACCGGATGCTCCAGAACAACACCACCAGATCTGGCTACCACAATGGCACGCATCCCTCATCGCTCCCCACTCCTGCCATTCCAGCAACAGGGAAGAAAACAGGCTGCCAGAACAGTTCCTGCTGGCGCAGCCCAGTGTCTGAAACTCTCGCTTCCGTCGACGAAGCGGGCCTGCGTACTCCTCTGCCTGGAGCCAGATTCACCGGCACCCGCCGGGACGGCGCAACAGCAAAAGCGCGCTCAAGGGCACGAACAACCTCCACCCTGCTGCGCATAATCCGCGCCAGGGTCACAGGGGCCACACCATGACAAGGCTGGCACAGGTCCACCGGCTCACTTTCCACCAGCACCTGCTGGGCGTCATGGTGCCTGCCCAGCAATGCCGCAAACAGCGGCGTCAGTCCACTGGCTCCTTTGTCTGTCCGGACGCCTGTTTGCAGCAATCGCCGCACCACTGGTGCAGTGCCAGCACTGGCAGCCACGAAAAGAGGCGTAGTCCCATCCAGCAACTCAGCGTCCGTCTCCGCCCCTTGCTCAATCAAGGTTTCCACAATCTGCACATGCCCCTGAGACGCAGCCGCCACAAGAGGCGTCATCCACCTGTCCTCGACGTTCGGACAAACCCCGGCATCCAGCAGCACATCCACAACATCCTTGTGCCCAAGGTAAGAAGCCACTGTCAAAGCCGGACCCTGGCTGTCACAGGTACAGGCTCCCGCCTTGACAAGAGAATCAACAACAGCCGCATGACCTGCACTCGCCGCCAGCACCAAAGGGCTCAACCTTGGCACTCCCAGCTCCCGGACCGGACGGGCGCTGGCACCAGCGACCAGCAGCTTGTCAACCAGACCCGCGTATCCCCGGGCCGCCGCAATACAAAGGGGCGTTTGCCATGTGTACATGCCGCAGGCGTCAGGATCGGCATGGGCTGCCAACAGGAGATCAACCGTTTCCTCAGCACCCATACTGACGGCCATGATCAGCGGCGACATACCGTATCGGTCTCGTTCGGCGTCGTTTACCCTTGCCCCCCCTTTCAGAAGAGCACGCACCATGTCCGGCCTGTTGCGCACTATCGCCATCATAAGCGGCCTCAGGCCCAGACCACTGCTCCGATTCACATCAGCACCGGCCTCAGCCAGGGCTTGTACGACAGCGACATGTCCACGACAAACCGCCATCAAAAGAGGTGTCACCCCCGTGTCAACGGTTTTGTCCAGGTTCACATCGGCGGCAATCAGGGCCTGCACAGAAGACAGATGACCGTTCTGGGCGGCCAGGAAAAGCCCATGCACCAAATGCCCGGACAGCCCACTGAGCCACTGGCCGTCGGGCGCGAACTCTGGCTGATCCAGAAAAAATTGCACCGCGGGAAGATGCCCCGTGCGACAGGCCGCAAGAAACTCGTGTTCGTTGTAAGGGTTTTCCAGCGGCGGCTCCCCCGACCAGCCCGCCAGAGAGGGGAGAGCCTCAAAAGCGCACAGTGTCACAAGGATCCTGATGTACAAGCCTTTGACTCCCGCCTTCCTCACCACCTTGCCCTCCTGCGACAACACCAGCGTCCGGCAAGCCGGATGCCCTGCCACACTCGGCGGGATAGACAAGCGACAACCGTTCATGGCGTTCGTACACAGCTACAAGCCCGAACCAAGCTGCACCCTTGCTCATCCCAGGTCAATGCCCGGCCCTTTGTCCTTGCTGCCACTCTGCGACAGGGAAGTGTCTGGAGCCAGGACGCTCCCTGAAAACCCGGGCCGCTACACATCAGCATCCCGGGAGCTTGCGGCCCTCCCGGACAGGCCCTGTCATTAGCAGCAAACAGGCTCCACAGAGCAGGCGGCTATAACAGGGGGCGGAATCTGAGCAACCGAAACCTGGGAAGACGCAAACAGAGAAAATCCAACCAGAGATGAAGCCAGGGGCGACAACACAAGGCCCCCACCCGGAACGCACAGCTCCACGCCACTGACTCCCCCGCAACCACCGGCACCACTGTCGCCTTGCACGGCTGCTGCCCTCCCTCCTCCAGTACCCTCTGCGCAACCTGCACCGCTCCCACAAGCACACGGCGGTAAGGTTGCAGATCAAAATACCTGCCACGCCAGACATTCCCATGGCATGACCGGCGGGCTCCGCCTGTGCTTTTTCTCCCACACCAGCCCGGCAAGCACCCTTACTCCGGCACTTCACCATTGGGTAGCCCCAGCGAAGGACTGGCAGCACAACCACTATCCCCCCAGCCCCGCCCGCCTTCTCCAGAGGAGGGAAGCATAAAAGGCTGGAGGGACGAGAGCCCCTGCCCTGATTCAAAGCGCGGCAAACGGGCCTCGGCCAGCACCGAGAGCGGCGGCACCCCCCCGTCAACCTGGTCAGGCAGTCGCCGCGCCAACTGCCGGTGCGGAAAACGAAGAGCATCAGCACGCTTAAGGGCACGAACAACCGCCGCGTGACTGCCCATAACCTGCGCCACAATCAAAGGTGACACGCCATAGCAGGACCGACACAGATCAATGTCCTGACTTTCTACCAGCAGTTGCTGGGCCCCATGGTGCCTGCCCAGCAGCGCAGCAAAGAGCGGCGTGAGCCCACTGAATACACCGTCCGACCGGGCACCTGCCTGCAACAAAGCCCGCACCACCTCCGTGGCACCGATATTGGCAGCCATAAAGAGAGGTGAGGTCACTTCCTCCCACTGCCAGTTCGGATCGGCACCTTCCCGAATCAGTCTGTTGACCACCTGCTCACAACCCTGGGAAGCCGCCGCCATCAAGGGCGTCATCCCCCGGTAGAGAACATTCGGCGCAACGCCAGCCTCAAGCAAGATGTCAACCACCTCGCTGTAACCACCGAAAGAGGCCACCGTCAAAGCCTGCACCCCCCGGCCGCCAGCACAAGCGCCGGCCCGCGCAAGAGACCGGGTAACAGACGCATGCCCGGCACTGGCGGCCAGTGCCAGCGGCGTCACGGCTGTTACAGGTCCCTGCGCGAAAGGTCTGACCCCAGCCGCCAGCAGCTTGTCAACGACGCCGGCATGCCCCGATGCCGCCGCCACGCACAGGGGTGTCTTCCAGGCCTCACTATGCGTCGCCTGCGGATCCGCACCGGCCTTGAGCAGGAGAGCCACCAGCTCATCTGCTCCCATGGCAGCGGCCATGGTCAGCGGAAAAATACCCAACTGATCCGGGCTGTCTATCCCTGTCCTGGCCTCTTTCTTTTTCGTCCGGGCATCAAACAGAAGGGCCGATACCATCGGCACCGCATTTTTGCATACCGCTATCATAAGTGGGCTCGGATTCGCACCCTCCCCCAGGGTCACCGCCGCGCCTCCTGCTACCAGAACCTGCACGACAGGGACATGCTCATTGAAAACTGCAGCCAGAAGGGGTGTCACACCGCGGGAATCAGCCTTGTCCAGATTCGCCCCGGCAGCAACGAGGGCCTGTACAACTGCCGTATGGCCATTCTGGGCTGCCAGCAAAAGTCCGTGCACAGACTGCCCCGTACAGCCACAGGTCCATTCGCTGTCAGGATCAAAACCCTGCGTCTCCAGAAACGAGCGCACTACCGGCAAGTGGCCAGAGCGGCAACCGGCCAGAAACTCGCTCTCGTTACAGGGGTTGGCAAGCGGAGGAAAGCCCGACCAGGCAGCCAGAGAAGGGGGGGGCATAAGAACACAGAGCGCAACAAGGATCCGGACCCACCAGCTTCTACGTTTTACGTTTGTCATGAGTTCACCTCCGCCGCAGCACCACATCCAGGCCACAGGGGCAGCCCCACCAAGCGACAGGTCCCTCGCAGCGCACCACAGGCACCGACCTCACCCGGGATATTCCCCCTTGATCAGAAGAAGACATGTGACGGGATATTCACATCCGGTGCCTTCCCACTTCTTCCCCAGGCAAGGAAGGCCTGAAGAAAATACACCGCCTCAAAGGCGCTTTTTCGGCCAGATTCGCTTTCTTTCAGGAGGCCGGCCGGCATTGTGACAGAGCCCCACTGTCGTCAGGAAACCCTGTAGCCTCCGGCAGGAAAGGCAACGGACAGGTTCACTTCCCGGCATGCGAAGCCCCCTCGAACTCCCCCGGACTGCCGCCAGCCTCAGAGACACCGGTATCCATGCCGTCTTCCGGTTCTGACTCAAAAACATCCAGTGCCATCTCATCGGTGGGAGCGGAAGTCTTTTTCTTGTAGCAGAACTTATACGCCAAAGCGGTGCCAACCAACGCGCCACCCGCGACGGGCACCAGCACCACAAGGCTACTGGCTGCCGCACCAGACGCCCCAGCCGCCCCAGCCGCCGTCATATCAGGGGAAGGGCCCTGCGTAACAGCGGCTATTCCAGGCGAAGCAGTGGGAGATGGGCTGACCCTTGTCTTGAAAACCAGCACTGTTTGAGAAGGCTGTTCTGCTGTGATTGCACTGAGGGTCTCGCTGTCCGTCGTCGTTGCAGAAGAAGGCACTCCAGAACGCGCGGCAGCGGTTGAAGTACTGGTGGGACGAGGGCTACAGCGCGTCACAGATGGCAAAAGCTGCGTCTCCCACGTCAGGCAGCCTCCTCCTTCAGGCACCCGTGGCAGGAAGGCCAGGTCGCCAAAAGGCAAGCCCGTATCCGGCACCAGCTGCACCGACTCCGCGTTGGCACCGTTGTCGCTGACAATCAGCCGACCGGGAGCCAGAGGGTCTACCTCAGCCTGCAGGCATTTCACCTCCCAGCTCGTATCAAGCGTTGCATTGTTCTGGGATATATCCCAGCGCCGGATCTGGAATTCTTGCGGCCCAGCACTGTCCTCAGCATTCACTCCATCCCGTCTGTGCAGGCTATACAACCAATGCGTGTGTATGGAGGGAGACAAGGCAAGGGCTAGAGGAGGAGGCTCGCCCTCTTGCGCCAGGACATAACTCCTCTTCTGGTGAATCCCTTGCGGCTCGACCCCGGGCGAAGTCCAACGTTCCACATCGACAGTGGCATCATGCGTGCTGTTTCGAGTCCATACATCTACCTCTACCTCCCCCAGCAGCTCGAGGTGCCCGTCCCTCGTTGACAGCAGCATGAGTTGTGTTCCCGCTGGAAGAATACGGGTACCAGCTTCATGGAAGCAAAGACCGCCAGGATGGGATAAAGGCCGCTGAAAGGAAATCCACGTCAGTTGGATCCGCTCCTGGTCAGCAGCCTGGTAAAGATGATGGAGCTCATAAAAGGAAGCATGCGCCATGACCCTCCCGCCGGCTTCAGGTACTACACGAGTACCGTTGTATTTGTATAACCGGTCCCCTGCCACACTGTTGGGTGTGGGCGTACCCAGGCGCGGCAGTCCATCCGTCCCCATTGGTGGATGAAAAGACTCCACCCGGAGCAGGTCGGTGGACGAACGATTCCCCTCCGACCCGGTCGGCCAGGTTTGCCGGGTCACGAGCAGCCACCTCTTATCATTGCGTTCCGCTGGCACCAGACTGTGAAACACCTCTCCCGGGTTGTGACAGGATGTGTCTGTTCCATGGGGGCAGGAGCTTTGCGCAGAACATCGGCAGATGTTCCCGGCATCCCTGTCCTTCCCGTCAAACAGACGCGGCACTGTCTCGCAAAATGCCTTGTGCACCTGTTCCCAGCCATCGCGATGGGTGCTGCTTTCGATAACCCGTACTCTTGCGACGTGATCGAAGTCGCTGCTTTCACATTTGTCTGGATTACGCAGGCAATCATGGTCCAGGCCAGCTGCGTTGTCGCCAAAACTGTAGGCTGCCTCATCGATCAGGCTGTTATGATTACACTTGGCGTGACTGGGATACTCAAGAACGGCATCATTTTCTGCAGAAATGGGCAGCCTGCGGTCTCCACCGGAGAACAAAAACAAAGCCACGTAGGGCAAATCTTCACGGGAAGGCTCGGGACAGTTGATAAGGGCAGGTTCTCCAGTTTTGGTCTCAAAAGAGCCAACAAGAGCTTTGGAGCTGTTGCCACCCGCCCCCTCCCCCGCAACAACCAGCTGATTCTCGCTCAGGTTTTTTTGCACAACCCAGAGGCGATTGTTGACGGCAAAGTCAGTGCCCATCGGAGCTGGTGAGTGATCGGTCGGATTGTGTGAGTGATCGGCAGTTACAGACAATGAGTGATCGGTAGTTACTGACAAACTGGCTACGGGCCTGTCTACCGCAACAGTGTCGCGAACACTCCCCGTCACAGTGTTGTTGCCGCACGCCTGCTGGCGAATCTGAAACTCAGCGCCATTGTTTGTGTTTATGTGAACACACGGAGGACAAGGTGGATTTGAATCTGGATAGCTGATGTTTTTCAAATCATGCACCAGTCCCAGGGACGCCAACCCCAGCCCGGCACCTGACTCAGGAATCAGGGCTTCAATCCTGTTCCCTGTTACCCTCTTTTGTTCCAACCGATGAACGCCGTGCCAGTCTTTCTGCCCGTAGCTGCCCGCCAGACTGGCATGAGCGCGTTCACCCTGTCCCGCCACTTTGGCCCGAACATGATTGTCGGCAAGATTCGACTGATCCAGCCAATCATCAGGACTGGCAAAGTCCACAGGACAATCACCAAAACTATTGGCATGGGAACAATTCCTGAAATCCAGATGACCCCACCCCAGACTCGCCACCACCGGCGCCTGCTGCCCCTCGCCCTGCGCCATCACCCGGTTGCCACTGCTGTTGTAGACATGCAGGCTGTTGTTGCGTCCCAAAGTCTGCGCGACAGGGCCCGCCACCAGTGGCTCCCCACCGGTAGAAGATCCTGACACAGTGATGTTGCTATCGCGCATCCTCAGGGTAATTTCGTTATTGTCTCCCAGCTTTTCCACCAAAGCGGCATGACTGCCCCCCTGGGCTTCCAACGCGCTGTCGCTCACCTGCAGTGTCAGGGTACTGTTATCGGTGGAACCTCCGAACAAGGCGACGCCGCCATTGTTGTTGATCAGACGACTGTTCTCGACTGACAGATCAACGCTGGCATTGGCCAGCCCCCCAAATACATGTAGGTTACGGCCTGCGCTTTCGTTGAGATCAATCCGGAGGCTGGTGTCAACGGTGCCCTTGAGTGTTCCACGGAAAGGATGCGTCTCATTACTCAAGGGCAAGTCCGTTGTGGAATTGAGCAGCACCGACT
>MPMQ01000078.1 GCA_002238585.1 Kistimonas sp. bin40 | reverse complement strand
TGACATACTGCGATGGCAAGCCAGCTTCCGTGCGGCGACAGCAGACCTTCCCAACAGTGGGAGAGGAGCCCCCTGGTAATGCGTTGTGTCTTCCAGTTGGCGGCGCCATGGCGGTCAAAAACCCAGGCAGTCCCAGTCCCGAAGGCTACAAAAACGAAGTGGCGGCTGTCGTCACTGAACTGCATGGTCTGGGGACGAGAGCTGCGCATTGTGTCGGGAGCCTGATCGCTTGCCCATCGCAGGCTGGAGCATCCGTGCCATACACTGGGTGCTGTCTCGCCATACAACAGCAGCCGGGCGCCGGTCTTCAGGGCCAGCCAGCGCACATCGGGACTGAAGACCACCATGTCAACTTTGGTGTGGCACAGATCTATGTCAGGAGCTGGCAGCCAACCGCCATCGGGCTGCAATAACCCTATCTGCAGCTGTCCCATCTGGGTGACAGCCAGCAACTGACGACTGTCCTGGCTGAAGCGCGCCTCGCTGAAGAGACGAGGGTCATCACCGAGGGGAACAATTGTCCTGTGGAGGCCGGTGTTGTCGTGCCGCCAGACACTCATGGTTTCAGTGTCCTGGGCTCGACGCGCGTCCCGAATCATAAAATGGCGACCATCCGGGCTGTAAGCAGGTTTGTCATTTGCAACAGCCACGAAGCTACGCCTGGGGATGTTGGGGGCGCCATCATCGACATGAGTACGGTCGGTCTGCAGCATGCGTAGTGTCAGAGTATGGAAAAGCGCTTGTTTTGAAAAAAAATGCCCGGCCATCCCTGCTTGCTCCTCGCTCTGTTCCTGTCCAGGCGGTTGTTTTTTGTAGAGCGCCAGCCGTTCACGCAAGAGGTCTGCATCCAGTGTCTGTTCCAGGTGGTGCCGGAAGTGAGCAGGATAAGCATTTGCAAGACAGCGCAGTTGCAAGCTGCGCTGTCTTGCAATCGGGTACCAATGCCGGCAGGTCCCGGCTGCGCGGCCCAGGTCTGAGAGGTTGAGATGGGATAGCACTTTCTCCAGCAGATATGCAGGCCAGCAGCCGAGATCCTGTCCGCATTGCGGCGGCATGGCGACAGACACGCCCGGCTGAGCAGTGGGCGCTGTCGTCGGGGTTGATTCTTGTGTCATGGGCACAGCGATGCCATAACCGAAGGCGGCCGCTGAGTGTTGGGAGCCGAGCGCCAGACAACAGGGCACTGGCTCTGTGGGGGGGCTGATGGGGAGGCTCATAATCTGGCGTTCCTGTTCTTTCTTTTCTGGTGGAATCAGGTTGGACACTCGCCAGTGGACAGGGTTCAACAAGGCTGTACCAGCACCGATTACAGACACTGGGCTTCTTCCTTCCGGATGCCGCGCTCTGTCAGTCGGTTGTTGCTGTCTTTTCCAGTGGATCAAGACGCAGAACGCGTGCGTACGATTCCCGGCCATGAGGGCGGCGATCGCAGGCCAGCAGCAGTCGGGTTCCTTCCGGTGAGAACATCATGCTATGGACCTTGCCGTCCAGCTCGCTTTCTCCTTTGGTGAGGAAGTGTCCATCAGGTCCAGGTCCATAAATACTGATAGTGGTCCGGCCGCGCTGCACTATCGAGACGGCACAATGGTAGCCATCAGGAGAAAACACGCAGCAAGGATCCATCCTTTCATCATCACAAACGCGGTTTTCTATCCATGCCAGCGGGGCCCATGAACCCGCGCGGCATTGCCACAGCTGGACACCGCCTGCGGCCGTCGCAGCAAGGTAGTGGCCATTGCTGCTGAAGCTGATCTCGTAGATGGCACCGCCCAGAAGGTCGTGCGCGCAGCCCGTTATGCCCTGCGCGAAGCCCGTTCCGAACTGCAGTCTGCTGCGGCGCACCCAGTCGCCCTGCTGCGTCAAAGACAGTACTGATACGCATACATTGTCGTTCTCAAGCCGGTCGGCCAGGGCCAGCTGCTGGCCATCACTACTGAACATCATCCGACAGCCGAACCCGGGATTTGCCCAGATGTATTCACTGACAAAGTGCCAGCTTCCGTTGTGCTGATGGTGACGCCATAACTCGAGGGGATGCCTTGTTTCCGGAGAGAGGTTGGGATTTCCGGGGATGGCCAGCCAGCTTCCGTGCGGCGACAGCTGACCCCTTGCGTAGCAGGAATCGGGGGCTCTTCGGAGCTGCTGCGCTTGCCAGCTGGCACCATGACAGTCAACAACACAGGCGATCCCGGTGTTGACAAACAGGAAATGGCGGCTGTCGTCACTGAACAGCATGGTGTCAGGATCAATAGTGACTGTTGTGTCTGAATCCAGGGCGCTCGTCCACCGCAGACTACAGTATCCGTGCCACACACCGGGTGCTGTCTCGCCATACAAAAACAGCCAGGCTTTGCTTTTCAGGGCCAGCCTGCGTCCATCAGGACTGAAGGCCACCATGTCAACAGCCGTGCGGCATAGCTCTACGTCAGGGGATGGCTGCCAGCTGCCATCGGCCTGTAACCGCCATATTTGTAGATGCCCCCGGCTGGTGACGGCCAACAACTGGCGACTGTCCTGGCTGAAGCTGTTTCCATAGAAGGTACGATCGCCGTCAGAAAGGCGCAGCCATGTCCGGCCGGTGCCGGTGCTGTCGTGCCGCCAGACACTCATGGCGGGAGAAGGACTGTCCTGAGGGCGATCGGGATCCCAGGTGACAAAATGCCGCCCATCCGGGCTGTAGCCTTGTCTGCCAAAAGGCAGAGTGTGGTCACAGGGGATTCTGAGGTCACCGTCATCGAGATAAATACGATTGGTACGCAGCATGCGTTGTGTCAAAGCATAGAAAACGTCTTGTTTTGACAGATAGTGCCGGTATTGGCTGGCCATCTCTTCCTGCTTTTCCTGGTGTGCCGCCCCGGAAACTGGCTGTGCACTGCACACCAGTCGTTCACGCATGAGGCCAGTGTCCAGTGTCTGTTGCAGTTGGTGCCAGAAGAAAGGTGGATAGCTCCTGGTAAAACTGCACAGCTGCAGCCTGCGCTGGCGCGCGATCTGGTACCAATACCGGCAGGTCCTGGCGGCGCGGTCCAGGTCAGCGAGCTCCAGCTGGCACAGCACCAGCTCCAGCAGATGTGCAGGCCAGCGACCAATATCCCGTCCAGGCTGGCGCAGGGCGACAGCCGTATCCGGCTCCCTGATGCGGGCTGTCGTTGCGGTCGCGTCTTCCACCTCTACTGCCGCCAGGCTATGACCAAAGGCGGACCGCCTGTCCCTGCCCGAGGGCGCGGGAGAGCAGGCCGGTGACCTGGGGGTGGGTGTAATGGGAAAGCTCATGGCGAGGGCGACTCGTTTCTTTTTTCAGCTGGTGTTGCATATTCGACCGGAGGCAGAGCACAAGGTTCCGCATCAAGGTGGGAATCGTCGGCTTCAGTCGCCATGGCGGGCAGCAGGTCATCCGGATGCCTGTCCAGCGCGGGTGTCAGCTGCACAAAGCACAGGCAACCGCCGTCACTCTGGTCATCAGCACCCAGCAGGGTCAGCCGCTGACCATCCGGGGAGAACAGCATCTGGAACAAGGGGAAACCCAGAGTCAGAACCACTTTGGTGCCGTAGCCCCCACCCGGGAGCGGGCCATGAATGCTGAGGGTCCCCAGCTCGCCCATGGACACTGCGCAATGATAGCCATCCGGAGCGAAAACGAACTCGATGGGGGGCTCGGCAGGAAAGGACTCAATCCAGCCCAGAGGGGTCCATGCTGCTGTCGTGCCCCTGTGCCACAGCTGCACGCCCTGCCGGGCGGTGGCGGCAAGGTATTGGCCATGGGCACTGTAACTGAGGCTCTCGATATGATTGAGCAGCGTCATCGGCCCGGTGTCTGAGCCAAACTGCAGTCTTGCCGCCAGCTGCCAGCCGTGGGCGCGCGCCAGTGACAGCACTGTCAGGCCCCGTGTTCCATCGTCCAGCAGGTCAGGAAACGCCAGTTGCTGACCATCAGGCGCGAATACCACGTCAGGACGCAGCTCCAGTCCGGCGAAGAGCCTGCTGCTGACGAAGGTCCAGCCCGCTCCTTGTGTGTAGCGCCAAAGTTCGAGGCTGTGATCATGGGTTTGCGTCGGGATATCGCGGCCCGGGTTGATTGAGGTCATTGCCAGCCAGTCACAGCCGGGGGAGAACCGACCCGACACATAGTGGGTCTCGTGGCGGCGCTCTGCGATCTGCTGTGCCCGCCAGTGGTTGTCACGGCAATCAAAAATGAAGACCTTGTCACCAAACCCATACAGGAAGTGGCGGCTGTCATCACCGAACTGCATGACACTCATTCTGACGTAAAAATCTATTGTCTCCTCGTCGGTGAACTCGAGGCATCGCTGGGCCTGGGCCTGCTGCCATACCCCTGTCTCCACTTCATGGAACAGCAGCACAGAGCCATCCATTGCCAGGGCCAGGCAGCGGGCATCCGGGCTGAACACGGATTCGTGCACCTCCCCTGTACACAGCCGGGTGTTGGTGGCGATCTGCCAGCGATCATCAAGACGGTGCCATGTCATCAGGCAGCCGTCTTCTGTCACCACCAGCAGTTGGGAGCTGTCCTCACTGAATGTCAGGCTATGGCAAGGGCCAGGCTCGCAAGCAGGGGGACAGAGTTGTGCCGGTTGCATGCCGGTCAGGTGCTGCTGCAGCAGACTGATTTCGAAGCAATCCGGCTGTAGCATATTGCACAGGCCCAGATGGGTCCCGTCCGGGCTCCAGAGCGTATCCAGGCCCAGCATGGTGCAGTCGTGGATACAGGTGGGATCGAGACTGACCAGGATGCGTTCTGCATCGCGCAGCTGTTGCGTCTGGGCATGGAACAGGCGCTTCCAGGATGGGGTGCTCCCGGCCAGCAGCCGCTCCCGTTCGGCGCGTGCTGCACAGCCCGGTGGTAGCTGCTCGCCCCAGTGTCGCAGCAGCTGCGGTGCCAGACGGTTCTTCATGGCCTGTTGCAACCGCTTCTGGTGGCGTCTCGGGTAGCTCTGTACCAGACTGCGTGCCTGCAATAGCGGGTTGGAAGCCACCTGGTACCATTGACGGCAGACGCGCCCGGCACGCGCCAGGTCGGCAGGTCCCAGATAACCCAGCACCAGTTCCAGCAGTGGCGCAGGCCAGCAGGAGAGGTCCTGACCGGGGTGCTGCATGGCGACAGACGCGCCAGACTGGTCACCGGGAGCGGCAAGCGAGGCTGTTTCCTGCCTCCCTGGCACCATCACTGCATGGCCGAAGGCGGTTGCTACGGGTTGAGGCTCCGGGGAGTTTGATGCCGCTCTTGTGACGGGCGCAACAGGCAGGCTCATAGGTCGGGTTTGCCGTTCTCGGTTCACTGACAGTTACGGACTGCTGCCTGTGCACAAGGTTCAGCACCCGTTCAGGACATTGTTGTTATTGTCGAGGGCATCACAGCTGGCGAGGTCTTGTCGGGCTCAAGACGCAGTATGTGCATGCCATGGCGCTCGGTCACACCTTCATGCCATAAGAAGGACACGAGCAGATGGAGTCCGCCAGGCGCAAACTGCAGTTGATAGAGGGTATGGCCATCGCTGAACTGCATTTTTTTCCGGTAGTTTCCATCAGGACCGGGCCCGTAAATGCTGACCGTTTCCCGCGTTCCGGTGGATGCCGCACAGTGGTTGCCATCCGGAGCAAACACCAACAGCGGATCCGTCAAGGGAAGCGTGCAACCGCTGTTGTCAATCCAGGTGACACTTGTCCACAGGCCGGCGTCATACTGCCACAGCTGTATTCCCGCATAGGTGCTGGCCGCCAGGTAACGTCCCTGGGCACTGTAGGCGAGGCGGAAGATCTCCGTGTCGCAGGAGGACTCCTGCAGGCTCGGGTGGCAGTGCAATCTGGCGCCAGGTTTCCAGTCAGCACCGCTGCGGCGGGACATGACAGTCACGCCAGGCTTTCCCGTCTTGAAGTTGTCGGGAAACACCAGCTGCTGACCGTCCGGGCTGAACGCCAGGGCTAACTTGTGCCAGGTGTCAGAACAGTGCAGGAGCTGACTGAAACGCCACTGCCGGTCCTGCGTACGCTGCCACAGCTCTATGTTGTGCTGCGGCTGTGGGGCAGAGGGATCAGTCTGGGGGATTGAGGCCAGCGCAAGCCAGTCGCCCTGCGCGCTCAGCACCGCAGAATCGATGAGGTAACAGCGATCCTGTTGCCAGAGTCTCTGGCATTGCCAGCGGCCTGCGTGGCAGCCGAAAATGAAACAGTTCGTGTTCACAAATAAAAAGTGGCGGCTGTCAGCACTGAATTGCATGACATCCGGCTCGCGCATCTGCATCTGGCTGAGCGCGGGTGAGCACCATTGCCGGGTGACGCAGGCTTGCCATTGGCCGGCATCTGCGTTGGCAGGAACTGTGAAAAGTTGAATGTTGCCATGGCTTTGCAAGGCCAGGCACGAAGCATCTGGACTGAATTTCACTGCCGTCACCCGGGCATGGCACAGGCGGCTCGTGCCTGATGGTTGCCAATGGCTCGGGGGGGGCGGTTCAGGAGGCTGGTCGGTCCAGGTCCATGTCCTCATTCGTCCCAGGCATTCCACGGCCAACAGCTGCTGGCTGTCGGCGCTGAAGGTGACGCCATGGGGGAGAGGAGCGGCGCTCAGCGTACAGCCACCTGTCATGTAGAGCCCGTCGCTGCTATGGCGCCAGATACGAAGCCCCCACAGGGCATTGGTGTAGTCAGGCGTTTCGTGGCGCAGTACCAGATGGTTGCTGTCCGGGCTGTAGAGGACTGGCTCTGTCGTCCCGGGAGCGGGAGCACCACGCATGTTGCCGTAGTGCCAGTGGTCTGCGTGACAGTAAACAGGGTCGAAACGCCACTGGAGGCTCCGGGCCTGCAGCATTTGTTGCACCAGAGCGTAAAACAACATCGGTGAAGACCAGTTCTGGCCGGTCACGAGGCTTGTCATCGCCGGGCCGAGCGCCAGATGACGGCCCAGGTCGTCGCACCAGAGCGCCAGCCGCTGGCGGCCCGGGCCTTGCGTGAGTGCCTGTTGCAACGGCTGCCGGCAGTGTGGCGGCCAGGTCTGTGCGAGCCGGTCAGCTGCATGCTTGAAACAGTGCGCCTGCAATCTGGGGGCACGGGCCACCTGGAACCAGTGACGGCAGACGCCACTGGCGCGCACCAGGTCGAAGGGATCCAGATAGCCCAGAATCTGCTCCAGAAGCTCCGCCGGCCAGCGCGACAAATCCTGTCCAGGCAGTTGTGGGGGACAAGCTGTGCCCGATGCTTCAGTCGCCGCTGTCCCTTGCGGCTGTGACACCCTTGCCGCATGACCGAAAGCGGCGGCAGTGAGTGCGGGTGAGGATGCAGACAAGCGCGACTCTGGTGCGCCAGTCGGTATAACGGGCAGGCTCATGCGTGTCGTCCCCGGTTTTCCTCCAGTCGTTGCTGTATGGACAGCGGCACTCTGGCAGAGTTCAGTGTCAGCGCAGGTATCTTTTGTGTCAGGCACGGCGTCAGATGCCCGGTCAGAGTCAGTGCGTTGTCGGCGTCAGACTGCTGACAGTGCAAGCGGTGCTTGCCGTGGCGTTCGTTGGGTGTCAGTCGAAGCTGCCGACCGCCATTGGGCGAGAGCGGGCCAGGGAACAGGGGAACACCCGGTGTCGGGAGGATTTGAAGAAGAGAGCCTGGTGCGACCGGCAGCCGCGAAGGCCGATAGCTCCCCTGCTTGTTCATGGGCAGGGCACAGTGACAGCCCTCCGGCGTCAGTATGCAGAAGACGGGGAGCATCCGTGCATTCCGTGTACAAGAGTGCGCGCCAGTTCAGGAAGCGTTTGTTGGCGATGACACCAGAGTTTGCAGGGGCCTGGCCGGTTCAAGGCGTAATATGTGCATGGCATGGCGCTCCCACTTTTGCATCCATTCAGCGTATGAAAAGGAAACGAGCAGATTGAGACCATCAGGCGAAAACTGCAGTCGATAGATGTGATGAACGTCTTTGAACTGCATTTTTCTCCGGTAATGTCCATCAGGCCCGGGCCCGTAAATACGGACAGTTTGCCGCCGCCCGGTGGACAGCGCACAGTGGTTGCCATCCGGAGAAAACACAAACAGGGGATCGGTCCGGGGACTCATGCCACGCGGGTTTTCAATCCAGCGTACCTCCGTCCACAGGCCGGCGGCATACTGCCACAGCTGTATTCCTGGCTGGCCAATAGCCGCCAGATAGCGCCCTTGGCCACTGTAGGTGAGGTTGAGGATCGCCGTATCCTGGCAGGCTCCCTGCAGGTCGGGGTGGCAGCGCAAGCGCGCGCATGGCTTCCAGTGAGCGTCGCGGTGACAGGACATGACGGTTACGCCCGTCTCGCCCGTCTCGAAGCGGTCCGTAAACACCAGCTGCTGGCCGTCAGGACTGAACGCCAGGGGTAATTTGCGCCCGGTGTCAGGGCGGTGCCGGAGGAGGCTGCAGTGCCAGTACCGATCCTCAGTAAAATGCCACACCTCCATGATGTGGTACGGCCGTGGCGTCGCGGGCTCAGATTGGGGGGTGCAGGCGAGTGCAATCGCGTTTCCCCGCGCGGTCAGCACCGCAGAACCAATGAAGTCAGGGCGTGGCAGATCGGGATGGCCGAGCAACCCCCAAAACACCACGAGGGCGGGGGCGTGAAAGGCGGGGCCCCCACCCCCCCCGCCACTGCCAGTTGCCCTGCTGGTAGCTGAAAATGAAACAAGCCTCTTTGACAAACAGAAAACGCTGACTGTCAGCACTGAATTGCATGGCATGCGGCTCGCAGGCTTTCTGGTCTCCAGGCGGTTCCCGGCTGGTCCATCGCCGGGTGATGCTGGGGGGCCAGTCTTCGTCGTTCATATCCTCTTCGCCCAGTTCGTCGTCCATGGTGACAGGAACTGTAAAAAGATGGATGTTGCGACCGGTCTGCAAGGCCAGGCAGGAAGCATCCGGACTGAATTTGACGGCCGTCACCAGGGTGCGACACAGGCGGAACATCCCGGATGGCGCCACACTTCTCCGGGGAGGGATGGTTGATCGCCCATATATTTTCAACCGTCCTGAACGCTCTACGATCAACAGCTTGCGGTTGTCTGCGCTGAAGGTGACACCATTGAGGGCAACATCGTCATGAAGAAGCATCAATTGTGCTGTTTTGCAGAGCGTCTGGCTGCCACGCCACCAGACTTCATGCCCGAGCAGGTCATTGTCGTTGCCACGCTGACCGTGCAGCACCAGGTAGTTGGCGTCCGGGCTGAAGGGCACTGGCTCAGGCCTGTCAGGGGCGGGGGCGCCACAGATGCCTCCATTGTGGAGCCAGTCATCGCCATCCTCGCTGTCGTAGGTCCAGTGCTCACCACTGTGGCTCCAATGCTCGCGCTGGCTGGCCCACTGGCCGGTCCACCAGTGCTCCAGGTAGGTGAAACGATCGAAATGGAAGAGGATGCTGCGGGCGTGCAGCATTTGTTGCGTCAGGCTGTAAAACAGTGCCTGTGGGGGCAAGTCCTGATCCAGCAAGCGGCGCGCCAGCTCAGGCCCGTCCCCCAGCCGATGGACCAGTTGCTCGTACCAGAGCGCCAGCCGCTGGCGGCCAGGGCCTTGCGTGAGTGCCTGTTGCAGTCGCTCCCGGTGGTGCGGCGGCCAGGCCTGTACGACAGGCTCGGCCGCCTGTCGGAAACAATACGCCTGCAGCCTGGGGTCACTGGCGACATGGCGCCAGTGACGGCATACGCCACTGACGCGTATCAAATCGAAAGGATCCAGATAGCGCAGTACATGCCCCAGGAGTTCCACCGGCCAGCGTGATAAATCACAGCCAGGCCCTTGTGATCCTCGTGGTGCCTCCGCCGTGCCCGACGCCTTGGTCAGTGCCGCGGCCTGCGTCTTTGATACCGCTACGGCATGATTGAAAGCGGTCGCAGTAGGCGCAGGCGCAGGCCAGCGCGGCACTGGGGGGGGAGCGGGTATAACGGGCAGGCTCATGGTGCGTTCTTGAGTTTTTGCTTTGCGTCGCTGGCATCAGGACTGGGGGGGCGTTCACAGAGTCCTGTGTCCGCGCAGGCTTCTTCTGACTCAGGTCCCCCAGCACTTGTCGGGCGCGTTGTGGGTGTCAGCTGGAGAAAACGCAAACAATGGCCGCCATTTTGCGTGTCAGAGGTCAGCAGCAGCAGCCGACTGCCATCCGGCGAGAACTGGATGTCGAACACGGGAGCACCCAGCCTCAGGCGCATTTTGCTCACATAACCGCGTCCTGGCAGGGGTCCCTGGATGCTGACAACCCCTTCCTCGCCCATGGCCAGGGCACAGTGACGGCCATCGGGTGCCAGGGCACAGGTCACAGGGGAGTCGGCGGCGGGAGTCTCAATCCAGGCCACCGGAACCCATAACGCAGTGTCATCAGCTTGCCAGAGTTGCACGCCCCTGTTTTCGACGGTGGCAGCAAGGTATCCACCATCAGCACTGAACCTCAGGTCAGTGATATCTGTGAGCTCGAAATCTTTTCCGAGACCAGTCCCGGGCCGCAGTCGGGTCGCCAGCTGCCATTCTTCGTCATCTTCGCTGCGGGTCAACCTGTATACGCGCAGGCGCAGATCACCGTTGCGCAGCCGGTTACGGAGTGCCAGTTGCTGACCATCAGGGCTGAATGTCACCACCTGCCGTTTGAGATGGCTTCGCGCGAGGGCGCAGATGGTGTGGACGGTCCAGCTTTGTTCTTCTGTGTAACGCCAGAGTTGCAACTGGGCAGGAATCGGCAGCAAACCGAAGCGCCGGGGGTAGGCTATCAGTGCCAGCCAGGGGGTGCTGGCCTGGGGGGACAGCCGTCCCGCTCCGTATACGCCGTTGAAGTAGGCGTCAGTGAGGCGTTTGAAGGCGTCAGTGAGGCGTTGTGCCTCCCAGCGGTTGCCGCATTTATCAAAAACGAAAGCGTTATGCCCCCATAGATACAGGAAATGCCGGCTGTCATCACTGAACTGCATGCACCCGCTCTGCTGCCACATGATTGTCCACCGATCAGCCTCTTTCAGGTCGTCCTTGCTGTGACAGTTATGGGCGCACATCTGCTGCCATGTTCCGGTTTCCAGCTCCTGAAACAGCAGTACGGCTTCATCTTTTGCCAGGGCCAGGCAGCGGGCATCCGGACTGAACCAGCACATGTTCACCTGTCCGGCACAGAGCCCGATCCTGTCAGAGAGCTGCCAGCTGTCGTCGGGCTGCAACAGCCATGTCTGCAGGTATCCTTCTTTTTCCATCGCCAGCAGTCGACGGCCGTCTTCACTGAAGGCGCACTGGTGGAAGCTGTTGGAGGCCATCCCGGCATGACAAAGTCTGGCCTCGCGCGCGCCGGTCAGGTGCGGCTGCCACAGGCTCAAGGGTTCGGCCTGATCTGGAGGCTGATCTGGAGGGAGCCGATGGGACACCGCCAGCCAGGCACCGTCCGGGCTCCAGTGGCAGGGGCTGTTGTGTGACGAGTGCTTATTCCAACGCACGCGGGGAACAAGGCTGTGATCCTGCTCGCCAAAAATATGCGGGGCATGCAGCATTTGTTGCGCCAGCGCATGAAACAGCCCTTGCCAGGAACTGTTGCGCCCGGTCAGCAGCCAGTCGCGCTCGGCGCGGGATGCGGAACCGGCTGGCAGCTGTTCTCCCCAGCGTGCCAGCAGCTGCGGCACCAGCCTGGCATCCATGGCGCGTTCCAGCCGTTGCCGGTGGCGCATCGGGTAGCTCTGTATAAAGCTGCGTGCTTGCAGTGACGGGGCACTGGCAGTCTGGTGCCACCGGCGGCATACGCGTCCGGCATGCTCCAGGTCGGCAGGCTTGAGGTGCTGTAGTATCAGCTCCAGTTGCGGTGCTTGCCAGTGGGAAATATCCTGGCTGGGCTGCGGCAGGGCTACAGACCTGTCCAGCGTCTTGTCTGTGGGCACCGTTTCTTCCGGCCGGCCCCCCGCCACTGCATGACCGAAAGCGGTCGCTGTGTGTCCGGGTTGGGGTTCCAGTAAGCGCGATGGTGTTGTCGCCGTCGCCGTCGCCGTCGTTGTCGTTGTTGTCGTTGGCGTTGTTGTCGTAATGGGCATGCTCATTGGTCAGTCTCCTGGTTCGGTTGGTCCGTACCTGGAGACCGCAGCCAACGCAGGAAGTTCAGCACAGCGCAGTGCCACGCGGGCGGCTATGGTTTGTCAGCTGTCCGGCTCTGTCCGGGGTGCGAGAAGGCGCAAGCAGGTTGTATAACCCGGGCGTGTGTACTGAGGGCCTGCGCAGGACACCAGCAGTCGGGTGGCATCCGGCGCGAACAGCAGCTGTTCCACGAGACGCCCTGCTGCAAATTCCAGTTTGGTCACATAGTCCCGGTCCGGCCCGGGGCCCTGTACACGCACATGCCCCCCTTCACCCATGGCTGTAGCGCAGTGGTAACCATCCGGGGAAAAGGCAAACCGCATCTCCCGCGTGATATCGCCGTTTTCCATCCAGCTGACCGCGACCCAGGGCAGGGGCGCTGCACTGCCGTGCTTTTGTTGTCCAAACTGCCAGAGTTGTATGCCGGCCCGTGTCATCGCAGCCAGGTAGTGGCCGTTGGCACTGTAGTGCAGGGCGGTAATGCCATAGGGATAATCCGGGCTTTCGATAGCAGCCCCAGGTCCTGGCGTCAGCCAGGCGGCCAGTTTGCAGTGCCCGGTGTGCGCCAGCGACAGTACGCAGACACACACATCCCCGTTGCTCCACTGGTCGGGAAAGGCCAGCTGGCGGCTGTCAGGACTGAAGGCCATAGGGTATTGGTACATAAGCGCGCTGACGCAGGTTCTGCTGTCGATACAGTGCCACCCCTTCTCTCTGGAGCAATGCCAGAGTTTGGCTGTGAGCGATTTATGGTGGGGCGGTATCATCCAGGCCTGTCGCTTGTCGCGCAAGGCCACCGCAATCCATGAGCCCTGGGCGTCCAGTATGGCCGTTTCTACACTGCCGCCCTCGACATCGCCGATGCCAGCTGTCTGCCAGCTGGCACCACAGTGGTCAAAAATAAAGGCCTGTCCGGTGTTCACGAAGAGAAAGTGATGGCTGTCAGCACTGAACTGCACAAACTCAGCAGAAGACGTGGCCGCGAAGTCGAACGGCAGCGGAATTGTGTTCAATGGGAAGCTGTAGCTTTGTTCCCATTGTTGCGCATCGTCTTCCGCGAAAACCAGCAGGTTCCCTCCCGTCTGTATGACAAGGCAGCGGGCATCCGGGCTGAATCGGGCCCCTTCCACCCGCGCAGGGCTCAGGCGGCCTGAGGCCAGGGCGCGCCAGCTGCTGTCGGCTTCCTGCTGCCAGCTGTGGAGCTGCCCCTGGATGTCCACTGCCAGCAACCGGCGGCTGTCTGCACTGAACCTCATGCCGTGGCAGAGGGGCAATGAGGGGGTATGAGTGCACGCCAGCTGACGCAGCCCAACTCCCTCATGGCTCCATACACTGAGGGACTCACGCCACTGTCTGGAACTGCACGAATGGCGTATCACCAGGTAGTTGCCATCCGGGCTGTAGAGCTCCTCATTGCAGGAACGTCCGATACTCCTGATGCAGGTGTCTGAGCTGTCGAAAGCGAGCTGGCGTGCATGCAGCCAGTGTTTGACCAGCGTGAAGAAAAGACGCTGCGGTGAGTGCTCCTGTTCGACCAGCCATTCTGGTTGTGTTTTTTGTGGTGAACCGGGTGTCATAGTCTTGCCTGGCAGCCGCAGCGACTGGAGCAGTGTGGCTGTGTGCAAGGCTTGGCTGAGCCGCCGTCGCTGCGCCGCCGGGTAGCTTTGCATAAAACAGTGGACCTGGAGGCTGCGATGACTGGCCGCCTGGTACCAACGTCGGCACACCCGAGCCGCACGCGCCAGACCGACGGGATGCAGATAACACAGGAACAGCTCCAGCAGATGATCCGACCAGCAGGAGATATCCGGGCCGGGCAGACGCACTGCCGCTGCCTGCTCCAATGAGGTAGTAAGCCTTGCAGCGGCGAGCCGGTGGCCATGCCGGGATGCGCTGTCTCCGGGCTGCCCGACGCGCCGGGCTTCGCCTTCCGTGAGCATGGGTTCAGCTGGCGCGTTCCGCGATGGCGAGCCTGACGGCCGGGCACCGGATATAACGGGCTTGTTCATTGAGGTAGCTCCAGATGGGTTTCCTTCGTTTGAGGGGTTCTCAGCGCAGAAAGTTCAGTGTGATCCCCGCACATCTGTCCTCATATTCCCGGACTGGCCCTCCCGGAGCTGCTGTGCAGATGCTGGTGGCAGGCAGGAGCAAGGGCTGTTTGCACTGCTCTGTGCCTGTGTGTCCGGCATGTTTCAACAGACTCTGTGACAACACAAAATCACAAAGGTAGCGGAGGCTGTGGTACAGCCGCCCATGGTCTATGATGCGGCCTGAGCTTGATCCTGTTGGTGGCTGTCGTTGTTGTCGTAACGGGCATGCTCACTGGGCGGTCTCCAGGTTCGGTTGATCCGTACCTGTAGGCCGCAGCCAATGTGCGAAGTTCAGCGCAGCGCCATGCGGGCGGGTATGGCTTTTCAGCTGTTCCGCTCTGTCCGGGGTGCGAGAAGGCGCAAGCAGGTTGTATAACCCGGCTGTGAGGACTGAGGCCCAGCGCAGGACACCAGCAGTCGGGTGGCATCCGGCGCGAACAGCAGCTGTTCTACGGGACGTCCCGCTGCAAATTCCAGCTTGGTCACATAGTCCCTGTCCCGCCCGCCCGGCTCGGCCGGCGCGGGGCCCTGCACACGCACATCCCCCCCGGCACCCATGGCTGTAGCGCAGTGGTAACCATCCGGGGCAAAGGCAAACCGCATCTTCTGCGTGATATCGCTGTTTTCCATCCAGCTGACCGCGACCCAGGGCAGGGGCTCTGCACTGCTCTGTGCCTGTGTGTCCGGCATGTTTCAACAGACTCTGTGACAACACAAAATCACAAAGGTAGCGGAGGCTGTGGTACAGCCGCCCATGGTCTATGATGCGGCCTGATCCTGATCCTGATCCTGCTGCTGGCTGTCGTTGTCAGGCACAAGCGGCAGGCTGAGCAGCCAGCTGTCCCTGTCTTGCCCGCGTTGGTCGCAAAAGGCCAGTATCAGTTGGGTGCCCTCGCCGGTGAACGTCAGGCGAT
>MPMQ01000077.1 GCA_002238585.1 Kistimonas sp. bin40 | reverse complement strand
TGCGGTGGGTGGGGCTGGCTGTTTCGTCAGCGCCCTTGGGGGCATGGCCATGGGGATACCTTTTCTCAGTAGAGGGGGCTTGCCCCTCAGACAACCGGGCAGGCCGATTGTTTCCCTGTGTGGTCCGGGATCCGGTCAGGCTGACAGTCCCCGTGGTGCCCCGGCGTCGGTTGGCAGGCCGACCAGCTGCTGCATGACTTGCGCCCGCCTGGAACCGGTCACCAGCAACAGCCCGTCTGGACAGGCGACATTCTTTGGCAGCGACGCACGAAAGATCCTGTCGGCTTTTTTGATCAGTCGTCCATTCTGATCTGTCCCATGAATCCAGAGTCTGGGGCCCGGGTCGTCCGCCTTTGTGCATATAACACCAGCAAGCTCGTTCACAAAAACACAGGGTGCAGGCGCACCAGCCCGCGTCTTGCGCTGCACCTGTGGCTGCCAGTGCCCAAGGTTGTTCAAATGCCAGATGTTCACTTGCCTGGTCGTGTGTCTGACAAGAAGGGATCCCTGGTTGAGCAAATAAAGCTTGAGCAGCCGTTCGCCAGGGACATCAGCGGGATCCGGGGGCACTTCCACTGTTTGTCCGGCTTGCCATCGGTCATTCTCATCCCGGTGCCACAACTGGATCTGGTGCAGGCCAAGGGGCAGTGCGAGTTGTTCGCCGTTGTTGCTTTGAAACAGGTTTTGCAGGGTATGGCCGTTGGCGTGCCGGTCAAGACAGGAGCGCAGCGTCATCTGTTCCTGCAGTTCGTGCTGTGCATTCAGGGTAGACAGGCACACTTGTCCGTCGGACAGAAGGATCAACAGCTGGCGTCCGTCCGGGCTGAAGCTCAATGCGGTCACCTGCTTATGGTGGGCTTTGATGGTAGATACCTGGCAGCTCCACGGGCTTGTCCTGCCTGATAGCGGTATCCGGTACCAGACGTGTATCTGGATGCCGCCGGGGCAAGATTGCGGATGCAGCATGGCCAAAGCCAGCAGATTGGCCACCCGCTTGGGTCGCATGAGGTAACCAGCTGTGTAGAAGTGGGACAGGGGTTGTGCCTGGCCTGCGCCGTCAGACGATGGAGGCAGGATCTGCAGCAGGCTTGCCGCGCCGCGCAAGGCCCGGGACAGGGTCAGCAGGTCACCAGATGCCATGGGCATGATCTGTACGAATTGGTAGCCTTTGTGTGCGCTCTGCAGGCGCCTTCCTTGCCAGATGTCTGTACCCTCTTGCCTATCCCAGCTGCAGATATGATCAGGATGTGCGCTCACCAGCCGGTTTGCAGAACTTATGCTGAACTGGTAGTCGATCAAGGGGGTGGCTGGGCGGGGCACCAGGCGCTCTTCCTTCCAGCAGCCCGCACGCAAGGCGTGGATGCTTAACTGAGGACCTCTGTCTTCAATGTCGTAGTGCGCAGCCAGCCAGCGACCACAGAAGCTTTGGTGAAAAGTGGACATGGGCTGTCTATGCGTTTGCCTGATGCCTATGGGCTGCAGAGTCAGCTGTTCGATCTGGATCATTTGATGGTGCAGGCTGTAGCGAATGAGTCCGGACAGCAGGGTGCGTGCCCTGTGCTCGTCCCTCAGGCATGTCTGTTGTTGTGGCGATCCGCGCTGGCACGACCGGAGCTGCTTGCGCAGCCGTAACAGCTCTGCGTACTGGCGGTCCAGCAGGGGGAGCAGCCGGTAGTGATGCCTGGCCAGCCAGGGTCGGGAGCGACTGCTATAACCGTCTGCCAGTGGCAGCAGTAAAGCCGATTGCTGCGGGTAGGGGATGCTGCTGAGCCACCGGGCCAGTTGCATTCTGATGGCGGGCAGGTTGGCGTACCAGTGACGGCAGACCAGGGCGCAGCTGTTGAGGCTGGAGAGCGGCAGGTAGAGCAATAGCTGCTGCAGCAGCTCGGGGGGCAGGTGGGACCAGGTGGGTGGCAGGCGGTCAGCGGTATGGGAGGAGACGCCGGCCTGCGGTGGGGATGCGGTCACTTGCGGTTGGTCAGGCTCCGGCTGGCCGCGCTGCTCCCGTGCGGCTGCGATCTCACGCCCAAAGGCGACCGGCTCTGGCAGGGGGCTGGGCTCTTGTGTTGCGGTGGGTGGGGCTGGCGGGTTCATCAGACCCACCGGAGGCATGGCCATAGGGATACCTTTTCTTATGCACGGGATCTGGCTGGTAGACAGCCTGGCGGGTCGTTTGTTCCTCCGTGCCGGCTGGCGTCCGGCCAGGGTTCCATGGCCATGGGAATAGCGTTTCTCTATGGCAGGGGGGTGGCTCACGGACAGCCGGGCGGGCCGCTGGCTCCCCTGCAAAGCCCGATGTCCGCTCAGGGTGGCTGGAGTGCAGCTTGAGGGTTTGTATCGCGTGGCGGGCCACCCAGCCGCAGAGAAAAGGGTTCATCGCTGAAGCCTGCTGTCAGCGACAGCCCGTCTGTTGTACTGCTTGTCAGTGGCAGCGCGAAGGGCATGTCGCTTTTTGTGACAATTTGTCCATTTTCGGCTGCCCCGTGCATGCAGAGCCGAAGCAGGGGGTCGGCGGCCTGGGTGCATACCGCGCCTTGCACATGCAGCAGCATCAGGTTCGGTGCGGGCGCATTGGCATCATGATTCTTGCGCTGCACCTGGTGTTGCCAATGGCCGGTCTGATTCCGGCACCAAATGTTCACTTGTCGGGAAGTGCGTTGCGCAAGAAGTCGTCCGTCGCTGGACCAGGCAACCCCGAGCAGCTTTTCGTCAGGACTGTCATCAGGCGAGGATGGCACCTCGAGTGTTTCCCCGGCGCGCCAGTGGTCGCTCTGGTTCTGATGCCATAACTGGATGTTGCGCAGACTGCGTGGCAGTGCAAACTGTTTGCTGTCGTGATGAAAGGGGGCCTGCAGGTGCAGCTGGTCGATGTGCGGATCTATACAGGAGGATATTCTCACTTGCTCCTGCAGTTGGTACTGGCTGTCCAGAGTCGACAGCAATACCTGGCCGTCGGACAGCAGTGCCAGCAGATGGCGTGCGTCCAGACTGAAACGCAGGGATGCTACCGGGATCAGGCGCGCACGCAGGACAGATACCTGACAGCTCCAGACGGCCGACCCGCCTGGTACCGGTTTCCGGTGCCAGATGTGCACCTGATTGCTGTAATAAATGGACATCCGGGGCAGTTTGGCGATTCCTATGGCCAGCAGGTTGTGACAGGGCATGGGTGTCACTATGCAGCGGGTTGTGTAGAAGTGCGGCATCGGCGGCTCCCAGCCCTGCCCGTCAGGTGAGGGGCGAAAGATCAGTACCATTCTGTTCACTGGCGCCTGCACGCCCCTGCACATTGCGATCAGATCACCAGATACCATGGGAATGATGCGTTTGATCTCGTAGTCTTTTTTGATGCTGTACAGCTGGACGCGTTTCCAGTTTTCTGTGCCCATTTGTTTGTGCCAGGTGGCCAGGTCACTGCCGTGCGCGCTGAAGAACAGGGTTGATGTCGTCTGGCTGAATTCGCGGCTTGCCACCGGCTTGTCGGGTGGGGGAATCAGCGTTTCTTCTTTCCAGCAGGTGCCCCGCAAGGCATGAATGCGGAAAAACGCAGGGCCGGTGGCCTCAGTGCTGTAGCTTGAGGCCAGCCAGCGACCGCACCGGCTGAATGTGAACTCACTCACCGACTGGCCGGCGGGTTGACTGATGCGGGCAGGCTGCAAGGTCAGCTGTGGTGTCTGGAGCATGTGCTGGTACAGGCTGTAGCGAATGAGCCCGGACAACAGGCAGCGTGCCCGCAGGACCTGGTACCGCAGGCGCTGCACCTGTTGCGGTGCCTGCTGACACTGTTGCAGCCGTTCCTGCAGGCGTAACAGCTCCTGGTGCTGGCGGTCCAGCAGGGGGAGCCCTGGGCAGCGCTGGCTGGCCAGCCAGGGGCGTGTGCGACTGCTGTAGCCGTCTGCCAGCTGCAGGAATTCGGGGTGCTGGCTGTGGGACAGGCTGTTGAGCCAGGCAGGCAGCCGCATTCTGACAGGGGGCAGACTGGCGTACCAGCTGTGGCAGACCAGGGCGCAGCTGTTGAGGCTGGAGAGCGGCAGATAGAGAAATATCTGGTACAGGATTTCAGGGGGCAGGGCCTGGACCGGTGCCAGATCAGCCGCTGAAATAGCTGTGTCAGACTGTTGCAGCCTGCCCGTAACAGGTGTTGTTTCTTCGTCTGGCATCCTGGTGCTGGCTACTGCGATGGGCGTGGCAGGCGTGCGCCCCGGGGTGGCAAGGCGCGGTGCCAGCTGTGACTTCGCTGTTGTTGCAGGCCGGGGCGAGCCGGGTTGCGGTCGGCGTGTGCCCGTGCGGCACAGCGCGGGATGGGGCGAGCGGGGGGCGGTCTGCAAGGTCGGCATGCCTGGACTCCTGGGCTCCTCGATGGTGATCTGTTGTCCTCTGTCGGTTCTGTTTCCGGGGGGGATACAGGACCATGTGTGTTTGACAACACGACTGTGGGTTAGTTGCGACCGGGGGTGATACAGCAGATCGCCGCCAGACTGGCCGGGCACTCGTCCGGGACAGGTGGTATGATCCTGCACCTTTCTCCCATGCACCTTTCCCCTATAAGGAACAGCACATGACTGATACGCAGACATTGGTTCTTTCCGGTGTGCCTTCCCTGCTGGCCTTGTATGGTCGGGCAGCTGTCAAAAAAGAACATTCGGGGACTTTGCCGCAGTTGGGCGTCTGTGTCCCCGGTGTGCGCCCGGAGCTGTCGGCTGTCAGGCGTTACGAGCAGATCTGCCATTTTGCGGCAAGCCGTTATCTTCCGCCCAGCTGGCCGCAGGTGATGGCCTTTCCCTTGCATATGCAGCTTCTTGTTGATCCTGCCATGCCGCTTCGGCCCATGGGGTTGATCCATATACGCAACAGTTTTCGTCAGTACCGCCCGGTCGAAAAGGGTGCGCTGCTGCACATTGAGTGTACATTGGGCAGTGCTCGTGAGCAGAAGGCCGGTCTTGAATTTGACATAGAGACCCGGATACAAGCCGATGGTGAGTTGGTCTGGGAGGGAACAAGCACCAATCTGAGCCGGCGGGCGACTCCGGAATCTGGTGGCAAGAAGCCACAACAGCCTGTGCAGCACTGGCAGGTGCTGCAAAGCTGGAAGCTGCCCGCCGATCTGGGACGCCGCTACGCACGCGTGTCGGGGGATCGAAATCCGATTCACATGTGGCCGCTCACGGCCCGGCTGTTTGGTTTCAGACGCCCCATAGCGCACGGTCTCTGGTCGAAGGCACGCTGTCTGGCCGCCCTGATGGAGCAGACGGGACCGGTGCCGCTGGCCGTTGATGTCCGCTTCAAAACGCCGGCGTTTCTGCCGGGCCAGGTGGAGTTCAGCCATACGCCGCTGGAAGAGGCTGAGGTCCGGTTCCTGCTGTGTTCTGCGAGCGGACGTCCTCATTTGACCGGAGTGCTGGAACTTCTGTGAGTCGGGTGCGTTTGTTGTCTGAGCCGGAGGAAGATGCCCGCTGGATGGGCAAGGCACTGGAGCTGGCCCGGCTGGCGGCCGCTCTGGATGAGGTGCCGGTGGGTGCTCTGGTGGTCTGCCAGGGGGAGCTGCTGGGTTGGGGGTACAACAGTCCGGTCAGTCGCACGGACCCCAGCGCCCACGCGGAAATTCTGGCGCTGCGCGCTGCGGCCAGGGCGCGCGCCAATTACCGGCTGGTCGATTGTGATCTGTATGTGACCCTCGAGCCTTGCTGTATGTGTGCCGGAGCTCTGGTTCATAGTCGCATCAAGCGGCTGGTGTATGGTGCCAGCGAGCCCAGGGCCGGTGCTGTGGCCAGCCGGGCCCGGGTGCTGGAGCAGGAGGGGCTCAACCATAGGGTGCAGGTGGTTTCGGGGGTGCTGGCGCAGGATTGTTCGCAGTTGCTGTCGGATTTTTTTCGGCGTCGGCGTCAGCAGGGAAAACGTTGGAAGGTGCCTTCAGGCTGAGAGAGGCAATGACGAAGCACGAATGGCTGACAAAGAACAGGTGCTGGCTGTTATGGCTGTTCCGCTGAGCTCTGGCGGTCTGCCAGAGCAACGAATCCCGTTGAGTCCGCCTGCGCCATAGTCCGCCTGGGAACGGCCTGGACAAGGGGCTGAAGTATTCATTTCAAGTCCATGCAATCGTTCGGGACCAGACAACTATCCTCCGGTCAGTTTCTTGATTGCATGGCTGATGGTGGCATCCCCTTGCCTGTCTTCCTTGTTTTTTAAGGATTCGGGCGTTCTTGCACCACCAAATCCAGCAATTCCAGTCGGACTGACGCCTCTGTGCGTTCAGGATTATTGTCTAACGCCAGGGTGAGGAAGCGCCGTTGCTCTTCCTTGCTGAGGCTGTCAGCTACTTCGTCGTAGATGCTCCAGGCTTCTTCGTTATCGGGATCTTTCCGAACAGTTGTTAGTAACTCTTCCACAGACTCAGCGGATATCTCTTCGTCAATGGTGCTCAGATCACTTGTGAAATGCATGGGGGAGGTAGCCCCATCATCTTCGCTCAATTCTGAACTGGCGGCATTTCGTATTCGTACGTTTGTGGCGTCCATATATATTTCACGAATGGGCTCTTCCATTTTATAGACCTGAGCGTCCAGTCGATCGAGTGTCTTACTCAAATATCTGGGGAGCGTTGTTTGATCTGTACTTTGTCCTTTTTCGATTATGGACGCTATGTCGTGAAAAGCTTCCTGTAAGCTTCTGAATTGGTCTAAAGAATAATCATCTGTGTGTCGTGCAATCTGTCGCGAGAGTGCTAACAGGCTAGCGCCAAATTCGGAATGGCGGTCAACCATAACACGGGGAATGTTGAGATCACGTGTGCATTCTGAGAATGCTGTCAGGCGGTCTGGCAAGTCTTCCGGAGAAGTTTCCTCACAAATATGTTCAAGCCATACAGCGGCGGCGGTTCGTTGCTGTTCTTCGATTGGGCGTTTCAGATCAGAATGGTTTTGTTTTAACAGCTGTCCTTCCTGCAGGACAAACTGGCGGTTTTTGCTGGACGTGGACAGGTCGTTGAGCTCTTCAAGGTACTTGGCAGGATTTGTCTCCCGCATTGTGGCTAACCGGCCAAAGGCCAGATCAAAGGTTGCTTTGGGATGCACAAACGCCATTTTAACGGCTTTCAGTCCACGCATTTGCAACCTTGTGCCAAGTGGTGTGCCTGCCAGGAGTGGGGTCGCGTCCGGAATTGATCTGGTTGCCTTGTCCGCTGAGAGGTTCTCCCTTTCTGTCTGCACCGTTGTTGGGGGTGAGCCGGAGGAGGATGGCGAATGATTAACGGGGTTCATGGGCATAGCGTCCTTGCCAAAGTTGTTCTATCACATTAGCAAAAAATGCTATGGAAAGTGCCCGGAGAGACAGCAAATCCGACGCCTGATTTAAACGACATCGTGTCGGGTTCGGTGCCCGGATCCTCGCTGTGACAGTGTCATTGTTGTATCTGAACTTTTGTGCGACGGAACCTGCCGTCGGTGCCGGTCGTGATCGAGAGTATGGGTTGATACGGGGGCCGCCGACTCAAGCTTCAGTCGGCGGCCCAGCTGTTGATACATTTCACCGCTTTCTTGCCCCCTTGCGCGGCAAGCCCCGTCCTTCAGGGTGGAGAGGATGTCAATGTCTCATGCTTGTTGAGAAACAGTATTGTGTCAGGAATCAGGAGGTCACGGATTCAGGGCCCAGTATCAGGCTGTGTATTTTTGAATGGCTATAGCTACCGGTGACCAGCAGGTCGATGTTATGCGCGCTAATATATTCAGATACGATAGTCTCCACTGATGTGCCCTGCCTGAGTTCGGAGCGAATATTCATGCCAGCGGCTTGCAGTTTATCTTTTGCCTGTTTCATCATTTCTTGCGCTTGCTGTGTGGCCTTGCTCACTGTCAGCAGGTGACACTCCAGGCCTTTGAGCAGTACATTGCTGGCCACATACGCCACCGCTCTATTCGCGGAGGGGCTGCCATCATAGGTGATCAGAAATCTCTTGACTGGCGTTGTTTCCAGGCTGGCAACCAGCAACGGCTTATGGATAACGCGTGCCACAGGCTCAAGGTTGGAGCCAGGATGGTCAGGCGCGGCATGGTGATGCTCACCGCGTTTACCCATCACAATCAGTTCCGCCTGCTCCTTGAGTTCGGTAATTGTTTCGAAAAACGCGCCTCGACGGTGAAGGACTTCCGGCTGCGTGATGCCACTGGTCGCCAGTTTTTCCTTCGCATGAGCCAATATCTTTTGGCCTTTTTTCAGTTCCAGCTTGCCATGTTCTTCATCGCGTTTTGTGAGTTCCTCCAAAAGGGTCGACTGTGCCCCCAGTCCAAGCTGACCTGTCAGGTCGGTTTTGATTTTTACCTCGGAATGAGGGGCAACCACATGCAGCAGAGAAATGGCAAGACCAGTGCGCATATGTGCCCATGCGCTCAAATGCGTGACGCTGTCAGCATATGCTGATCCGTCGAGACATGCGATGATCTTGCCCATGGTTCCTGCCTTTTTTAGTGTTTCAGCATCAGCTCCATAGCATCCGGTTTGTCATGAATGCCGAGTTTTTCAACAATGGTTGCACTGGCTTCGTTCATGCCGAGAATTTCCACATCTGTTCCTTCACGGCGGAATTTCAGCACTACCTTATCCAATGCCCCCACGCCAGTTAAATCCCAGAAATGCGCCTGGCTCATATCGATGGTCAGCTTTTCAAGTACTTCCTTGAAATCAAACTGTGCCGAGAAATTATCTGCTGATGCAAAGAAAATCTGTCCATACACACGGTAAATACGGTGCTTTCCTTCTTCGACCAGCTCCGTTTCTACCAGCATCAAGCGTGAGACTTTCCTGGCGAAGAACAAGGCACTCATCAATACGCCGATGAATACGCCCAGTGCCAGGTTGTGTGTGTATACGACGACAATAACGGTTGTCATCATGACAAGGCTGGATGTTTTCGGATGGGTTTTGAGGTTTTTGAGCGAAGCCCAATTGAACGTACCAAACGCCACCATGATCATCACGGCCACCAGTGCCGCCATAGGTATTTGTTTGACCCAGTCAGCCAGCACCAAAAGAAGAAAGAGCAAAAACATTCCGGCGAAGAAGGTGGAAAGCCTGCCGCGTCCTCCAGATTTGATGTTAATGACGGATTGTCCAATCATTGCGCAACCTGCCATGCCACCGAACAACCCGGCCAGGATATTGGCAATACCTTGCCCTGCACATTCACGGTTTTTTTGGCTTGGTGTGTCGGTCAGGTCATCCACGATCACCGCCGTCATCAGTGTTTCCAGAAGTCCTACTGCCGCCAGGGTTACGGAATAGGGCAGGATAATCATCAGGGTTTTAAAATTCAGTGGAATATCCGGAACAAGAAATATCGGTAAGGTATCAGGCAATTGCCCCATATCGCCGACTGTGCGTAAATCCAGCCCCATAAGTATGCTGAATGCGGTAAGCACCACAATCGCTATGAGCGGCGAAGGAACAGCTTTTGTGATGTAAGGCAAACCGTAAATAATACCCAGTCCTGCGGCCACCATCGCATACATCTGCCAGCCTGCGCCTTCAAACTCAGGCAGTTGTGCCATGAATATCAGAATCGCCAGGGCATTGATAAATCCTGTGACCACCGAGCGGGACACGAATCTGAGCAGTGAGCCCAGTCGCAGTGCAATAAAAAAGCCCTGCGCCCGGGGGGCGGGACCGGAAGCGGAGCGGGGGCCCCGGGCGCAGTCCCCCTGCCACTATCTGGATAATGCCCGTCAGCACTGTGGCTGCCAGCAGATACTCCAGCCCCTGTTCCCTCACCAGTGTTACCATCACCAGCGCCATGGCACCAGTGGCTGCGGAAATCATGCCCGGTCTTCCACCGACAATGGAAATCACCACGGCAATGCAAAAGGAGGCATAAAGCCCGACCTTTGGATCAACACCCGCGATAATAGAAAATGCGATAGCTTCGGGGATGAGCGCAAGTGCCACCACCGTACCAGCCAATACATCACCACGAATATTCGAGAGCCACTCGGCTCGAAAATGAGTCAGAGACATAGACACCTTGTTTGTGTTTCACAAAATATATTGTTTATTTTTCACAAAGCACTGGAATTGCGCCGGAATTGCATCGTTTTGTGAAAAAGGCGCGTTTTTCTGGTTTACATGAGCATCGGCTTTTTAGCCTAAACAAGACTTGAAGTCAACAGGAGAAATGTTTTTGGGTGCGCAAAAAAAGAATTCGTACGCACAATGAACAGGGCATTTTCATCGCCATGATTGAAAATACACGAGTGCGCAGATCAGGGCAGAACAATGTGTTGCAGCACAAAACTTTCTGTTCTCTGTTTTTCGGCGATTCTGCGTTGCAACACAGCGGTGAGTGCAGGAGATTCGAACTCAAAGGAGTCCTGTGCAGGGAAAAAAATACTGATGCTGATGTAGCAAGGGGTTATGAGTACAAAGTGACGTCTTTCATATGTCGTCTACTCTGCCCGGCATAATTAAAAACATAACCGTAAAAGCACATCGACGCCTTGACTCGCTGGCAAAGGAACTCAAAACCCAGCTGCCTTGCAGTAACCCGGTATTCCGTGTGGTGCCCCATTTATCTCTTTCTGTGGCCTGTGCCCTGTGCCCAGGTCGGTCGTGCATCCTGTGTTCTGTTGAGCAACAGTGCCAGATCAAAGCCAGGACAGCATCCAGTGGCGAGCGTATAACGCGGTTTTTCGCAGGCCAAACCAGGTGTTCTGAACAGCTGGACAGACTGAAGGGCATGCTGGTGCCGGCCTGTGTCTGGAGCCTGATAGCAGGTCACTGGTTCCAGGGTGAAGTGAGGGAGCTTGTGCCGTACAGGCATTGATTTCCGGCAAACCCCTGTTCAAACCAGCATGGAATCTACTGCGTCGAACGCATTCTCAATGCCGCCTCCAAAGACAACGCAATCTGTTTTCGATGCCGCTGAAAGTCTGGTTTCCTGCGTAGCGCAGCGAGCGTCAGGAAGCATGACCATGCCCTCCATCACCCGGTTTTACTCTATCTCAAGTGATGCCAGAATATCCGCCAATCAGACTGTTATGTTTCTGGATGGGAGCCAGCTATTGAATAACAGACCTGATTGTCGGCTTTCAGTTGCAAACTTGGCGCAATGCTATTGAAAAGGTACGCTACCTTTTCCCCTCCAAACACCAGAAGCGATTATACGTCCTATCTCCTGGAAGATATCGTTATACTTTTGCATGGCTTCTGGATTTTTTGAGAACGCATGGCGTGTTTCTTGTTTAAGAAGCGCGTTTAGCAGCCGCCCTGTCGCTTCTGTATGCTGGATGTCTTTTTTGAATACTGCGTAGAGAAAGTCAATTTCCTGTTCGGCACTGAAATTCTTGGCTTTTGCATCGTAGGAGGCCCAAAGGTCCTGGTTGTCGGGGTTTTGCAGGAGCAGCGTCAGCAAGCTTTTAATATTCTCAGGAGATACAGGCTCGTCTGTCTCTTCAACCAATTCAGCGCCTGTGGGCTCGTCAGAGGCATCCGGCTTCCCGTCGGAGACAAGGGAGGGCGGTCTCCCGACACTGGGCTCATCGCCTTCGTTTAGCGGCGGAATGTCTTTACCCGGCTCTGCAGTATTGATCACATCCTCAATCTCAGGGGACCCGGGCGCGTCTGTTTCTGCAACAACTTCAGCGCCTGTGGGCTCGTCAGTGGCATCCGGCTTCCCGTCGGAGGCAAGGGAGGGCCGTCTCTCGACACTGGGCACATCATTTTCTTTCAGCGGCGGAATGTCTTCACTCTGCTCTGCTGTACTGATCTCATCCTCGTTACCAGAGTTCCTGCGGCGTTCGCGGAGCTCCTGTTCCCGCTCAGCCAGCCTCATGCATATTTTCCCCAAGGGAGTACGGGTAAATGATTCCTTTGCATCTTGCTGTGATTCCATCGCGTGCGCAATCTGCTTTAAAGAATGCTGCAAACTTTCGAGTTTCTTTACGGAATAATTGTTTTTGTGCAATCTCAGCTGGTTGGTGAGTTTTCTCATCGCGATGCTGAATTTGGAGTCGGGGTTAGCCAGGAAGCGGTGCAGGTTCAAATCACCTGTGCGTGTTGAAAACTCCTCCAGCATATTTGGGAGCCTGGCAGGAAAATTTTCCTTGGGAATATGTTTCAGCCATCGAATAGCGCTGGTTATTTGCTGTTCTTCAATTTTCTGCCGGAGGTCGGGATTGTCTTCTTTTAACAGGCCCCCTTCTTGCAGCACGAACTGGCAGTGTTTGCCGGACGTGGACAGGTTGTTCAGTTCTTTCAGATACCGGGCAGGATTGCTGTTTCGCATTCTGGCCAGCCGGCCAGTCGCCAGATCAAAGGTTGCCTTGGGGTGTGTGAACACCATTGTCACGGCCTTCAGGCCACGCATGTCCAGATGTTGGCCAAGGTTCTGGCCTGCGATGATTGGGGGGCTGTTGGGCAGCGATTTTACAGGCCCGTCCTGTGAGCGATTTTGCCCTTCTGTCTGAGCTGTCAAATGTTGGGAATGAGAGGACGATGTTGAACGTTCAATGGGGGGCATGGGCGCGCGTCCTTGGCAAAGTTGTTCTATCACGTTAGCAAAGAGCGCCAGGGGAGCTGGGCCTGAACAGGTTCGATAATGCCATGGTTTTGTGCACAGCGTGCCTGGGGCAGGCGGTGCCTGATTCCCGGGCTGAGGCAGAGCCGGTCAAACGCGTGGCGCGGTGCTTGCAGTGGCAACCGTTCGTTCAGCTGCCAGAACCGAAAGAGACAGAGGTGTGAAGCAAGAGACGAGGGGATGCCGGCGCGACACAGCGGCCTGGCCGTGGCCTTGCTGTGCCGGTGAATCTTCATGCTGACTGCTTCTGTAGCCGGCCCATGAAATGACATCTCCAGCTGACGTGAACAGCACTTCCTGTGGAGGATATACGACGATTCAGTCAGAGGTGTCAGCCCGGAATTTGACACCTCTGAAGTTTCAGTCGCTTGCACTTGTTTTCTTGTTCCAGCCGTGACTGGGCATTTCTTTGTTCATGCATGAAACTGTATCCACTCGGATAATTGAAGTGCCTGCAGCTCATAGTCAAAGGACATTGGACCAGCATCCTTGATCTTGCGCATGTCAATGAGGCCCCAGAAGTGTGCGAAGCGACTGCAGGTGCGTAGCTGATAACAGCTATAACAGCTTTCTTCAGAAGAGCAAAAATCCGGTTCATCCACTTCCTCCAGAAGCGAGGGAAATGCCTGTATGAAGTGATCCGAATAAAGGCGCACGGGTTGCCAGCTGTCACCGAACAGCGATATACAGTAAAGAGAAAACAACCACCCCATTTGAATGATTTCCAGAGCAGGGTATCCATCACGGTAGCCCCAGTTGAATTCGGACACATAGGTTTTGAATAACCTGGAAAACAAACCTGATCTATTCTCAGGTCGAGTTAATTCCTGGCCCAATGATGTCAAGGAAAAATGGTTTTTGCGCTTTTTGATCAAACCTGCTTGCTGGCCCAGAATACGCAGAGTGTTCAGTTCATCAAATTCAGTTTCTGAACGGATGCCGTTTAAAGTCCTGATTTTTTCCGCCTGTAGCTGTTTGGGGAGTCCGGCTAAAATAGCCTGGCATAATTTAAGGGACAAATTACCTTTCGCGGTCGCTTTGACACCGTCTTTACCGATGCCGGCGACCAGTGCATCAAACAGGTGCAAAGCCATCGATTGCTTTGGGACCCAGTCTTCGTTAAAGCTCACCAGGTGGGGCGACTCCAGCGGATGATATAACAGGCTGGCCATTTGCATGGGGGACAAACCCAGAAAATCCCTGAGCGGTTGCGCATTGGCCTGGGCACCAACTTGATGTCCAATGGCGTTCATTTCGTCCAAGGTTGAGGCACCGCTGTCTTCTATGGCCTGAGCAAAGGCTTCAGCCAATCCGCCTTGCTGCATGAGGTCGTCATTAGCCGGTGTGCCAGCCCCACAACAGCGCTTGTATTTTTTGCCACTGCCACACGGGCAGGGGGCGTTACGGGAAATTTTCATGGTGGTGCAAGGACTGTTGGCTATGATGTCAACGCCAGTCCTTGATGTCCTCGTATTGTCAGGTGGGGATTCTGCCGGGTTCAGGAAGTTGGCGCAATTAACTGTCTTGTGTAGTTTGCAAGCGGTGTTTCGTCGTCCAACGTCTTGCTTGGCCTCGGTATGGTATTCATCAGAAGCTCCATCGTCCTCAGGTATTCCTCTGTCAGGCCGCCCGGAGGCATTTTGCTGCACCAGTTGCGGCGGAGAATGTCATGCGCATGTTCATTGCTTTTTCTCTGGCTACGCCCGGAAGGTCTGGCAAAGGAAGCGTCTGCCTTTGCAGGCTCTTCATGGATAGCAAAGTCTCCGGCATTGTCCAGAGCAATGGTGCGGATGAGGTGCACTTCACCAGAGCGCGTCTGGCATCAGCAGCCTGAAGAACCCACAGAAATCCCCGAAGAGCTGGTCTCCCTTCCTTTGTTCAGGCTTCCATTATTATTCCCGCCTTCGCTGGACGAAAGTGCGCTGGACGAAAGAGGGCGCGGGGATAAGGGGTGGGCGTTGCCAGCATGGCGGTTGCTCTTGTTTTGACCGATTGCAGCGGCTGCCTGCGCAGTGTCAGTCGTGATTTACTGTATGGGCTGATACGCGTGCCGCCTGGCACTTTTGCACAGCAGGCGCCCGACGGTCACTCCCGTGGCAGGACACCAACATCATCAACCTGATGAAATGAGGACATTTCTCACTGGCGTTAACAATGACGAGCGAGTGCGGGGGGATACCATCTCCCTCGCGGCATCTGCCCCCCGGATAGTCTCACAGGCTGCGTCAGCTTATTGAGCACAAGGCCCGGTGACGGGGTTGCCTGGTGGTCAGTGCAGCTCAATTGTTCCCGCGCTCCAGGTGCTGCTGAACGCCTTCCTTTGACCTCGTGAATGAGAGCTTGGTATGGTCTGCCCTGCGGTAGAGCTGCCTGAATGCGGAGTTCGTCACAACTGCAACCATCCAGGACCTGAAATATCTGACGTGCATCGGCTACTATTGCTGGCATCGAGATCTGGAACATGCTGGAAAAACGACAGTATCGAAGCGGAGGCTACCGCTGCGCCTGCCGGCA
>MPMQ01000076.1 GCA_002238585.1 Kistimonas sp. bin40 | reverse complement strand
CTGGGTATAGGGGATTTTTGTCAGTTCGGTCACCTGCCCGTGCATCCCATCGCAATGATCCCGGACTTTGCCTGTAATGCTGACGGTCTGATGCAAAGTCCACTGCTGTTTGCAGACCATGATGTTGCGCACATGTGTGTATTGAGCGGCGTCAGCATGGACAAGCCCGGGCCTCAGGCAAATGTGGCGCTGCCTGAGGCTGTGCTGAAATCGTCTGGGCACCGCTTCGCCCTGCGTCAGATGTTGCTGGATCATACGCCAGTCAGTCTGGATGGTCTCAAGCCAGGGTTGCGTATTTTGCAGTTCCATTTACTGCACGAAAATGGACCAAGGTTTGCGGCACGGTTTCTGGAGGGTGACAACTTGGCTTTTCCCCAGTGTCTGGAGGCTGTGACAGGGACTCTCAGATGGAAGCGCGCCGGTTACGATCCAGACGACAGGAAGATCACAGATCACGAGGCTGTCCAGGCGGCACTCTGGGGCGCGCGCCTTCTTTGCCAGTGGCGAGCGGCGGGCTTTGAGCCTTTTGACGAGCAGCAAGTGGCAGTCTGTGCTGAGACTTTCAGGGCACAGGATCTCCCCCTGTTGCAGCGGCATCTGGATTTTATCGAGCGGCACAGGGGTAACTTGCGTCAGATGTTTATCGCAGGTTACGGCGCATGCACCGAAGATACACAACAGCGCTACCTTATCGAGACGCTGTTTTTCAGTAGACTTGGCGTGTTGAGCGCGACGAGGCAGACACTGTTCGACAGTTACGATCCCCAAATTGGTTTGTGTAACCTCGACAACACTGATCTGGCATATTTTGTTGCACTGACCTCAACCGAACTGCGGGATGAGATAGAAACCTGCACAGGTGACAAGCTGCCCGGGAACCTGTTGTTGGCGTCTGATGCCCCACAGCCGTAACCCTCGTAGTGGCGATGGTGTGGCTGAACTTCACCGAAACAGGGCCGCCCAGGGGATCCCGGGTGTGTGTCCTGGTCTGATGATATCCCCGGAGACGGGTCCGATTGTGTTGCAAGCTTTTCCGGATTCCGGGCGTCGCCCGTAGCCCCTGGAGACCCTGTAGTCCTGCCAATGCCCCGTTCAGACGGGACCCGGTCAGCCGGTCTTTGTCGCCGGACAAGACTCTCGATTCAGCCGATGCCTACTCAAAAGAAGCGACAACAACCGCATGTTGTGCTGCACAGCAATGCTCAGGATATGCAGGGGGGAGTCCTGCACTGGAAAAACAGTACCGGCGCATGAGGTACAAGACAAGAGCCCCCTGTTTCAGCCTGTCCCCGCCTTTTATCTATCTGTCAAGGACAGGCTGCTGGCTGTTTGCTGCGGACTTGGGTGTGATATATCAGCGATAACCCACCGCCCTGGAAACACGCAGATTTGGTAGTTATGCAGGGATGCTGATCAGATTTCCCTGTTTGGCCTTGACGACTGTCCCCGGAAACTTTTTGGTTTTCTGCTGTCTACAAGCAGGGGCAACACCCTGTTCATCTGTTGCGGCCAAGGATACTTTCATGCAAATCAATAACACGCAAACCAATAAAGTTTTTGTAACCAGAAGCGGAATCAGTGAGGGGAGCCAACCTGAAGAGCCGTCACAGGGCGGATACCTGCCTCAGTGGGTGAGCCGCACTGTTGAGTGGATAACCCACAGTGTTCAATGGGTCATACAGACTGTTCGGCAGGGTCTGGGGGAAGAGACGCCCCTGGCCGCTGCGAGGCAGCCTGGGCAAACGCGCCCCTTGTGTTGGCCTGATCACTCTGCCCCTGTTGGCAAAAAACTGGGCCAGCGTGCTATTGAACCGGCGTACGACAGAGTTGACCTGGGGCGTTGTGACCTCGATCTCAATTATCAATCACCGGCCTGGCATTGGCCGCAGGAGGGTATCCCTTGCCCCAAAGACCACCCCGAACTGGAGGAGGACAAGGCCTTGTGTGGCTTGTTGAAGGAGCCACAGGGACTGGACTTTATCCGTATCCAGCTGGTGAAGCGCAGAGAGGCATTGGCAGAAGGCAAAGGTGATGCTTTCACTTTCGCGCCGTTGATGACGACGCTGGCCAACATGAAAAAATTCGTTGCCCATATAGGCGCGGGCAAGCATTTTGATGCTGCGGATCATCCCCTGACTGCCAGTGATCTCAAGGCGCTGAAATGGTTGGAAGAGCGTGCAGGGGAGCTCCTGAAAAAGAAGGCTCCCTACGAATTGACGGTGCACCTGGCCTTTGCGTTTCTGGCCGTGTACGAGGTCATGGTCGCAAGGCGGGTCCCCGCCCTGGAAGCACAGTGGAGCTACAAGCTTGTCGATATGGAACCGGCTGAAATCACGGCTTACCGCTGGGGCGGTAACAACACGACAGGCCCCAAATGCGGGGAGGAGTTCTATTCCCTTGATGCCATGCCCGTCATGCGTGCCGCATTGACCTGGCTTTTGCACGAGCCCCACATGCTGATGTATCCCAGTTTCCAGCCGCTGGGTATAGGGGACTTCTGCCAGTTCGGCCATCTGCCCGTGCATCCCATCGGAATGATCACAGGCTATACCTGCAATGCTGACGGTGCGCTGGAAAGTCCACTGTACTTTGCCCGTCATGATATTGGGCACATGATCCAGTTGAGCGACGTCAGTATCGGCACGCCAGGGTTGCAGGCAGAGCATGCACTGGCAGCTGATGCGATGAAATCGTCTGACCACCGCCTTGTTCTGCGTCAGATGCTGCTGGACCATACGCCAGCCAGCCTGGAGGCTCTTAAGCCAGGGCTGCGTATTTTGCAGTTCCATCTATTGCATGAGGAACGACCTGCAGAGGCGGCAAAGCTGCTGGAGGATAATAATTTTGTCTTTCCCCGTTGTCTGGAGGCTGTGCTTGGCAGTCTCCGGCGGTTTCGCGCGGGTTTCCCCCCAGACGACATCAACATCGCAGATGTCGAGGCGAGCATGGCTGCGCTCTGGACGGCACGTCTTCTGCATCGCTGGCAGCTGGCGGGCTTCGAGCGCTTGGCCGGCCAGCAACTGGAGGACCAAGCCGCGACTTTCGTGGCTCGGGACCTCCCCCTGTTACGCAAGCATCTGGATTTTATCGCGCAGCACAGGGGCAGGTTACGGCAGACATTTATCACCCGTTATGGCCGTCAGACTGAAGATACAAAAGAGCATTACAGCAGTCGGACAGACTTTTTCTTCAAGGCCGGCGTGCTGCTCGGCCAGAACCTGACCCTGTTCAACAGTTTCAATCCTGACACTGGCCTGTGCCATGAAGACAACACCGATCTGGTGTACTTTGCGGCACTGACCGCAAGTGCCGAGCGATGTGCGATGGAACAATGTACAGGTGCCAGGCTGCCGGAAAACATCGTGTTTGCGTCTGAGATTTCACCGCCGTAACCCTTTTGCTGGCGGTGCTTTTGCTGATCTGCACAGGCCCAGGTTTCCCGTGAGAGTGCCAGTGCCTTTGTCTGATGGCCCGTCCGGAGACGGGCCGGATGTTGTGGCAAGCACCGCCCATGACTGCTGGCACTCTGGCTGGGCTCTGCTCAGGCGCCAATCGGATCTGATGCACCGGATAAGGCACTCGAGCCAGCCGGTGCTTCCTGGAAAAACGACCACAACGGAACTTCATGCTGCATACCCATGTCCAACCTGCGGCGCAGGAGGTCTTTGCTGCCCTGAAAACCTGAAAACCTGACAAAAAAGAAGTGCCGGCTCAATGTGGCACGAGGAGAAAGTCCAGGATGATCGTCGATAGACATGAAAGCCCCGCCAACCTGCAGCATGGACGTCGCTTGCCACCATTATCCGCTCCCGTTGATTCATGTCAGTACGAAGGTCGAAATCTCAAGCTGGCTGACCTGGGAAACTGTAGCGGCCTGCGTGCACAGCGGGCCGCCGTCGTGCGTGCGCCGCAGCTGCAGCAGCGTCCCTGGTTTGAACGGGAAATGCCGCAGCCCATCGAGGATATAGCCAGCGAGCTGCTACCGGATCCTGTGCTTACGACAAGATTGCAGGATCCTGTAGACGGCCTGGCGCTCTATCAGCGGGAGCTGCAGCACCGGGAGGCAATGGAAAAGGCCAATGAGGAGTACCGGTTCGCGCCTTTGCGGGTCACCCTGCAAAACATGAAAAAACTGACAGAGCACATGCTCAACGGCAAGCAGTTTTCGCAGCCGCTGGTCAGCGACGAGTCCCGTGTTCTTGCCAGGTTCCAGGGGCATATCGAGGAGCTGATTGCGTTGGGTGCTCCGTACAAGCGCACTGTGAAGCTGGCTTTATTGATGTGCATCCTGCAGGAAATCATGACGACCCGTCGTGTGATCGAGCCGTTGCGAGAAACAAAGCCCGAGTTGTTCAGCCGCAAACGCATGATGACCGCCCGTTTCCTGCATGTGTCCCAAGGGCAATCCAGGGAACTCAAAACGGCAAGCATCCCTCTGGACAAGGCTTTGACCTGCCGCTGGGGCGGGCTGAATGTGCCTGAACAACAGGGTGAACCAGAGGAGCTGATCAGTGACTTCATTCAGGCAAACGCATTGATGAAATTACTGGAAAATGGCCAGGTGTTTTTGTACCCCTCGTTCAAGTCCCTGGACCTGGGTGACTTCTGTGGCTTTGGTCATCTGCCTGTTTACCCGCTGGGCATGATGTCTGGCTACGCCCTCAACGCCGATGGCAAGATGCGTACACCCCTGGCCTTTCTCATACACGACGCCGCCCATACCAGCAGCAATCAAACCTGGCTGCATCTGGATGGCACTGCCCCGCTGGAGAGCCTCGCCAATCGTCTCCGGTTTCAACGCTGGGCGCGCGCCGGCCTGCCAGCTGTCGTGCAAGAGGAACACAAGCTGGAGCGCGCTGTTGAGTTGGTCCTCTTTCAGCTGCTGCATGAAATGACAGTGGACGGGGCTCTGGACACCATGGACGCTGACAGCTTTTTGCCGCTGTTTCAGAGTCTGTGTAATACCAGGCGCAGATTGCACATGGAATATTCGCAAGCCTACCGGACGGTCACTGACCGGCAGGCACTGCTGGCCTGTTTCTGGGTATACCAGGTGTACCGGGCGTTTCGCACCGGCACCGCCTGTCGTGGCGCTGTACCAGACAAGCTGGTATCCCGGTTTGTCGAGCAGGACCTGCCTGCCCTGCTGGAACATCAGTCTGTTATTGATGAGCATCGGGAGGCTCTGCACCAGCACTTTCTTTCAAGGGCCCGTGTTTTTCCCCAGGATGATGGTTCCAGCAGATTCTATTACAAGAAATTCTATTGTGAGGGCATCAGTAAATCTGCCTGGTTGTCAGAAGATCTGATCATGCTGGAGGCCACTGACGATCCTGAGGCCGAGGCAAGGGTGCGGCACACTGATCTGTGTTACTTCAATGCCCTGCTGGTCGATGAAGAATGTGCGAGCATGCAGCAGAAGCTGGGTGTGAAACTGCCGTCCAGTCGTCCTCATCAACCCTCTTCCCGTGCGTCCGACTGACACCTTGCGACTGGCCGTCAGCATTGCTGTCGGCTCCTGCCCCTGTTGGCACCGAGTCATCGGTCAAGCATCCTGAAAAAATCCATGGAAAACGTCGAAGAGATCCTTTTTTGCTGCTTTGACGACTGTCTCCGGAAACTTTTTATCCTTCTGGTGTCTCCAAGAGAGAGGAACATCATTTTCAATTGTTATAGATAAGGATATTTCCATGCAGACCAGTGAGGTTTCAATAACCAGACTCGTAGCCAGTGAAAAGCGCCGACCTGAAGAGTCATCCAACCGCGACACCATAGCTCGATGGGGAAGATTGACTGTTCAATGGGTAGGACAGGCTGCTCAATGGGTAGGACAGGCTGCTCAATGGGTAGGACAGACTGTTCAGTGGGGCCAGAGGGAAGAGACTCCCGAGGCTGCTACGCGGCAGTCCAGGAAAACTCTCCACTCCTGTTCGTCTGATCATCTTGCCCCTGTCGACAAACATCCAGGGCTGCGTTCCATTCAGCCCAGGCACTATAACGTTGACCTGGGGTGCTCTGACCTTGCTGTCAACTATCAATCACCGACCTGGCATTTACCGCAGGAGGGTATCCCACAGCCCAAATCCCAACCCGTGCTGAAGGATGACGAGGCTTTGAGTGGCTGGTTCAAGAAGCCCCGTGGCCTGGATTTCATCCGGACCCAACTGGCGAAACGCAGACAGGCAATACAAGAAGGCAAAGGTGCCTCTTTCACTTTCGAGCCCTTGATGACGACGCTCAGTAACATAAAAACATTCGCCTGCCATATACGTGCGGGTCAGCATTTTACTGATGGACATCCCCTGACTGACAGCGATGTCAGAGCCCTGAACTGGTTGGAACAGCGTGCAGAGGCGCTTCTGAACGCGCAGGCTCCCTACGAATTGACGGTCCATCTGGCCTTTGCGTTTCTGGCCGTGTACGAGGCCATGTCGTTCAGGCGGGTTGCAGTTCCCCAGCAACCAGATGGGAGATCCCGGTGGTACTACATACTTCGGGATATAGAGCCGGATGAGATCACGGCTTACAGCTGGGGTGGTAACAACACGACAGGCCCCCAATGCGGGGAGGAGTTCTATGACCGGCAAGGCATGTCCGTGGTGCGTACAGCCCTGACCTTTTTTTTGCACGAGCCCCACATGCTGATTTACCCCAGTTTTCAGCCGCTGGGTATAGAGGACTTCTGCAGGTTCGGCCATCTGCCCGTGCATCCCATTGGAATGATCACCGACTTTGCCTGCAATGCTGATGGCTTCATGGAGGGTCCACTGTGGTTTGCTATACACGACTGTGGACACATGAATCAATTGGGCGGCATCAGCATAGGGGAGTCCGGGCTTGCGGTAGAGGAGGGGCTGGCGGTTGCTGTGATGCACTCGTCTGATCACCGCCTTGTTCTGCGTCAGATGCTACTGGATCATACGCCAGCCAGTCTGGAGGCTCTCAAGCCCGGGTTACGTATTTTGCAGTTCTATCTCCTGCACGAAAAAAGACCAGAGGGGGCGGCAAAGCTGCTGGAGAGTGATAATGATGCCTTTCCCCGTTGTCTGGAGATCCTGTTGCGCACGCTCAGGAAACGGCGGGCCGGTTACCACCCGGACGACAGAAACATTACAGATTCCGAGGCGGCCAAAGCGGCGCTCTGGGGAGCGCGCCTTCTTTGTCAGTGGCGAGCGGCGGGCTTTGAGCCATTGAGCAAGGAGGATCTGGAGGCCTGTGCCAGCACCTTCAAGGCACAGGACCTTCCTTTGTTACAGGAGCATCTGGACTGGATCCTGCAGTACAGAGGCCAGTTGCGTCAGATGTTTGTCGCAGGTTACAGCACACGGCTGCAAGATACAGAAGAACGCTACTGCTGCGAGACTGAGTCTGGCAACATAGCTCCCCGGTATACCAGTACACGAATGACCCTGTTCGATAGTTTTGATCCTTACAGTGGCCTGTGCAATATGGACAACATTGATCTGGCGTACTTTGTTGCATTGACTTCTGCTGCCGGGCGATGTGCGATGGAACAATGCACAGGAGCCGAACTGCCGGAGAGCATAGTGTTTGCGTCTGACTCCCCGCAGCCGTAACACTTTCCGGTGTTTGTTCGCCTTCACGGACACAGAGCGCCCATGGCAGCCGGCTTCGCGCTTTTGCTCTGATGACAGGCCCGGAGACGGGCCTGATGTTTGTGCAAACCTTCCTGGACGCCTGAAACGCCGCCGGTGCTCCCTGCCGCCGCCTTGTTCAGACGCCAACCCCGTCTCTTGCACTGGATCAACAGGCTATTGATTCCATCGCTGCCTGTTCCAGACAACGCTCACAACGGAACTTGGTGCGGCACCTCCTGTCCAAAGTATGCAGCAGGATGTGATTCCTGCTTGTGACAACAAGGAGTACCGGTCCCATGCGGTACAAGGAGAGAGCTACAGATGATCAGCGAAAGAAATGGCGCAAGTCCCGTCCAGGTGCAGCAACCGGGAAGCCGTTTTACACCCGCATGCGGCCCCGTCGATGCAGGCTTGTGCGCGGGCCGGAATCTCAGCCCGGCGACAGGGGAGGACTGCGTTGGCCTGAGCGTCATGCGCGTGCAGGAGGAGGTGCCGCCCATCTGGTTTGAGGAGATGATGCCCAAACCTTACAAGGATGTCGGTCGCGACCTGTTACCGGACCCGGTTCTCACACAAACACTGCAGGATCCTGTCGAGGGCCTGAAGTTCTATTACCAGCAAGTGCAGCGCCGGGGAGAGATGGAAGCGCGGCACGAGGAGTACACCTTCGCACCCTTGCTGGTCACCCTGCACAACATGAATAAATTGACAGAACACATGCTGGAGAACAGGCAGTTTGCACGGCCGCTGGCCGCTGATGAACACTCTGTGCTTCTCAAGTTGCAGCAACACATCCAGGAGCTGATCAGGCTGAAAGCACCGTACAAACGTACTGTGAAGCTGGCTTTGCTGATGTGCATGCTGCAGGAAATCATCACCGCCCGCCATGTGATCAAGCCGCTGCGTGCAGAGAACTCCGAACTCTTGAGTCGGGACAAACTCAAGGGAGAGTCTTTTTTGCATTGGGCCCCGCAAGGAACGATTGCACTCGAAACGACAAGGATTCCTCTGGAAGAGGCCTTCAGCTGTCGCTGGGGCGGCCTGAATACGCACGCACAGCAGCATAAAACAGGGGAGCTGATCAGCGGTTTCTGTCAGGACGATGCCTTGATGGAGTTATTGGAGGATCACAGACTGTTTATGTATCCCGCGTTTGCGCCTCTTGACCTGAATGACTTTTGTGATTTTGGTCATCTGCCTTTTTACCCGCTGGGCATGATGTCTGACTATGCCCTCAATGCCGATGGTCGCATGAGAACGCCTCTGGGCTTTTTCGTACACGATGTCCTTCATACCAACATCAATAAAACATGGCTGCATCTGGATGGCATGGCCCCGCTGGAGAGCATTGACGACCGCTTGCGGTTTCAACAAGCGGTGCGAGGCGGTCTTCCTGCTGCGGTGCTGGCAGAGCACAAACTGGAACGCGCGCTTGAGCTGATCGTCTTTTACCTGTTCCATGAGCGGCCAGCGAGCGATGCTCGGCACCTGCTGGAAAGCAACAGTTTTCTTCTTCTGTTCGCGACCATCTGTGAGGTTCGGCGTCGGGAGCACCTGGGCTATTCGCGCAGCTACCGGGCTATAAAAGACAAGCAGGCCCTGCTGGCCTGTTTCTGGGTATACCGGGTGTACAGCCACTACCGCACCGGCACGAATCTGGCGGACACGCAGGTCTCCTCCTTTGTCCAGCAGGACGTACCGGCCCTGCTGGAACACCAGCGTTTTATCGATCAGCACCAGCAGGCCTTGCATCAACATTTTCTTTCTCACCCTGGCCGTTTCTATTGTGCAGGGTGGCTCTGCTATCCGAGCCAGAGCCCTTGTGCTTCCTCCTTTTCTTTACAGGGTCTGCCATTGGAAGCCAGTTGTGTTTCCGCTTGCGCTGCTGGTACGGACACCAGGGTGCACAACACCGATCTCGTTTATCTGGATGCCGTGCTGACAGATGAAGAGGCTATGCGTATGGAGCAGGCGCTGGGCGTGCGGCCCCCCGCCAGCTGTCCCCATCGTCCCGTTGAACACAAAGTGGCTGCGGGGAGTCTGTCAGCTTTGACGCCTGACTGAAAAAACCAACAACGAGAGCCAGAGTATCGGGTTTGCACGAACCTGGGTCACAGTCAAAAGGTGCTGTCCATCAGTCTGGATAATCGACGGCAGTCTTTTGTCTGCCGGGACTGCGACCTGCAGGCTCTCCCCGAATCGTCAACCTGAGGAGAATATTCTGGATGTTTTACGATAGTCATTGTGCAAGCCACGCCCTTGCACCCTTGCACGACACTCGCGCAACACAACCAGGAGCTGGCGTCGATGCTGTGTCATGCGCGGGTCGACATCTTCAACCGGCTGCTGCGGAAGACTGTGTTGGCCTGACCGTACAAGAGCAAGAGGTCGAGCTCTCATTCATGGCAGCCGGGCAGGAGCCGCAGAGTCTCTGGTTTGAGCAGATGATGCCCAAGCCTGACAAGGATATCGGCCGCGACCTGCTACTGGACCGGGTTCTCACGGGAACACTGCAGGATCCTGTCGAAAGCTTGAGGCTCTACTACCAGGAGGTACAGCGCCGGAGAGAAATGGAAAGCGCAAACCAGGAGTACAGCTTCCCGCCTCTGGAGGTCACCCTGCGCAATATGAACCGACTGACGGAGCACATGCTGCAGAACAAGCAGTTCGTGCAGCCGCTGGCCTCTGATGAACACTCTGTGCTTCTCAAGTTTCAGCAACACATCCAGGAGCTGATCAGGCTGAAAGCACCGTACAAACGTACTGTGAAGCTGGCTTTTTTGATGTGCATCCTGCAAGAAATCATCACCGCCCGCCATGTAACCAAGCCGCTGCGTGCAGAGCAGTCTGAACTCTTGAGCAACAAGACACTGATGGGTGAGGCTTTGCGTTATCAGTCGCCGCAAGGAACGATTGTGTTCGAAACGGCAGACATTCCTCTGGAGGCGGCTTTGAGCTGTCGCTGGGGTGGCCTGAATGCACATGTACAGCCGGATGCCGGGACGCTGATCTGTGGCTTCAGTCAGGCCGATGCCTTGATGGAATTGTTGGAGAATCACAGGCTGTTTCTGTATCCCTCGTTCGCGGCCCTTGACCTGAATGATTTTTGTGGCTTGGGTCATCTGCCTGTTTACCCGCTGGGCATGATGTCTGCCTACGCCCTCAATGCTGATGGCCAGCTGAGAACGCCCCTGGGTTTTTTCACACACGATCTCCTCCATACCAGCAACAATCAAACATGGTTACATCTCGATGGTATGGCCCCGCTGGAGAGCATGGACGACCGTCTGCGGTTTCAACAAGTGGTGCGCGGTGGTCTTCCTGCTGCATTACAAGAAGAGTACAAGCTGGAGCACGCTCTTGAACTGGTCGTCTTTTACCTTTTCCATGAGGTTTCAGTGGTCATTGCTCAACGCACCCTGGAAAACAAGACTTTCCTTCCTCTGTTCAGGGCCATCTGTCTGGCCCGACGCCAGAAGCGGACGGGTTATTCGCATACTTACCGGGCTATCACCGACCAGCAGGCTCTGCTGGCCTGTTTCTGGGTATACCGGGCTTACACCCATTACCGCACCGGCATCAATCTGGCGGACATTCCGGTCTCCACCTTTGTCCAGCAGGATGTGCCGCAGTTGCTGGAACACCAGCGTTTTATCGACCAGCACCGCGAGGCTTTGCACCAACATTTTCGTTCTGCTGCCAGGTTTCTCTCTTGCCCGGATGGCATGACGCTGTTCACCTGGCAGAGCCGGAGTCCCTGTGCTTCCTCTTATGGGTTCGAGGGCCTGACACTGGAAGTCAATGACAATTCCGGTTCTGGCAGGGCCTGCAGGGTGCGTAACACTGATCTCATTTATCTGGATGCCCTGCTGACGGATAAAGAATCTGCGGGGATAGAGCAGGCACTGGGTGTGCCGGTTCCGGCCAGTCGTCCGCATCGGCCCGCTTGAGCGCAAAGCCGCCGCTGCCAGTCTGTCAGCCCTGACGCCTGGCTGATGAAAACATATAGCAAGAGCCAGATGGCCGCGCACTGGGTCAGCTGGTCATTGATGCGGTTTGTGATTCACTGCGGTGAAGTGGGCACCGCCTCAGTCACTGGCCGAAATCAGCCGGGCAGGACTGGAGCTCTGTTCCGACTTCCCGCCTGTGAGCTCTGCCTGCCCGGGGCTCTGTTCCCTCTGCTCACTGCCGTCCGGCAGGACATAGACACCGCTGTATTCGCAATGGCTGTCTTCTTCCAGAGCGCCTGCAGGCGGAAACAGACGCATTTTTCTTCGGGGCGGCGGCACAGGTGCCGCACTGTACCTTTCAGCCGCCGCTGCCATGGCCATTTCTTCCGCAACCGCCGGGGCCCGGGCCCCGGGTCCACAGTGTCGCTTACACAGACACAGCGCCACACCCACAGCCGCCGCCCCGCCTACAGGTGCCAAGGCTGCCAGAATCCCTCCAGCCACAGCCCCGGACGCCACGGAAGACGCCGGAGAATTCCCCGACTCACCAGCATCCAGGCAGGATACACAGCCCAGACACAGGCGGAACAGGGACAGAGCCCCCCATTCCAGGCACCCCCCCTCTGTGGGCACAAGCGGCCTCAGGGCCTGGGAGCCATCCCTGTGGGCCAGACTCCCTGTGGGCATCACCAGCAGCCTGCAGTCCTCAACGGCCAGCCGCAAGGGCAGATCCAATCCATCCAGATCAAGGCTTGCGTTCCAGTCAGGATCCGGACTGCCGCTGGCTACATGCAGACGCTGCACCCCCAGACCGCCTTGCGCGCCCGCATGCAGGCTGTACAACCAGTCCCCGTGCCGGGCCAGGGCCACAGGATCTCCGGGGCCGGACAGCGCAAAGCGCCGCCAGTAGGCACCTTCAATAAACCCGTCCTCCCTGATCTGCTCCAGCGGCCAGGCTGTCACCTCGCCGTCCCGCCAGGTCCAGACGCTCGCTCCCGGCTCTTCCTCCGACACCAGCAGTGCCAGGGCGCCTGCCGGCAAGGGTCCTGCGCTGTTGACGGTGAAGGCAGTATCTTCCCCGCTCCCGGCAGCAGGAAAACCGGTCCACAGCAGCCTGCCAACGCCGGCCTCCTCATACTGGTAGAGCTGCACCAGGACGCCAGCGGCAGATACCAGTGCCTGCACCGGCTGCAGGCCCCCGGGCACAGCCCTGGCCCCCGCATACAGCACAGAGCCTTCATGACCGCGCCTGCGCTCCAGCAGGGGCCAGCTGCCCGATGCCTGGGGTGCAGACAGGGTCGCGACCCGGAACAGATCCCGGGACAGGCCGGCGTCGGTCCACGGCCAGGTCTGCCGGGTCACCAGCAGCCAGCGGTCCTGTGTCGCCACCAAACTGTGGAAGGTCTCCCCCGGGTTGTGGCAGAGGCTCATCCAGTGGCACAGACGCTCGCCATCGAAGGCCTCCGGCTCTGTTATACAGAAGGCGGCGTTGACCCGGCGCCAGTCCGCAGGGCCGGTGCTGTTCACCTCCACTCCGGGCCAGGGGCAGTTCACATCCTCTTTGACGTTAACGGAAATGGGGCTGAATCCATAGGCGGCCCCATCCACAAGACTGTCCGAACTGCACCCGTCGCTGGCTGTTGGACAACGCAGGTATCCATTCCAGGTGCAGGTTATACTGCCGTCGCTCCTTGAAAGCTCAACAAAGCCGTCGCCCGGAACAAAAAGGGGGAGCTGAGATTCTCCTCCCGAAAACAGAAACAGACGCACAGGTCTGGGGCACTCGTAATAATCGCCTGCAACGCTGCCGACCAGGGAGCAGTCGCTGACAGCGGTGGTATTCGCGTCCGGTACAGACAGGTTGTTGTGAACGACTGCGTTTTGTCCAACCAACAGCCGCCCCATCGGACATTCCTTTTGACAGTGCGTTCCACAGCGTTGATTTGCCCAGCACTGGCACCACCTGGGAAGCTCCAGCCTGAAGAAATCACATTGTGACCCGGGTAGGCCCTTACGCACACAAGGGCAACCACAACGTATCTGGCACCTGTGCCCACACCGGCTGGCATCGGTGGCCAGGGCCAGAGCGGCCACGACCAGGCTGGCAGGATCAGGCTGGCTGTTCTCCACTCTGACTGTATTGTGCCGGCAGTGGCGCTGGCGTATCTCGAACTCCCCGTTCGGGTCCTGCGCTTGCGCATCATGCACCAGCCCCAGAGCGGCCACGCCGACATCCGCCAGCCCGCCGTTGCCCGCCAGCTGCGCCTCCACCTGATTGTTGTTGATCTCCCACTGCTCCAGCCGCTGTGCACCGCCCCGGCACACGCCCGCCAGACTGGCATGTGCCCGCCCGGCTGTCTGTATCGCCAAGCCAAAAATCGGATGGTCAGGAGCCGGAACCTCCACCCGGGCCAGTACCCGATTGCCGTCAAAGTACAGCTGCTCCAGAGTATTGTTGGCAGCGGACCTGTCCATAAACCCCCAGCCCAGACTCGCAGATGCCAGAGCCCCGGGAGCCTGGGACTGGGCCCGCGCTTCATTGGCACTGAAATGATGAAACAGCAACCGGTTGCCGCTGCCCCGGGTGTGGGCTACAGGGCCTGCCACCACCGACCCGCGGCCTGCTGCGTCAAAGCGGCTGTCAGCCATAGCCACAGCCAGGCTGTTCCCGTCGCCCAGTTCCTCCACCAGAGCGGCATGAACGCCCTTTTTCGTCTGCAGATGGCTGTGCTGGACAATCAGATCCAGCCGGCTGTGTTCGGTGCGCCCCGCGCACACCGTCACATTCCCATGGGAACTGACCAGACGGCTGAAGTGCAGCCACAACGCAAGCGAGGCATTGTGCACACCGCCAAACAAGGCCAGATTGCCGTCGGCGGCCAGCTTTGCCGTCAGACGGTACCCGTCCCCGGACAGCGAGCCTGTGAAAGGATGGGTGCGGTTGCCCAGCGGCAGGCCCTCTGTGCTGTGCAGGCGCACGGACTCCGCCAGCCGGTAGCGCCCGGCCAGGTTCTGCGCCATAGAGGTAAAGTTGCCGGCAACCAGCGGCGTAGGCGAAGGGGCGGCAGAAGAAGCAGAGATCCGGTCCCCGTCCATAGATGTAAAGTTGCCGGCAACCAGCGGCGTAGGCGAAGGGGCGACAGAAGAAGCAGAGATCCGGTCCCTGTCCATAGAGGTAAAGTTGCCGGCAACCAGCGGCGCAGGCGAAGGGGCGACAGAAGAAGCAGAGATCCGGTCCCTGTCCATAGAGGTAAAGTTGCCGGCAACCAGCGACGTAGGCGAAGGGGCGACAGAAGAAGCAGAGATCAGGTCCCCGTCCATAGAGGTAAAGTTGCCGGCAACCTGCGGCGTAGGCGACGGGGTGGCAGAAGAAGCAGAGATCCGGTCCCTGTCCATAGATGTAAAGTTGCCGGCAACCAGCGGCGCAGGCGAAGGGGCGACAGAAGAAGCAGAGATCCGGTCCCCGTCCATAGACGCCAGCTCACGTGACTCGCTGACCAGACGACGCTGGCGCGCCCCGCGCGCCTCCGGGCGCGGCCCCGCCCCGCTCCGGACCCGGGCAGGACGGGGCAACTGAAGACGGGCTG
>MPMQ01000075.1 GCA_002238585.1 Kistimonas sp. bin40 | reverse complement strand
GAAGAAAGGTGCTGAATTTTGTTATTTTTTGCCTGGCCACATGTTGAAGACCGGTGAATGCATGCGCGTCTTTCAAAAAAGCCAAACCTTGGAAGTAAGCAATGCACTGTCAAAGCATTCAGCGTTCGAAACCCGGCTACTAATGCGCTGTATCGAAGCCAGTGACCCGGATGAAGTGAAGAAGGTCACTGACAGAATTCGTAACGCTAACCGCCTTACAGCGCGGTTCATCGCCACTGAACTGGAACGCATTGCCGAACGTGAAAAACCAATGCTGACACGATTGAAGAACGTGTTTCAGACCAAGAATAAGAAAAAGGAGTATGCACCATGCTAAAGCTGGTTTCAGACATGCTTGAAGCCGACAAACAACTTTATCAGGATGTGGTAAAAGCATGTAAAGAAGCCCCTGATAGTCAATCATGGTTTTGTACCAAGACATTCAATGAACTAAAGCGTGTTACAGAATTCTGCAATGCCCATTCCTGGGAAATCGACATTACGCGCATTCAACATAAATTTACGGCATTCGAATGTATGATGATTGAATCTTTGATGAAGTCGAACAATGCCAAGGCGCTGGAAAGTCGTGAACGTATGTGTCGAACAGCGGCGCAAAAAACGACCCGTCATAGCCGCTTAACGCCTTATCAGTCATATTAAGGCTAGTATCAAGTTCTATCTTCAATCCGCATTCGGCAAGGAATTTGTCACGCCGGTCAGTTTGACGGCGTAGTGAATCACCAAATTCTTGCGGTGCGCTTGGAAAGCGCATGTAACTCTATGCCTTCTTTGCCATGCCCAAAATCCATCACTATCACTTTATGGGGCATTACAGCCCACAATAACCCTCGCTGGTCTGCCGGAGTCGCCGTTTTTTGAAAGTACCCCGCCAGGCTTGTCCGGGATCCCGGGAATGTCGGCTTCTGCCCCAAAGATTGTCGAGCAGGGTTCCTCTACAGACTTCACCAGTTCTTCTGCTGATCAGAGAACTTTGAACTATAGTGCTTACGGGCCAGGCCTGTCGGCTATATCCGAGCGGGGTATAGTGGACCCCGGCTTCGGTGGGCTCCGGGTATCCGGTCATGCTGGTGATGCGGTTGCGTCAGGCTTGCTGCGGTTCCTGTCTTGTCATCATGCTGCAAATCTCAGGAAAAACAGAATCAGGAGTTGCCGATGCAGATCAGGCTGCCCGGGCTATGCACCTGGTGTCGCGTGAGCATGGAGTCGTTGTCACCGGCTGCCTTTGTCGTAGTTCTTCGCTGTGCTGCGGTCGCAGTAGTGGGGAATAAAGCCCTGCCGCCTGTCCCGGATAGCTTGTGGGGTGCGGGGCTCACCCTTTTGTCAACCATGCGAGAGGGGGGGCCGCAGCTGGCGTACTTTTTTGCCGGCTTTGCCGGCAGGCGCAAAAGAGGGAGGCTTGCGCCCGGCAGCAGGGCCTTGGCCGCTGTGCCATGCAGACCTGGAAGAAGGTAACAAGAAGGCATAAATGCCCAGGAGGTTTGAACCAGATTCACAACGGGCTGTCCAAACATATATGAGCCCGGAGCGATACGGAGAGTTACAGTGCTATGTTACCGAATCTTCTGCGACTGGTTATTTTGCTGTTGTTAGCCTTTGTTGGCTTGTTTATGTTGTGCGTCCCCGTCTCCAAGGCTTGCCCCGACGATGGCGCACACAACCCGAGTAGCGGACAGTTTGTCCCTGAGTCTCCCCCTGTGCAGCGGAGCCTCTCGGCCCCTGGAGACGGTTCCTTGAAATTTTTGTTGGCAGAGCCGTCAAAAAACATTTATAAATGAATGGGTGTGCAGGAAAGCACGCTTTGATCGAAAGATCAAAAGAGAGAGAGTAGAAGAGAGTAGAAGAGAGTAGAAGAGAGTAGAAGAGAGTCAGACAGGCACGGAGTGGCCTGGTAGCCTCTTCTCCAAGGTGTGGAGAGGGGGAGTCGAGCAAGGATGAGACGAGGATATAGCATATGGCAAGGAAGAAGCCTGCAAAGAAGAACAATGCTGCAACTGAGGGACCAGACTTCTCTTTCCTGGGAAGCAAAGATGAATCACCTGATGAGCGCACAGTAGAATCGCGGCGTCGGCTGCGGGAGTTGCTGAGCACACAGGTGGAAGAGTTTCTCGCCAAGGGAGGGAAGATAGAGACAGTATCTTCCGATATGCTGACGTCCCCTCCCAAGCGCCCTGAATCGAACTACGGCAACCGCCCGATATAAAAAAAGCCGCTGACTACAGCGGGTCAGCGGCTTTTGTTGTCCCAGGAGGCAGTTCTCGCGACAAGCGATATTCCAAGGCTGCCTCCTCAGTCATTTTACTTTCCTGTTTTTCCTGTTTTTCCTGTTTTTCCTGTCTTTCCTGTGACCGCTTATCCGATGTGAATGCGAGGCCCTTCGCCTGCGTAGTCCTGGCAGCGCCCAATACAGTGGGGCTCTATACCCCCCTTTCGGGCCACTGTCAGAAACGCCTGTTCACAGTCGGGATTGACGGCCACCAGTAATCCGCCGCTCGTCTGGGGATCGCAGAGTAGCTGCCGTTGGCGTTCACTCAGTGAAGACAGTTTGTCTGCGTAGCTGGCAAAGTTACGCTGGCTGCCACCTGGAATACATCCTTGCTGCCGATAAAAGTCGACACCCGGGAGCAGGGGAACCTGGTTTTCCAGCAGCAGGGCGCTGACCCCACTGCCCTCACACATTTCCAGCAAATGCCCCAAAAGGCCAAAACCCGTGACGTCCGTCATGGCAGATACGCCTTCCAGCTGGGCAAAATCAGCACCGGCTTTGTTCAGGGTGCACATGGTCTCCACGACGATCCGGGCATGATCCGGAGCCAGTTTCCCTTGTTTTTCAGCCGTGGTCAGTATGCCTACCCCCAGGGATTTGGTCAGGAAAAGTAAATCGCCCGCAGCCGCTTGATTGTTGGGTTTGAGATGATGGAGAGGAACGCGCCCCGTTACGGCCAACCCGAACAAAGGCTCAGGAGCATCAATGCTGTGGCCGCCGGCCAGGGGGATGCCCGCCAGGTGGCAGATGTTGCGCCCACCGGAAACGACACTGCGTGCGACTTCCGGTCCCAGTTGGGACAGAGGCCACCCCAATATTGCAATAGCCATTATCGGAGTGCCGCCCATGGCATAGATATCACTGATGGCATTGGTGGCAGCAATGCGCCCAAAATCAAAGGGGTCATCGACAATGGGCATGAAGAAGTCTGTCGTGCTGATCACCGCCTCGCCTTGCCCCATATCAAATACTGCAGCATCGTCCCGGGAAGCATTGCCAACGAGCAGATCCGGAAAATCAGCATGCTCCAGGCCGCAATAGCCAACAATTTGTTCAAGGGTCCGGGGTGATATCTTGCACCCACAGCCAGCACCGTGGCTGAACTCTGTTAATTTTATGCTTGTCACTGAACTGATGAAACTCCAGGGGCTTGGTACAGATCTCGAGCAAGCTGTGGTCATCGGGACGCCTGCACGCGATTCGAATTTATAACAAGGGCATTGGACAGTCGGGGCTGACAGCTGGGCTGCACTGGAGTGAGAAGATGTTTTTCTCCAGGCGTGCAGCCGCGCATTCAGGCAGCTTTTCGGTTGCCCGGTGAGGGTGCCGTCCTCGGACGGCCTTCCAGAGAACCGGAGGCAAAAGGCGACACCGGTCTGTCATCGCCTTTTGCTCCCGGAGCAGCGGAACCAGGACTCAGGGCAACCGATTCATTTCCGCTGCAATACCTTCAGCCTTGGTACCCAGCACGACCTGTATGTTGCTGGCATCCAGACGTACAACGCCTTGACTTCCCAAAGACTTCAGAGCGCTTTCATCAATCAGGTCGGCATTCTGGACACGCAGTCTCAGGCGTGTGATACAGGCATCAATACTGATCAGGTTGTCCTTGCCACCGAGGGCTTGGGCAAACTGGCCGGCCTGAGTAGAGAGCTTGTCTTTTGGATTGTCCTTGGGGTTGTCGTCGGCCTCTTGCTTCTCGTTTGTTGTTGGGGCAGCAGGTTGCTCTGTATTCCTGGTATCAGCGTTCTCTCGTCCCGGTGTTTTGAGATTGAAGAGCTTTATGGCCACAAAAAAGCTGAAAAAGTAGAGCGGGCCAAAGATGGCACAAAACAAAACCAGGCGCCACGGGTTTGTAGCCAGTCCCCAGTTGAGCACCATGTCCAACATCCCTGCTGAAAAACCAAAACCATGGAGGATGCCTGCGGCGTTGGTCGCCACCATGGAAATGCCGGTCAGCACGGCGTGCAACACATAAAGGCCTGGGGCCAAAAACATGAACATGAATTCAAGGGGTTCTGTGATACCAGTCAGACCGGCTGTCAGAGCCACCGAAAAGAGCATTGTGCCCACCTGGCGGCGTTTCTCTTTGGGGGCCGCACAATACATTGCCAATGCAGCACAGGGCAGACCGGCAATCATGACCGGAAAGAAGCCCACCATGAATTTTCCCGCCGTAGGGTCGCCGGCGAAAAAGCGTCCGAGATCACCGGTCACCACTGAGCCGGCAGCGTTGGTAAACTCACCCAGCCCGAACCATACCCAGGCATTGAGAACATGATGCAGGCCAAGGGGGATCAGCATGCGATTGAGAAAGCCATAGGCAAATTGTCCCAGGGAGCCCGATTCAGCAAGGCCCCGTCCCATGGAGTCGACGCCGCTCTGGACAAAGGGCCAGACGTAGCCGCATACCCAGGCAATAGCCAGCATCGCAAGGCCTGTCACTATAGGGACAAGACGCGTGCCACTGAAAAAACCGAGAAAATCACTCTGGACCTCTGAAAATCTGTTGAACGCGTGGCCAGCCACTATTCCCGAGAGAAGGCCACCCAAAAAGGACATATTGATATCAGGGTTGATAGCAGAAGTGCCGGCATTGAGAACAAACCAGCCCACCGCGCCCGCCAGCGCAGCGGCTCCAGCGGCGTTTTTTGACAGGCCAATAGCAACCCCCATAGCGAAAAGCAGCGGCAACTGATCAAAAATGGCCTGGCCGGCAGAGCTGATGAAGTGAATGTTCAACAAGTCTTCCTGTCCCAGACGCAGCAACAGGGCTGCGATTGGAAGGACAGCGATGGGAAGCATCAGAGCCTTTCCCAGTCTTTGCAAGTATCCAAGACCAATCATGCTTTATCTCCAGCTCAAGCTAGTGGTTGCGCTGCGGAATGCAGCTGGGACTAACATAAAAAAAGATCGGGGAGCGCACGCATGGGGCTCCAGGAGAGAACATCCGCTCTTTGCAAGCGAAACACAGGACACTGCTCTGTAGAGGTGGCCAACAAGTTCAGAACCCGGTTGTGCAGCAAGCCGGTCAAGCCCGGTGCCTGCAGTACGTAGAGCCAACATAAGGGAAGGTCTTTTGATTCCATGAGAGAAACCACGGGTTCGTTTGAATGAATGAAGGCTCTTTCTTCAGCCCCACAGGGGGAGGCGTCTGGCCGGAGAGTCTACCTTCGGCACCGACTCCCTGGCAATTTTATCTTCAACAGGCACAGCCAGTTGTTGGACACTGGTCGTTTTTGTGTGCGCCTTGTCTGATCTTACCGGGTCAGCGCTTCCGCCCCCTCAGCCGCTGCTGTAAAGGTTGATCGGACATAGTCAACACGCTCCTGCGGCCTGCTGTGCAAAGATCCCAGAGCTTCCACGTGCCTGAGCCGGGGAAGAAGCCCTCGATTATTGGCAATCTGGATGGCAAGCCCAGGTCGCGCATTGAGCTCCAGAATCAGGGGTCCTCGTTCCCTGTCGAGCACAATATCGACACCAATGTAGCCCAGTCCTGTCATTTCGAAGCAGGAGGCAGACAGCTCAAGAACGCGACTCCAGCCAGGAACCTGCAGATTTGCAAACGCATTGCCTGTGTCCGGATGGCTGCTGATCGGGTGATCCATCTGTACAGCACTCAGCGCTGTGCCATGAGCCAGGTCCAGCCCCACGCCCACAGCCCCTTGATGCAAATTGGCTTTGCCACCGGAGCGTGCTGTCGTCAAACGCACCATGGCCATCACAGGGTAGCCCTGAAAGACAACTGTGCGTATGTCAGGGACACCACCGTAGCTGAAAGACTCAAATACCGGGTCAGCTTGTACCAGGGACTCGATCATCGCGCAGTCAGTATTGCCGCCCAGACTGTAGAGCCCGCCCAGGGTGTTGGAGACGTGACGCTCGATATCGTCAAGCGAAAGGGGGTAGCCATCGACTCTGAGCCACCGGTCGCCATCGCGGCCGGTCACCACCAGTATCCCTTTTCCTCCGCTCCCCTTGGCAGGCTTGATGACAAACTCGCTCCACTGCTCCAGCCACGGGCGCAAGCTCATGGCTTCATGCTGGGTACGCACAACATGCAAGAGCTGGGGCACGGCTATGCCCGCATCTATGGCAAGCTGCTTGCCGACCAGCTTGTTGTCGACGAGGGGGTAAAGGGCCCGGTTATTGTAGCGACCTATGTACGCATGATTGCGTTCGTTCATGCCGAGAACGCCTCGTTTGCGCAGTTGCGCGCAGATGCGCCAGGGAAAAAGCCACTCCACCCTAGGTCTCCTTCCCGGGAGTTGCGAGCCCTCTGAAACGGCGCAGCTCCAGCAGCCGGTAGCCGGTGTAGCGGCCCAGCATGAGGGTCAGTCCCAGCACGAGCAGTAACAACTCAGGAAATGTAAACGTCAGGTGCTCGATCAGTCTGTTGGTCATCAGGAAATAGCTGATCGTTGCAATCAGCAAGGAACCGCCACCTGTCAGCAAGACACTGCCGGGACCCTCTTCTTCCCAAAGGACAGACATGCGCTCGACAGTCCAGGCCAGAATGATCGTGGGGAAAAATGTCACTGACAGTGCCTGCTGGATCCCCAGCTTGTAACTGATGATGCTGGTTCCCGCCATTATGCCTATCACCACTGTCACCACAGAGGCGATGCGGGCTGTCAGCAGCAAGTTCAGCCGACTGAGTATGAAACGGATCCAGAGTCCTATGGAAACAATGAGAGTGAAAATCACAAGACCCGGCAGCAGACGCGTCTGGAGAAATGCCAGCGCCATCAGAACTGGCATGAAAGTACCGCTGGTGCGGATACCTACCAGAATACGCATGATGGCGACGACCAGGGTTCCAATAGGTAGAAGGAGAATATAGCGGTAGGCGTTCTGTTCCTCAACGGGCAGACTGTAAAGCGAAAAATCGACCAGGGCGGCATGACTCTCCCTTCCCGCTGCAATCGCCAGATCCCTGGAGGGAACGGAGCGGGACAAGGCAGAGAAGGTCACCCGCGAATTCTCGCCGCCATCGACATCAAGCAGAGAGACGCCGCCCCGCTGCCAGGGAAGGAAGTTCTCGGGAACGCCCTGCTGGCCGGTGCGCGGATCCAGCATGTGCCATCCGTGCCCGGTGTGGACCTCCAGCATCTCGACCACAGGCTGGCCACGGCGACCGGAAGCCAGTGCTACGCCGCTGACAAACCGTACCTGCAAGCCGGCGTCCTGAAGCAGACGCATGACCAGCTGCGTGTGTGTGTAGGTGGGTTCGGTGCCGTTGCCGCCTGTCAGCTCGCCCAGGAAGGCGGCATCGGGGCGATCCGCACTTTGATTCAGGCCCTGAATCAGAAGAGAGGCAAGGCTGATATCATCGGCCGATTGCTGTCGCGCTTCCAGGATCAGCTGATCTGCGGCAACGCGATGGGCCCCGCTCAAGGCAGGCAGATAGGGGGCGTCTTCAGGTGAGGGCGGTTGACTGGTGTGGGCAGATACTTTCTCCAATGCCGGATAGGGGTGCTTGCGTATCTTGATCTTGTAGTACAGGGTCTGCTTCCCACTGACATTGCGGCGTGTCCACTCAGCCCTGTCAACATTGTGTTGACGTACTTTCCGGAAGCCGTAGCCAGGCGAGACAAAAGTTGTATCAAGCACGTCGAAACCCGCTCCCGGCTCAGGCATGGCCAGGGAAGCCCTTGCCGGCTTGTCTGTACCCCGGAATGATACTTGCGCCTCTACATCCCAGACCTGGGTTTGCTCGCCAGGCAGCAGAGGGAAACCCAGAACAAAGTGCTTGTATCCGACCACTGCGAAGGTCAGCAGGGCCAGAGCCGCCAGAAGGAACAACAACGGATTTCTTGCGTTTGTCACGGCGCGTTCCGGTTTTGACTGGAGCTTTGTCTGGATGGCCCCGGTGTTTTGGTTGAGGGTGGTCCGGAAAGGAGAAAGCGGCTGCTCACGTCAACAACAACAGTGTCCAGAAGGAAGTTCCTGCCCAACAATGCCGGGAACTCAAAGTCGGAGCGGTCTGCCAGGGTAAACTCAATCCTGCGCTCGATCTCTCCCAGGCGCACTTTCATCTGCACCACAGGTCGGCGCTGGTTTTCTTTCTCTCTTCCTTTTATGAGCACAACGCGGGACAGCGGCCGCTCCAGCGTCAACAGGTCTCCGGTATCCTTACCGGACACTGTCGGCAAGGTGAAGGAAACCCACCGGGCCCCGTCGCGTTCAAACTCCTTCCACGTGGAGACGTGCAGCGATGATGTTTTGGCGCCTGTATCCACCCTGGCCTCAAGAACCAGATTTCCGGGTCCGGGAAAAGATAGCAGTTCCACAGCGCCGGCGACGGCTTTTTCACCAGACTCGTTCAAGTCGCAAGCGCACGGGGTTTGAGCATTATCCGCCGACTCCTGTGGCTGGAGGTTTGTATCAGTGGTACCTGGCCGCTGTTCCTGCTCCTGTGAGCTATCTGAGCTCTGTTCCTGCAAGGCAGCAGGCGTGTCAGGCAGGGTGAGAGCAGCAGGGATGTGGAATATGCCATCCGACTGACAGCTGGCAAGAAAAACACAGGCAAAAGGAACAAGGACACTCCACGACAGGAAAGGAAAGCGACCGCCCGCGTTTACTGAATACACTGCAGACACCTCGATTTTATCCGCATCTGTAGTTTGGTCTGGTTTTTCACACAACAACCCCCTGGTGATGCCATACCCTGAGTCCACGTTTTGCCTGCCAACAAGGGGCTACACCCCTGGCCGATCACCTGCACTGGGAGGAAGACATCAACGCAGGCAGCGGGCGACAATGTTCATTGTCCCTGTTTGTCCCTGTTTGTCCCTGTTTGTCCCTGGTTGTTTTGCAGGGGCTGGCACCAGGGACGGGTTCCAAAGCAGACTATGCGGCTTTGGGCCTGGAACACGGGACCCACAGCAGGCCTGGCTTGTGGGCACAGGCACTCTCGGCATTGATAAAAGAAAAGGCCGTCAAGCCTTCTGTGCACCTGTACACGCCCGCCTTTCAGTCGGACTCCTGCATGACCTCATCATTTTTGGTCTGCGGCTGGCTGACAGCAGACCGGATCTGTTCCTGCAGCTCACCGGTGGCATAGGAGTTTGCCATGATGTCGCTGCCGCCCATCAGCTCGCCATTGATCCATAACTGAGGAAATGTTGGCCAGCTGGCGTACTGGGGCAGCTTTTGCCGTATGTCGGGGTTTGCCAGTACATCGACATAGGCAAACCGCTCGCCACATTGTGAAAGAATCTCCACGGCGCGTGCCGAGAAGCCACACTGGGGGGCGAGGGGCTGTCCTTTCATGTACAAAAGAACGGGATTGTCCTGTATTTGTTGTTTGATCTTTTCCAGCGTATCGTCTTGCTCTTCAGACATGGCCTGTTTCCTGAACTGAAATTGTGCCTGCTGCGGACACTGGCACACTGAAGGATGGATAGTCAAAGGTGGCGCGATTGTACACCAGGACGAGGGCACCAGCTACCCGTTGCGGGAGGTCAATCTCGTAGCCTGCTATCGAGCCGTATCCTTATTGGCTGGCATGACAAGAGTATCTCGTGACAAAAGATAACGGCTACAAGGCCTGGTTACGGCCCGCACCTCCTTTGAGATCATCCGGGAAGAAAGCACTGGTCATAGGCGCAGGCCTGGCGGGTGCCGCCAGTGCCAGAGCCCTGGCCGAACGTAACTGGAATGTTATTGTGACTGAGCGCTATCCACACCCGGCAGGTGGCGCATCGGGTAATCCTCAAGCCATGTTGTACGCCCGGCTGTCTCCTTTTCATTCACCACTGTCCCGCCTGCTGCTGGAAGGTTACGTGTACAGCATCAACCGACTCAGCCGGATGAAAACAGACCTGTATCAGCCTTGCGGCCTTATCCAGCTGCCGGTGAAGGACGGTGAGCTGCGCTACCAGCAGCAGTTGCTGGCGTGTGGACAGTTTCAGGCTATCCTCGCAGCCAGGACCAGGAGCGAACTATCGCGCTTGTCGGGTATTGCCATAAACAGAGACGGCATCTGGTTTCCGCAGGCGGGCTGGATTAATCCGAAGGCTCTTGTCGCAGAACTTCTGGATCATCCGGGCATCCAGTTGCGGGAGAGAACGCTTGTCACCGATCTGCGTCGCACACAAGATGGCTGGATAGCCGGAACGCCGCAGGGGGAAATGGCTGCGGCTCAGGTGGTTGTCGTTGCCTGTGGGCACCACTCCTGTCAGTTGCAGCAAACCGCCCATCTGCCGTTGCGAAGTATTGGAGGACAGATCTCCATGATTCCTGCGACGAAAGCCAGCAGCGCGTTGCAAACGGTGCTGTGCGGCAGAGGCTATGTTGCTCCGGCTGTTGATGGTCAACACACCCTGGGAGCCAGTTTTCGTTTGCGGGACGACTGGCCCGGGTGCCGGCCACAGGATCACAGGGATAATCTGCACAATCTGATGGAGACGGCACCGGGGCTGGCCAGGGCGCTGGAACTGGACAAGCTCAAAAGCCACTGGTTGACAGGGCGTACCAGTTTTCGCTGCACAACGCCGGACTACCTTCCTGTCGTGGGTCCGGTAATGGATGTTCTGCGCTTTCGGGACAGTTTTTCCCTGCTGGCCAAAAATGCCAGATCGGTCATTGACAGCCAGGTGCCATGGCTTGAGGGGCTTTACATCAACACGGGGCATGGCTCACGGGGGTTGACGACCTGCCTGTTGGCCAGTGACATCCTTGCCAGTCAGATCAGCGGAGAACCCGGCCCTGTTCACGAGGACATCAGTGCCGCGCTACATCCTGGCCGCTTCCCTGCCAGGGCCTTGATTCGCCAAAGTCATCCAGTGCGGCAGAAGCATCCTGAAGCCGCGCCTGACCGGGTGGAGCTGTAGTCTGGAAGTCCGACTGCATTGCTGCTTTGTTACTGACTGGCCAGGCAGGAAGGTGACTGGGGAAGATGGCTCAGCGCGAAGGGGCATGAAGGCTTCGCATGTTCGCATAAAAAAGAGCGGCCTTGACCCCTGAAAACTTTCAGTGTCCAGCCAGCACCAGAATTTCAGACAGCTCATGGGCACAGCCAGAAGGTGACAGGAGTGGGGCTGAGGATCGGGACATGCTGCGTTTGAAAGCAAGAAGCAGGAGGTCTCACCTTCTGATGGTGGACGAGTGATTCCTGGGCTGCTTCCCACCGGGACATCAAGTTAACGGGCAAGCGGAAGGGGAATCAAGAAGCGGAGCGGCGTCTACATGTGTTGAACCGCCTGCCAGGGCGCGCTATCGGTTGTGTCTGGCAAGTCAGGAATCGTGCCCGTCACTATCAGACCCGCTGCTCTGTGGTCTCTGCGCGGGGCTTACTGTACAGTCTCCCGGGTTGAAACCGGATTCAGTTTTTTCTGTTGAAGTACCAAGGACAAGATGTAGTTATGAGCGAGTATTCCCTATTCACTTCGGAGTCCGTTTCCGAAGGGCATCCGGACAAGATCGCCGACCAGATTTCTGACGCCATACTTGATGCCATTCTGACGGATGACACTGAGGCTCGTGTCGCCGTTGAGGTCCTGGTGAAAACCGGCATGGTGTTGGTGGCTGGAGAGTTGTGCACCGATACCTATGTGGATATTGACGAGATCGCTCGTCGGGTTGTCATGGATATAGGTTATGACCATGGTGACCTGGGATTTGACGGTGAAAGCATTGCTGTTTTGAACGTGCTGGGCAAACAGTCACCTGACATTGCCCGCGGGGTGGACGCCGCGCCCGGTCACGAACAAGGGGCGGGTGACCAGGGCTTGATGTTCGGCTATGCCACCAACGAGACGCCGGTGCTCATGCCCGCGCCAGTCTACTACAGTCACCAGCTGATGCAGCGCCAGGCGCAGGTCCGCAGGAGTGGATCCCTTCCCTGGCTGCGACCGGATGCCAAAAGTCAGGTGACCCTGCGCTACAACGAAGAGGGCCAACCGGTCGCCGTGGATGCTGTCGTGCTTTCTACCCAGCATGCTCCGGGCGTTCCCCTGGAGCAGCTGCGCGCTCAAGTGATGGAACAGATTATCCGGCCGGTCCTGCCTGGTGAGTGGCTGCACGATGGCACGCGCTACCACATCAACCCCACTGGGAATTTTGTGATAGGGGGGCCGGTTGGTGATTGTGGTCTGACGGGGCGCAAGATTATTGTCGATACCTACGGCGGCATGGCCCGCCACGGCGGCGGAGCTTTTTCGGGCAAGGATCCGTCCAAGGTGGACCGTTCGGCAGCCTATGCCAGCCGTTATGTTGCCAAGAACATAGTGGCGTCCGGTCTTGCAGCGCGCTGTGAAGTCCAGGTCTCTTACGCCATAGGCGTAGCCGAGCCGACCTCGGTCAGTGTCAATACCTTTGGTACAGGGCGGCTGCCTGATTCACAGATAGCCGTTCTGATCAGGAAAAACTTTGACCTGCGCCCTGCCGGCCTGATCCAGATGCTGGATCTCAAACGCCCGATATACCGGCCAACGGCTGTCTACGGTCACTTTGGCCGTCAGGACAGGAGTTTTTCCTGGGAGCAGACGGACAAGGCCGACAGCCTGTGCGCACAGGCGGGCCTCTGACCCCGTTTGCGCCCTGTCCAGACGGAGATGGCGAAGGGGCAGGAAAAAAAACGGGGCCGAGCCTGGCGCATGTGGGCGCAGCCTTGACGTCAGGCGTACCGGCCCTGGTACAGTGGGTCACAACGGTTGTTGTGGCCTGCGGAGGTTCCGGCTGCTGAATACCTGTCCCTCGTTGTCTGTTGTAATGCGGCGTCCGTCCGTGTAACCGGCAAAGGCACGGTTGGGCGGCGCCTTCCTTTCGGTGAGTCGTCCCCTGTGCCTGGCCTGCCTGATTCTGTTCTGGCCAGTACTTCTTCATACGCTTTCGAACAGGGACAGCGACTCCTGACAAGCAGGGGGTCGCCGGAGTATGGTCGCGCATCTGCCATCTGCTTGTCCGCTGTCGCAAAATCAGCGCAGTGTTCCTGCGAGCCTGGGCCGGGTTCTGGAGCCGGGTGTCTGCTTGTTTGTGGGAACAGCCATGCCCGATGCCACTATCGCAAGAGTGGTTTCGAACTGACTTTCCGGATCCCCGATTTGTTGTGCCACCTGTATGTGTATTTTCCCCGATGCTGGTCTGGAGCTGTCAGCACACAGATTGCGACAGTGACGGAACATGACGCACAAGTTGGCACTGCCTGGCAGGATCGGCGATGAAGTCGTGTTCGGACCGGCCCTTCGCGCCGTTGACTGCGTGAGCTGCGGGAACCTGCGAAGTGCGGCTTCAGGCTGTCAGGTTCAACAGATCGGCTCCCTATCCCACTCAAGGCGCACAGGTGCGCCATTGCCTCGAAGGTGTCGGTCAGGGGCTTGATGCCAGTTGCCATGCGGGAGGAATCACGTCTGAGGTGATCCATGCCGGGTCATGAAAGATAGAGACCTGCGTGAATTTTGGTCTGAGACTTTGCATCGGCGGGGAGACAGTTGTGCGACAGTCGGCGAATGTGTTGGCGCCGGTCCGGTGAGTTTTTGTTGCCTGAAAACGGGTTGTCTGGAGACAGGCGATCTGCCCCCAAAATGTGTCAATATTTTTTTTCTTTACTTCCTTGATAGCGCCAGAATTTGCACTAAGTTTGCAGAGTCTTTTGGGGTGCGTCTTGTTGGGGGTGCGTTGTGATCGGAATGAGATGGTATGCGGCTCGTTTGGCCGTTTTCTTGTGTCCTGCTGCGGGCTTGGCGGCTGTCTTCTCTGCATCCACTCTGTACGGGGATAGCACGATGGCAAGCCATGAGTATTACGTTGCGGGGTTCGGCGACGTGCTAGCTGACAAAAAGGGTGCCCTTGCTGACGTTGTCAAACGGGGCGGTGAGGAAAAATCCAAGCTTGATGACGCAAAATCCAAGTTTGATGACGCAAAATCCAAGTTTGATGACGTAAAACCCAAGTTTGATGACGTAAAATCCAAGTTTGGTGACATTGGTGCGGGGGGGGCTTGATGGCTCCGACGACAAGAAAATCAAAAACTCCACAAGTAAAATGTAACAACCCGTCAAGGAATTCGACGAAGGAAGATCGGGTATGAAAGGTAAGTATTACGAAGACTGGTATAAGATCAGGTGACTGGCGATCGCGCCGTCATAGGGGGCTGATGGGGTGTGGTTTGTTGTGTCCTGAACGGGCAGAGCGAGAGTTTGGGGATGGTGTTGATACGCGCGGTGTGCTGATTGATGATTGCTCCGCACTACAAGAATCAAAATGCGCAAATCAAGAATGGAAGTGCGGGAATTGGGGCTGAAGATGGTCAGGCGTACGCCACCAGGAAGGGGTGGCTGGTCTCGGTTTTCCAGAGACCGGCATGCTGTCTGGACTATGGGTAGCCGTTTTGACGGGTCTGGATGAAAAGCTACTGGCTGCACGGGTGTCACCGGGTAGCCAGGACGGAAGGTCGGAATGGTGAGCGGCTTCGTGCAGAGAGCCGCTTGCCGCCATGCGTGAGTCGGCGTCTTTTGCTGACAGAAGCTGACAAAATACTTCTGATTGAGAGCTATGCACATGGTGCTGCCCTGACCATTATTTTCTTGGTCAGATGTGTCATAACAGCTTGGAACAGGCACCGCCATGGTATCCGACCGCAGAGGTGGTCATTCAAAAAACGCAAGGCAGTCTGGCTCCACATGGGTCAGCGGTCCCCGTCGAAACGCTTCTGGCTTCGGATTGAAAGCCATCAGCATGGTGCCGCTGTGTCCGCGCTGTGTCCATTATGTCCTTCGTCAGAGGTGTCATGACAGCCTGGAACAGGCACCCCCATGGTATGTGGTCGCAGAGGTGGCCATTCAGAAAACGCATGGCAGCCCGGTGCCACATGGTCAGGCACATCTGCAGACATATCTGACATCTGTTGGCGCTTTGTGAGCGAGCTTGATGTGCTCCAGTGTACAAGCTCTGGCGTAAAGGGTACCGGGCTTTGGATGAACACCGGGCTTTGGATGAACGTTGGGCACTCGGGTTGTTCGTCGCTGGTGGGTCGTGCTGTCGGTCGGTGGCGCTTGCGAAGTTTGATTTGAGATTGAGAAGTGCTGCCCTGCGCCAGATTCGACCGGGCGGTCACTGGCATTGAGTGATGGCCGTGATCGATCAGGCACCGGGCATACC
>MPMQ01000074.1 GCA_002238585.1 Kistimonas sp. bin40 | reverse complement strand
TCCCATCCCGAACCCAGAAGTGAAACGGTGTATCGCCGATGGTAGTGTGGGGTCTCCCCATGTGAGAGTAGGTCACTGCCAGGCTTCTTTTTGAAGAGCCCTGACGTTCGCGTCGGGGCTTTTTTTTGTAAAAAAATTTGCTTCTGCATGGAGCGTTTTTCTGACGTTCCCGACGTTCCCGACGTTCCTGACGTTCCCTGTCATGCTGACTCTAACAGTTTGCTGCGGTGTCCTGCCTGGAGATTGAGAGGCTATCGGTCGGAGCTATTTTTCAAGTATGTCACGGTCTGCTGCTGCCCCGGTCTGCGACGATGGATGCTCACTATGTCTTTCAAAATATTGTGTCGGCCAGCCTTCTATGTGAAAAGGGGATGGTTACGATACAAGATGGGCTGGTAATTGCGCTGCAGTAGACTGGCCCCCGCTATTATTCCTGCGTACTCTCATCATTCCTGCGAAGGCGGGAATCCACCCTGCGCTGCCGTCTTTACAGCCTCACCCTCATTGTTCATTCTTGTGTCACCGTCATTGCGCGAAGGCGGGAGCACAAGCTGCACTGCCGCCTGCTCAGCCTTACCTTGTTTCGTCGTCCCTCCTCCCGTGATTCCCGCCTTCGCGACTGCTGCTTCCACGGCCTCATCTTGATTCGTCATTTCTTCCCTGTCATTCCGGCGAGGGCGGGAATGTGCGCTGTACTGTCGTTCGTACAACTTCTCCTTCATTTGTCATCCCTCCGTTCCCTCTGTGCGAAGGCGAAAAAGACGGAAGCAAGACCGACTCTTCGAGGTTTTCATGGTTTTTTAGATTGCTGAGCTGACACGTTGAAACAGGGAGAGCAGCCAACCGATTCCTGCGTACCTGCCTACTCTATTCGCTAGCGCATGCTTTCGTCTAACGACGGCGGGCATCCATGCTTACCGCCGATTGTACGGCCTCTCCCTCACCCGTTAGCCCTTCTCCGTCATTCCCGCGAAGACGGGAATCCATGCTGGCCCACCGTTCGAACAACCTCTCCTCCATTTATCATCCCTCCGCCCTCCGCCCTCCGTGCGAAGGGGGAGAATGATGGGAGTGAGATATATTTTTCGATGTTTTCTGTGTTTTTTTCAGATTTCCAAGCTGACATACCGGCACAGGGAGTGTGCTCAACCGCGATTCCTGCGTACTCAAGTCGTTCAGTGAAGGAGGGAGATCCATGATGCGCCTCTGTCTTCTCAGCCTGATGCACTGGGGCATTCGACCTGGTGGCGAATTGGTGGTCGGTGTGTGTTACCACCAGTCCTTAATGTCTTTTGTTATTGTGCCTGTCAGTTTGTCATCTGTGACTGAAGGTTTGTCTTCGCCAGTCAGCACAGACTGATAACTCGGCCACAGTCTATTAGGCAGGTGCTGAACAAGTCAGCGTGTCATGACTTCGGAGGATGGTGGTTCGAGCCCGACCCCACTGGCGGGATTTCCCCAAATTGCTTTCGCGCAGGCCGGTTTTACCCCGCTCCGGGTCGTAGTTCGGCTCATTTTTCCGTTACATCCCGGTGCAGGTGTGAGCGCCAGTTATAACTGTCCCCATTTCATCAGTTTTTCGGGCGTTACGGGTTTGGAGCTTTTACAGCACCATCAGACGGCTTCTTTTCTCCCGGTCGTTCTCTTGGCCTCCCTGATGGCAGGCTTTTTTGTCGCAGGAAAAGAACCCCGCCCGTCGTCTTCGGGCATGGCTTTTGCGTTGTTTTCTGCCATTCGCTAAAGGCAGGGGAAAAGCCAGTGGTGGTTGTCTCCCAAACCGGAAAATGGGTGCATATCATTGCTGCTGTCGAAAAGAGCCTGGTTGGATGGTGTGCACGGGTCGCCTGGGGGTGGGACACATTCCTCGGCCAATGTTGATGGTTAAGTGAAGTGTGAACCAATGCCGCCACCCCCTCGACACTGAGCGTGTTCAGCAGCACGGAAAGCCTGCCAGAAAAGATTTTCCTGCGAAATGGACAGATTACCTTCCCTGTATTCAGAAGATAAATCAGGAAAGGTGAAGATTATGCCGACACAGGCTGCAGGTTCTGATCGTGCAACGTTTTCCAGGGATTGTCGGCCGGGTATTGTTTTACGCGAGCCCTATTCGCAGTAGTGGGGTGTCTCACTCACCAGGGTGTAGACAAAATGACGCATAAGTTACAAACACCTGTCGCAGAGGGTCAAAGTTTTTGGTGAGGTAACTTGGGACGGCCGCGAAGGAAACGACCATACACCGTTCCTTGTGTCGAAAGCTGGTGGACAACACTCAAGCACCTTATGTGGCAATGTGGTGTGGCACAGGAGCAGGAGCTGCCGGCCCACCTGTGTGCGGAGTGATTTGCGGCCAGCCGCGCAGAGCGAGCATTCAACACAAGTCGCCTTTCATCGCTGGATCTGCGTGGTCCAAAGGATGGTTGACATAACCGAAAAGAATATCCGGGTCTTGAACCAGGTGTCCACCTGCTTCGTAAAAAAACGAAAAGTTCTGTTGAATCTTCCGGTTGTCAGGATGTAAGCTCGCCGAAGCTCCTTTTTTACCCTCGTTTTTGCCGTTGGTTTTATGGAAATTCAACGCCTTGTCCTCCTTCTTGTCATAGCCATTTACTTGTTCTCCCCTGCTGTTATGGAGTGGTGGATAAATGCACCGCAGGGTTGGTATGGCCCCTGGTTGCTGTGGTTCGTGGTCGTGGTAGTGGCTTGCTGTCTTCAGCACTGGAGGCCGCCGGGATGACTTTTGGAGTGAGCAACTTGGTCGCCATCAGCCTCTTCCACTTTCTCATTATGTTCGGGGTCGCCAGGTTGGCGGAGAGAAAGCGCTTTCTGCGCAGGCTCAGCGAGCACCCTGCAACATATACCCTGGCACTTGGCGTCTACATAAGTGCCTGGGCTTTTTACGGTACGGTGGGCATAGCGCATCAGTACGATTTTGTTTTTCTCGCCTATTATTTTGGCCTTTGTGGAGCCTTTTTGTTGGCGCCGGTGCTGCTGTCTCCTGTGCTGCGTCTGACGGCCGCTCATCAGCTGACATCTTTGGCGGACCTGTTCTCTTTTCGCTTTCGTAGTACCACAGCGGGTGCCGTGACTACCTTGCTGATGCTGGTTGCAATGCTGCCCTTGTTGGCCATGCAGATTCAGGCAGTGGTCGATTCTGTGAGCATTGTTGCGAACAAAAGCTTCGCTGAGCCGGTGGCAGGACTACTCTGCCTGGGCTCGGCACTGTTTGCCATGTTTTTTGGCTCCCGCTACAACTCAAGCCAACATAAAAGCTGTGCACTTGTACTGGTTGTTGCGCTGCAATCTTTCGTCAAGGTTGTGGTTCTCCTGATTCTGGGCGCCCTGGTTCTTTCGACTGTCTTTGGTGGCCCTGCCCGTCTGCAAGACTGGATTTCTTCTCACAGGGAAACGCTGGATACGCTGCGCGTTGCTCTGGATGCCGGTCCCTGGCGGACTATGTTGCTGATTTTTTGTGCGTCAGCAGTTGTTATGCCAGACATGTTTCATATGACTTTTGCCGAAAACCGAAAGCCGGACCATCTTCGCAGTGCCAGTTGGGGACTCCCGTTTTATCTTCTTCTCGTCAGCCTTCCTGTGCCTCTGATCCTGTGGGGGGGGATGGCGCTGGGAACCGATACATTGCCGGAGTACTATGCCCTGGGCATTGCCATGGATCTGGCCAAGCCCTGGCTTGTGCTTCTTGTGTATATGGGAGGGCTCTCTGCGGCCAGTGGCAGCCTGATTGTCTGCGTGTCTGCCATCTCTTCAATGGTTGTTACTCACTGTGTCCTTCCATGGCACCGGCCGATTGGGCACCCGGATCTGTATGCGTGGCTTGCAAAAACCAAGCGAATTCTGATTGGAGTCATTACGGCTGGATGCTACGGGCTCTACTTGTGCCTGGATGCAGGTGGCAACATAGCGCCCTGGGTGCTGGCTTCTTTCGTGGCGGTTCTTCAATTTCTTCCGGGAGTGATTTCTGTTGTCTACTGGCCGGGGGCCAGTGGCAAGGGCCTTGTTGCCGGTATGCTGGGCGGGTTTTTGATCTGGCTTGTTATGATGGCACCGCTGTTGGGGGTGCAGCCGGTGTCTGGGTTCTGGTTTGATGCAGGGTTACAAGGATCCAGTTGGTATCTGTGGGCGCTGTTGCCTTTATTCGTCAATGCCGCGTTTTTTTCTGTGATCAGTGCATTGGTGCGCAAGTCTCCCGAAGAGAAAATGGCAGCCTGTGAGTGTTTTCAGGCTCTGGATCATCAGACAAGAAAGCCTCTGCTGGTGTTGTCTATAGCAGAATTCAGGCAGCGTCTGGTCTGGGCTGTGGGTAGCTGCATGGCTCAGCGTGAGGTCGCACTGGCAATAAAGAGCCTGGGGCTTGATGAACATGATCGGCGCCCTTACTCGCTGCGGCGCTTAAGGGACAAGATTGAGTCCAATCTTTGCTCGGTTCTGGGGCCGGAGGTGGCCAGGACGGCCGTTGCCGAGTGTCTTCCTTATGCCAACGAAGTCAACCAGGCAGATGACGTTCAATATATCGAAAGTCAGCTGGATATATCCCGTCATAGCCTGACTGGGCTGGCGGCTGATCTGGATCAGCTGCGTGTGTATCACAGGCACATGTTGCACAGTCTTCCGGTTGCTCTGTGCGTGCTGGGCAAGGATCGGGAAATACTGGTGTGGAATCAGGCTATGGAAGTTCTGACGGCCTTGCCTGCGACGGCCATGCTGGGAGCGCAGCTGCAAACGCTTCCTGCACCCTGGTCTGACCTTCTTGTTGATGCTGACAATGCGGTAGATGATGGCGTATCAGGGCAGCGTTGCCCTGTGACTATTGAAGGACGGTCACGTGTTCTGCACAGGCACAGTAGTGAGGTGAAAGAGGAAAAGTGTCTGATCATTACGTTGGAAGATCAGACTGACGTGCATACTCTTGAGCAGAAATTGATGCATAACGAACGGCTGGCGGCTATCGGGCAGCTGGCCGCTGGCGTTGCTCACGAAATCGGGAATCCTCTGACAGGCATCGACTGCCTGGCTCAGGAGCTGCGTAGTGCTGCCGCAAGTGAAGAGGACAGACAGCTGGCAGGGCAGATTCTGGAACAAACGAAACGCATCGCCCGGATAGTACGCGCGTTGGTGTCGTTTGCTCATAGCGGTGGCGACCCTGCGGCTGACGATGGAGGCCTTGGCAGCAGAGCTGTCATTGATGTGTCCCGCTGCGCACATGACGCCATCAGTCTGTTGGAGCTCAACAAGGAAGGAGGCAGTGTGCGCTTTGTAAACAGGTGTATGTCTGGATGCGGGATCCTTGGCTCCAGTCAGAAAATAACCCAGGTTTTGGTGAATCTGTTGGACAACGCCAAGGATGCCTCTCCGAACAATGCGGAGGTGATCATAGGCGCGCACCGGGAGTCCGGGCAGATTCTGATCAAGGTCACGGATGCGGGTGACGGAATTTCACCAGCGCATCAACGGCGGGTTTTCGAACCTTTTTTTACCACGAAGGCAGTGGGGCAGGGGACGGGGCTGGGGATGGCACTTGTGTATCGCATTATTGAGGAGCACTTTGGCTCTATCACCATCCAGTCTCCCGTGCCGGAAACGGGGAAGGGGACCTGTGTTTGTATCAGGCTTCCTGAGGCGCGGGCTGCGCAAGAGGCTGCTCTACCCCGGAAGCCTGGCGCGCGTCTTTCTTCAGCAGGGAGTGGAGACTGGTCATGAGAGTGGGGCGAGTTCTTGTTGTGGAGGATGAGCCTGTCATTCGCTCTTCCTTGCGCCGTTTGCTGGAGCGTAATGATTATGAAGTGCTGGAAGCAGAGTCTGTGGAGGAGGCTTGTCGCCAGGATCTGGCGTCCCTTGATTTGATTATCTCTGATCTGCGTTTGCCCGGAGAGCCTGGCACCGCCATGATCGACCGCGCTCAGGCCACCCCGGTCTTGATTATGACGAGCTATGCCAGTCTGCGCTCAGCGGTGGACTCCATGAAGAAGGGTGCGGTGGACTACATAGCCAAGCCTTTTGACCACGAGGACATGCTTGCTGCTGTCGCGGAGACCATCGGGAAAAAAAATGCGGGCACTGGTCAGGCAGTCGACCGTAAGGCAGGTGCAGGGGGGAACGGCTCGTCACCGGGGGCGAGCGGTATGATTGGTGAATCTCCGGCCATGATGCGGCTGTTTTCTCACATAGACAGGGTGGGGCCGACAGACACCACTGTTCTGGTCGGCGGCGAGTCTGGAACGGGGAAAGAGCTGGTTGCCAGGGCTGTGCATGCAGCCAGTCGCCGTAGCAACAAGCCTATGGTGAGCGTCAACTGTGCCGCGATTCCTGAAACTTTGATTGAGTCGGAACTGTTTGGTCATGAGAAGGGGGCCTTTACTGGTGCCGTCAGTACCCGCAATGGCTTGTTGGAGGCAGCCGATCAAGGGACCTTGTTTCTTGATGAGATTGGTGAGCTGCCACTGGAAGCTCAGGCGCGACTGTTACGAGTACTCCAGGAGGGAGAGATACGGCGGGTGGGGTCGACACTTTCTCATCGCGTGGATGTGAGGTTGATTGCGGCGACTCACCGTGATCTGCGCAAGATGGCTGACGAAGGCTCTTTCCGGGAAGACTTGTATTACCGTCTTCATGTCGTAGAACTGCGGGTTCCTCCTCTGCGGCAGCGGGGCAATGATATTGTGGCCCTGGCCCAGGCCATTCTGGAGAAAGCAGTCGTTCGGGCAGGGCGTACGGAAATGTGGCTGGCGCCGGAGACTCTGGATGCAATAAGCAAACACTCCTGGCGCGGCAATGTACGGGAGTTGGAGAACGCTATTGAAAGAGCTGTTGTGCTGGGCGACGAAAACAGAATAACCCCTGTCATGTTGGGCTTGCGTGGTCCTGCGTCTGAACCTGCTGCGGTGCGGTACTCTGCCGATAAGCAGGAAGGGCTGTCAATGGAAGACTACTTTATTGAGTTCGTGCAGAAAAACCAGAGCAGTATGAGTGAGACAGAGTTGGCTCGGCGTTTGGGGATAAGCCGGAAAAACCTGTGGGAACGGCGCCGACGTTTTGGTATTCCCCGGCGAGAAGTGAGTACCTGAGTCAAGGTTTCTACCTGGCAGCTGTCTACAATTAGTGGAGTCAGGGAAACAGGATCAGGGGCTGAACGTGTTATTGAAAAAAATGACAAATGACAGCAAGCGGTTGATGCGGGTTGGGTTGTTCTTTCTCTGTAGTCTCTTGCCGGTTGTTGCAGGGGCCGAGGGGAGCAGGACGGCAGGGCATGTTGGGCATACTGGTGAAGAGCTGACATTTTGTGCGCGGGAGCGAATGGAGCGCGAGCATGAAATCTTTCGTAATACAAATATAGAAATAGAGGGGGAGCTGCATGAGCAGAGTGCCTCCAGTTGTTTTGAGCCACGCGAAAATTTGTATTTTACTGCACTGGTTGTCGCTGAGGAGAAGCTGGGTGCTCTCGTGCCCTGGTCTCGGGAGGCAAGCAGCGCGTTAAGCAGGCAAAGGGCGCACGAGGCCTGTAAGGTGCTGGGTTATGAGGAGTCACGCCTTGCGATGGACCAGTGCCAGAGAGAACGTTACGCGGAGCTGATGCAGATGCACGAGTGGAAGCATCAAGAGGAAGCCATCAGCCATATAAACACGCGTAACGAAGATGCTGAGAGGCTCATGCAGGGCTGCGTGCTTGCCTTGGCCCAGAATCTGGAAAGGCTGCCAAAGAGCATTGTTCTACCGCTTGCTTACTATGATCGTCGCTTGAGAACCTATCCGGCGTGGTATGTCGAGGAGCGAGTCAACGACAAGGACTGGTTGGAAAACATGCAAAGCACGAGCGCGTACCAGGTTCTTGAAGATGCCCTGGGAGATGATTGTCCGGGTGACATGATATGGTGGCTGTACTGACTGAAGCGGTAAGGGCGTGGAGGCTTTTTGAATACGTGGGCTGTCTCTCTTGCGCTCCCGGTGATAGAATGCCCCCTTTTTCCATGCGAAAGGGGTTTACCCTGAATGCTGTAATCACCGGGGGCCAGAATAGATTATGACGGGCGGGCGCAAAGGGGTTATTGGATTCCTGTCCAGTCTTTTCAAGACAAACATGAAAAATGCCTCTCGGGCCGGTCTCAAGGTCATACCTGCCAGTGAGCATGGATTGCCAAGCAATCTTGTTCCTGATCATGTTCTCAAGGTGCTCAACGGTCTGGCACGCCACGGCCATGATGCCTGGTTGGTGGGGGGCTGCCTTCGGGACTTCCTTCTTGGTATTACACCGAAAGATTTTGATGTGGCCACCAGCGCTCACCCGGAGGTGGTGCGTTCGCTTTTCAGGAATTCGCGCATTATTGGTCGCAGATTCAAATTGATTCATGTTCTCTTTGGCCGGGAAATTGTCGAGGTGGCCACTTTCCGGGCGAATCAGGACTCTGCTGGCACCAATGGGAATTCGGGCAGGTCGCGGCGCCATGCACGTTCAGGGCGCATCCTGAGGGATAATGTCTACGGCACCATTGAAGAAGACGCCCTGCGTCGGGACTTTACTGTCAATGCCCTGTACTACACGGCGACAGATGGTTCGCTGCGTGATTTCTGTGGTGGTGTTCAGGATCTGCACAACGGCGTTATCCGGCTGATAGGTGATCCTGGCAGTCGTTACCGGGAAGATCCCGTGCGGATGCTGCGAGCACTACGTTTTGCTGCTCGCCTGGATTTTTCGATAGAAGAGCATACAGCAGCCGCTATTCACAAACAGGCTGCCCTGCTGCGCGATATACCGCCGGCCCGTTTGTTCGATGAATCGCTGAAACTGTTTCTCTCAGGAAAAGGCTGCAGAACGATTGAGATGATGCGGGAATACGGATTGCTGTCTTTTCTCTTTCCGGCGACTGAGTCAGTCCTTGCCAGAGATTCACAGGGACTGCAGTTTTTGGAGAAAGCTCTGCAGGATACTGACGCTCGTGCTGCCGAAGGCAAGCCGGTATCACCGGCATTTCTGGTTGCGGTGTTGCTGTGGCCTCCCATGCGGCAAGCGGAACGCAAGCTGCAGGAGCAGGATATTGATTCACCCGAGGCCTATCAGCAGGCGGCGGCCCAGCTGTTTGCGCAGCAGTGCCGCTATACTGCTATACCGCGTCGTTTCTCCATGGCTGCGCGTGAGGTCTGGTTTTTGCAGAAACGACTGGAAAGTGATCGTTCCCGTCAAGTTGAGACGCTGCTTCAGAACTCATGCTTTCGCGCGGCTTATGACTTCCTGCTTCTGAGGGAAGCGGCAGGTGAGAAGGTGGGTGGCGCTGTGCGTCGATGGACAGGTGTGCTGCGGCGCATGCAGACAGAGGCAGAGCCTGCCCGACCTGGGGCGCAGTTGGCAGATGCCGAGTCGCGTCCCAGACGGAGCCGTCCGCGGCGGCGTTACAGAAATCGCAGGCCGGGTGGGGCGGGAACATCCTAATTTGAGAGGAAGCTGTAACGGGGCGGGTTGTTGTTCTGCTGAGCGGGAGCTTGCACAAAGAGATGACTCGACCAGGCTTCTCGAAGCAGGACGGCTTGTTGGCAGGCGGCCTCCTGGACAGGGAAGGGGCTTTGCCAGTGATGTTGCCGCGTGTCTATATAGGTCTGGGAAGCAATCTGGGCGACCCGGTGCGGAACCTGCAATCTGCGGTGGCCCAGATTGCGGCTCTCCGGGGTGTTTCTCTTTATGCCATGTCCAGAATGTACAAAAGCAAGCCGGTTGGTCCCCAGGATCAACCTGATTATGTCAACGCAGTGATATCCCTGGAAACATCCTTGTCTCCCTTGAAGCTTCTTGATCATTTGCAGGCTATCGAGCGCGCTCATGGCCGAAGGCGGACGCGTTACTGGGGAGAAAGAACTCTGGATCTTGACATGCTTTTATATGGTGACAGGATAATAGAAGACGCGCGTCTTAATGTTCCTCATCCACAGGCGAAAAACCGCAATTTCGTTTTGCGTCCTCTGGCGGACATAGAGCCGAACCTTGTGTTTCCTGCAGGAGAGCGCCTTCGGGATCTGGTGACGGCAGCCGGAAATGCTGGCTTGTCTGAGCTTGCTGCCGGGCTGGAGCAGGTTTCTGGCGGCTCCTTCGATCCTTGCGACCTGTCCGGGAAATAGAACGGTCACTGTGTTATTCCGGTGTGAGGTGCGTGCCACATCGGTCGATGCACTTCCAGTTGGCACGCAGTATCTTCAAGAAAGTTCATGACCAAAACGACGCTTCACTCTCTTCTCGACATGAAACGGTCGGGTGAAAAGATCGCATGCCTGACCGCTTACGATGCCACCCAGTCTCACCTTGTCAGTTCGCAAAAGGCTGATATTATCCTGGTGGGGGACTCGGTGGGGATGGTCGTTCAGGGGCACGAGTCCACTGTACCGGTCACCATGGAAGACATGCTCTATCACACGCGCTGTGTCGCCCGGGGAAACACCTGTTCACTCGTGATGGCGGATCTGCCGTTTATGGCTTGTGCCACGCTTGATCAGGCCTACCGTAATGCGGCTGCACTGATGCAAGCGGGTGCGGATATGGTCAAGATTGAAGGCGGAAGCTGGCTGTGCGAGACGGTATCCGGTCTGGCGGCGCGGGGCATCCCTACCTGCTTGCACTTGGGGTTGACGCCTCAGTCGGTGAGCATGCTGGGGGGGTATAAGGTCCAGGGGAAAGATCCCGAGGCAGCCAGGAAAATCAGTGAGGACGCTCACCGGCTTGAGGCTGCTGGTGCGGACATGCTGTTGCTGGAGTGTGTTCCAACGGCGTTGGCGCGCGATGTATCCTGTGCGGCGACTGTCCCTGTTATAGGCATTGGTGCCGGTGCGGATACAGACGGGCAGATCCTTGTTTTTTATGATGTTCTTGGGATGACGCCGCGCCGTGTTCCTCGTTTCGCAAAAAACTTCATGAGTGAAGAAAGTACACCGGCGGCAGCAGTCAGCCGCTTTGTTGCAGATGTAAAGAGCGGGCTTTTTCCTGCTTCTGAACACAGTTTTGGTGCGTGATCGCGAATGGATCTGATTGAATCCCCTGCTGCCATGCGACTGGCAGCCCGACGTCTCAGGGAAAAACATGACAGGCTGGCACTGGTTCCCACCATGGGCAACCTGCATGCCGGCCATCTGGCCCTTGTCGAACAGGCCCGGCGCCAGGCGGGTGCTGTGATCGTCAGTATATACGTCAACCAAATGCAGTTTGGCGTTAACGAGGACTATCACAGTTATCCCCGTACCCTGGAAGAAGACTTGGCTCGCTTGAAGGAATGCGGTGTGAGTGCTGTGTTTGTTCCCACTGCTGCGGCCATATATCCCGAAGGGCTGGAGCAACATACTGTTATCCAGAATTCTTTTCTGGATGGAATACACTGCGGACGAACGCGCCCCTCATTTTTTACTGGCGTACTGACGGTGGTTGCCAAGCTGTTCAACATAGTCCAGCCGGATATGGCTGTGTTTGGTGAAAAAGATTTTCAGCAGCTGTGCATGGTGCGCAGGATGGTCAAGGACTTGTGTTTCCCTGTAGACATTGTGTCTGTTCCCACGGTACGCACTGAGGACGGGCTGGCCTTGAGCTCGCGTAATGAGTATCTGTCGCTCGAAGAAAAAGAGCGAGCCTCGACACTGAGGGCGCAGCTGTTGTGGGCCAGAAAGGCTGTTCTGGCAGGAACACATAGTTATGAACGCATAAAAGAGCAGGCCCGGGCCTGTCTGGCGCGGGCCGGGCTGACACCTGATTATTTTTCGATTGTTCGACGTTCAGATCTCAGGGAGGCGGCTCCGGATGACAGAAGCCTGGTCATTCTTGCAGCGGCCTTTCTGGGGAAGACGCGAATTCTGGACAATATTCAAATAGACCTGGTCGGCGGGCTTCACTCCGGGGGCATGAGTAAAAAGCGGGACGCAGTGCGTTACGCGCCCAGGACGAAGTCTGTAGAAGAAAAGGCGGAAGCTTGAGGCCTGTGTTCCTGATCAAGTTTTGTGTCACCCAGGCTGCGCCGCTTCGCCCCGGAACAAAAAGACGGTGTAACAGCTGCTGCGATCCTGGCTCGACAATAATCAGGCAGGGCCAGTCAGTGGCCTGATGCTGCCCGGGCTGATTTGCGGTAAGGATTGAGCTCTGCCGCAAGCCCCGGGCAGCGCTGCCGGGATACAGGAAAAGGGTTTCCCGTCAGGGCGTGGCGGAACAAGACAGAGGCTGTTGTCATGTCGCTGTTTTGAAGTTGCCATGGTTCCTGAATCAGGAGCATAATCGGCGCGGGCGCGATAGGCCCGGTCTGACTGTGAAGGAAACAGTGCGGGACGATTGTCAGCAGGGGGCTTCCACCGAAGCGGCTCCTCGAAGAGTGTTTGATACGACCATTGGTAAGAGGCGCAGGGATCTCTGCCTTCAAGCAGGGGAGTGTTGGCTTTCTCTTGGGTTGTCTGTTTTCACAGCGGTGTTGCAGCCTCGCTTTTATCTTTTGTTCTGCACAACATTGGCTGTAGGAAAGGGGTGGTTCTTATGTCTGAACAGATCACGAATGTCATGCTCAAGGCAAAATTGCACATGGGAACTGTTACCCACTCTGAGCTGGACTACGAGGGTTCGTGCGCTATTGATGGCGCACTGCTGGAGCGGGCCGGGCTGCGGGAATTTGAGCAGATCCAGATTTACAACAAAACCAATGGTGCCCGCTTTACGACCTATATTATTCGCGCAGAGCATGGCTCTGGCATTATTTCTGTCAATGGTGCGGCGGCTCGCCTGGCAGCGCCAGGGGATTGCGTGATTATATGCGCCTATGCAAGTTATCCAGAGACTGTTTGCGCTGACCACAAGCCGGTTCTGCTCTACCTTGACGCTGATAACAGAGTGTTTTCCAGTGCGGCGACCATACCGGTCCAGGCGGCCGGATGACAAGCCGAACCGGACAAAGGCTTGTTGTTGCGGCGCTGATGGTGCGGTCGCTCCAGTCGTCCTGGCGTCTGGTGTGGTGATTGATGTGGAGAGAGCCTGTCTCGTGCGTGACGGCGAGTCGTCAAGCCCGGGCTTGGCCAGACAAAGCGATGCATGCACCCTTGAGGCGGGTTTTCCCGCATTTGTGTTCGGCTGTGCATGAGCCCGGCAAATGGCATGCTGACACAAGCAAAAAAGATACCTCCATTACGCAGCTTTGTTGCTCCCTTGGTGTGCTCCCAAGAAAATCCCTCAGTGACAGGTTCAGGGATATGCCTCCTGAATCACCTGTCCTGCGTCCCTCGCAGGCTGGGGAGGTTGCGGTGACGGATGAGCAAGGCACCAAAATGCCGCCATTATCCAACGGAGCCTTCCCGTCACCAGCAAGGTTGTCTCTGAATGTATGCATGGTCCCGCAGGTTTCGGAAGGGTTGCCGACTTGTTGGGGCGGATTTGCACATCTGGCTCTCCGCTCGGCGACTGTCGTTTCTGATGGTCCTGGGTAGCTCGTCAAGTATGAGGTTGAGTGCAAGAGGCGGGCTCACGATGGCCGGCAATAGACACAGTGCATTTCTGAAGGTCCGGATGCGGACTGTCTACAGGGCAGCGCAGGAATGCTGGAGCACTTCTGCGGTTGCGCTGGCGAGCCCTATGCGAGACGGGTCGACTGGTGTGTTGGGTTGGACCTGGAATGATCAGAAGGAGCGCTATTCTTCAGGCAAAAAAGCAGGATCTGGCTACAGAGAGCCTTTTGATTATAGGCAGGGACGGGCTCGGCTGAAGTAGCTTGGGCCGCACGACAAGCTCTGGGAGCGATAAAAGGCGCCTCTTGTGAAAAAGCATATTGACGCTGTCAGTTTTTCGGTGAAAGCCGGCTGTAGACTGGAATCTGTACGACAACAACCATCATTGTTTCTTCTGCCTGGGCAAGCGTAGTTTGGCAGCACGTGACGAGGGTAACTGGATGCAGCTGCCAATGATCGCAACACGCCCGGCGAGAGGGATGCAAACTCTCCTGGGTGTGAATCCTCCGTCTTGTATTTGCGTCCCCTGCCAGACATACAGCGCAGCACGGAGGCAGAGCCACCGGGTGGGCTCTGTCTCGGTCTCGCCGGAAGGACTTGGTACCTTGCGACACAGGATTTGTGTTTGGGGCTGTTGTTCTGTATCGGATAGGGATGTTGAGTAGACTGCCTTATGCCTGCTGTGCCACAAAGTCCGGTGCTGCTGATTTTGTAACAGCGCCGATTGCGGAAAAGAAGTAACAAAAAGGCTCGCCATACAAAAAAACACAGGTTATAGTGCTTCTTAGCTCGGTTGTTTTCATTTAAAAACAAGGGCTTGATGTCAGGACGACAGACTCGGAGGCATGCTATGGCAGCTGCTATCAAAACAAAATACACCAAAAGCCAGATCATCAATGAAATTGCCGAGAATACTGAGCTGAGTCGCAGGAGCGTAGGCAACGTGCTTGATGAGCTGACCTTGCTGATCGAGCGTCATATCAAAAAGCGGGGTTGCGGCGAGTTTGTCATTCCCGGCCTGCTGAAAATCGTCACCAAGAAAAAGCCGGCACAGAAAGCCCGCAAAGACGTACCCAACCCGTTCAATCCTGGCGAACTGATCGACGTTCCCGCGAAGCCGGCTTCTGTCCAGGTGAAGGTGCGCGCTCTCAAAAAGCTGAAAGACTTTGCCGAGTCCTGATTGATCCTCCCCTCTTTCAAGCACAGCCGGAGCTGCTTCGCGGCTGTGCGTTTTCTGAAAGAGGGGCGTCCATATCCTTTGTGGCATAGGTGTTCCCTTTTCAATCCTCAATCCTCAATCCTCAATCCTCAATCCTCAATCCTCAATCCTCAATATGGATAGCCTGGATAGCCGCCGAATACGCTGAAGCGGTGCTTTGTCGTTGAGAAGTCGGCATGCAACGGCAACCGGGGCCCCAGCCTGCAGAGCTTCCGGCTGCGCAACCTTGCCACAGCGAGGCGGGTGCAAAAATGGAAAACCCGGGCAAGGCTCCCCCTAAAACCACACGCAGCGGCCTGACTGCCTTGCTGATCTAAAGAAAACAAACCCCAACACAAAAGCTGGGGTGAGGGGCCGCAGACTCAGCGGAACCTGGATCGAAGCTCCTGTTTTTTCATTCGACTTCATTTCGTGTCGTGAGCGCATCGCAAAGCCCCGGGACACCCGTATCTCATAGTGCCTGGCGCCAAACCCTGTACGACATTCGTCAGATAACCTCCCCGCCGGCAAGAGGCACAAGAGACAAGATACCCGCCCAGGGCAGCATCACCTCTGCACACTGGAGCTTGCAGAACCGCATCAGAGACTTCTCAGGACCCAGATGCGGTGCTGCGCCCCTGCGTACAGCGAGAAGTACGCCATCAGATATTGCGCGCCGCCGCCTTGATAGAATCAGCCATATCTTTCACTCCACCCGTTGACGCATTGGCCACAATGCTCTCGTCCGCCATAAGCCTCTGGAGCTG
>MPMQ01000073.1 GCA_002238585.1 Kistimonas sp. bin40 | reverse complement strand
CAGATGCCAGATGCCAGATGCCAGATGCCAGATGCCAGATGCCAGATGCCAGATGCCAGATGCCAAGTGTAGAGGTATAGAGGTGTAGAGGGCGGCTACCTGGCGACAGTTTCGCACCGGTCGGCTGTCAGGCTCTGGAAAAGTCAAATGGCAAGACGTCCCCTATAGTGTTTGTACCCGCCATTAGCATGTGCAGCCGTTCTACCCCCATGGCCACGCCAGCGCAGTCCGGGAGCCCGTGCTTGAGGGCGTGAAGCAGGTTCAAGTCGCAGGGAGGCACGGGCTTGCCGAGTTGCTGGCGCAGTGACTGGTCAGACGCGAATCTTGTTCTCTGCTCTTCGGCATCCGTCAGTTCGTGATAGCCGTTGGCCAGTTCAACGCCGCCGACAAACAGCTCAAAGCGGGCCGCCCGCCGGGGACCCGTGCGGCAGGGTGTCAGGCGCGCCAGAGCTGCCATGCTGGCAGGGTAGTCATACACGTACACACCCTCCAGCCCCTGGTCGCCCTTGCTGCCGAGGTGAGGCTCTATGCAGTGGCTGAAGAGCAGGTCAAGGCAGTCGTTGCGGGATAGTGCATCCAGTCCCTTGTCTATTTTGTCCTGAACCAGCATAAGCAGGTCAGTATGGCTGACATTGTGAGGATCTATATCCAGCGTTTGCTCGAACAGGCTCTGGTACGTGACCCGGCCGGTTTCCCGAAAACAGCAGATCGCACTGAGCAAGGCGGTGACCTCGCTCATCAATTGATGATGGTCTATACCCTTGCGATACCATTCGAGCATGGTGAACTCAGGGTTATGTCGCTGCCCTGCCTCGCCATTGCGGAATACCGGTCCCAGGAAATAGATGTCTCCACTGCCTGCTGCCAACAGGCGTTTCATTGCGAACTCCGGTGAAGTGTGCAAATACAGCACCTGACTTTCAGCGGCTTGGGCAGAAGGCTGGAAGCGGGTATGGAAACTGTCAATGTGCGGATCAACCGGCGCATGGTGAGACAGCAAAGGTGTTGTCACTTCCAGAACATCATGCTCATGAAACCAGGCGCGGATGTGCTGCAGGAGAGCACCACGCTGGCGTAGTGCTGCAAGAGAGGCTGAAGGCTTCCAGTCGGTCACCGTTTTTTTCCTGCTGTGGAATCTGGGGCTGCCTGGCGGCACGCGCGCCTGGCATCGGGACCCGGATATAGACCCGGATATAAATGGACCATTATTTCTGACGGCCGACGTACTCGCCGGTGCGTGTGTCTATTTTGAGTATCTCACCCTCATTGATGAACAAAGGAACCCTGATTGTGGCTCCTGTGCTCAGGATGGCGGGCTTGGTCGCACCGGTTGCTGTGTCGCCTTTCAGGCCGGGGTCTGTCTGGGTGACTTCCAGCAGTATGAAATTGGGAGGGGTGACGGAGATAGGGTTGCCGTTGTACAGCGTGACAGTGTAGATTTCCTCAGGCTTGAGCCAGCGCACTATGTCGTCGCCGACTGCAGTGCTGTCGGCTGCCAGCTGTTCAAAGGAGCCGTCGGTCATCATGAAGTGGTAAACTTCGCCTTCACTGAAGATATACTGCATCTCGTGGTCAACGACGTCGGCGGCTTCCAGGGCTTCGCCTGACTTGAAAGTGCGCTCCCATACTTTATTGGTGCGCAGATTACGCAGTTTGACGCGATTGAATGCCTGGCCTTTTCCGGGCTTGACGAATTCGTTTTCGACTATGCAGCAGGGGTCAGAACCCAGCATGACTTTCAGTCCGGCTTTGAACTGGTTGGTTGTGTAGCTCGCCATTCGGTGGTACCAGATATTGTGAAAGGCCCAGTATGATAACCCGTTCTGACCAACCTGTGCAGCAGGACAGACTTTCGGTTTTCCAGTTCGAGGAGGAGCCGTCGTGGCAGCAGGTCCTCCGGCAGGCAGTCACGTGTCCACGTGAGCTGCTGAGCCTGCTTGAGCTTCCTTGTGAACTGGCCGAGGGAGCCCGGGCGGGGGCGCGGCTGTTTCCCCTGCGGGTCCCGCGCCCCTATATCGCCAGAATAGAGAAGGGCAACCGCCAGGATCCCTTGTTATTGCAGGTTCTTCCCGTACAGGATGAACAAACGGAAACACCGGGTTTTGTTCCGGATCCGCTGGGAGAACAAGCCAGTAACAGTCAACGGGGTATAGTTCACAAGTACCACGGCCGCCTGCTGCTGCTGCCGGGGCAGGCCTGCGCCATTAACTGCCGATTCTGCTTTCGCCGGCATTTCCCTTATGAGGACAATACTCTCGACAGTGCGCAGTGGGCCGCAGCCCTTGACTATATTCGCCAGGATTCTTCTGTCAGGGAAGTGATTCTCAGCGGCGGTGACCCTCTTGTACAGAATGATCGACGGCTGGCCTGGATTGTGACGCAGCTGGCGGCCATAGGGCATGTTGAACGGGTGCGAGTGCACAGCCGTCTGCCTGTGACTGTGCCCCAACGTGTGACGCCAGCATTGGTATCTGCGCTGACAGATTCCCGACTGCAGGCGGTACTGGTTGTGCACTGCAACCACCCGCGTGAGCTGTGTCAGCGTGTTTGTGATGCAATGCGGGAACTGGTTGAGGCGGGGGTGACTGTGTTGAACCAAAGCACCTTGCTCCGGGGTGTGAACGATGATGCGGCAGTTCTGGTGGAGCTGAGTGAGGCGCTGTTCCGTTGCCGGATTCTTCCTTACTATCTGCATCTTCTGGACAGAGTCAGTGGCACAGCGCACTTCGAGGTGGATGAGACCAGAGCCAGGCAGCTGCTTGGCACTATGAGTAGCCGTTGCTCTGGCTTCCTGGTGCCGCGTCTGGCACGGGAAGAGCAAGGGGCACCATGCAAGAGTGTACTGCCTCCTCTGTATCCGGACCCTGATTGACCCCCTGTCTTTGAACAAGGTGTCGCCGGGCATCGGTGGTGTCTTTCCTCCTTCAGCGTGCTGGCCGCCACCTTTGGTCGTGTCCTCAGGTCAAATCGGTCATGCTTCCCCCTGGGTTCAAAGATATGTCTTTCAGGGGGGAGGCGTTGTTTGCCATTTATTGCTTTCTGGGGGATGCCCTCCGCCGTGTGGTGGGTGGGGAAGGGAAGGGTTCCGTGTCGTCGTTTGCAGCACCTTCTTGCCGGCCCTGGGGTGCTGCACCAGGAGGTGGTGTTTTCGACCCCCCATTTCTTTTGTTGGCCAGGGTGGAGGCACGACTCTGCTGGCGCAGCTCATCCAACTGTGTCTGTAGCATCCGGGTGCAATCATCCAGCTCATGTATACGCGCAGTCTGTGCGTCTGCCTGGTTGCTCTGTTTGCCAGTAAGCCAGTTCAGGAAACGGCGGCAGCCCTGCTGCATAACGTCAGGTATTGTATGTGTGAGCAGAGCGTGCGCTCCCCCCTCCGCAGCACTGCCGGTTGCGACACCGGTGTACCCCAGCAGGTTGTTTGCATAAGCACCAAACAGGAACACCAGAGCACCACCTGCCATGTTGGTGACCAGTATTTCTCCTGCGGCCTTGCAGAACCATCCCATCCCTACAGCAGCCTGGCGAATGCAGCGTCCTGTCAGGCGGATGCCCTCTGCGCACAACTTGCCGTAATCAGAGGAACCTGTCCCCTGGGTTCCGGCCCCTGGGGCGCTCGGTTTTACTGTTCGCGTACCAGAGGTCACAGCCGCGCCGTCAGGGTCAGGGCGGTTTGACTCGGGTGGATGCGATGATTGCGTGCGATTTCTTTCAACTGAGTTACTCATGGCTAACGCCTCCTTCATTGTCTCGTTGATCAAAAATCGGTTCGCCAGAAGATTCTGTACTCTGTGCGAATCGATCAGCCTCTCTACACCTATGACAACAGAAAACGCGAAGGGTTCCCGGCATCTGCCTGCCTGTAACCTGGTCTGGGATCCGGGGCGATCCAGAGCAGCCGTCGCAGAATCCGCCGGGGCAGACCGGGAGCGACAGGCGCATCGGCAAGCAGGGCACAGGAAGCCTGGGAGACGCATTGTCCAGACCGAAGTTCCTCCGGTTTCAAGCAAGTCCTGGAAGTGGTCGGTGTTGCTCCTGCCAAAGTGGATTTTTTCCTGGGGGGGGAGCGGGGTGGACCTTGTTATCTGGCAGCTCCAGACTCATGTGAAGTCCTGGCAAGAGTTTGTGTCGCTTCCGCCACAGTGAAGGGCCTGATAAAGACGGCCAAGTGGTATGCGGCTGATGCTCGAAAATGGAAGGCTGCAGGCTGCGACGACCTCTGATGAGGCGGTTCTTCTTGTGGATTGTGATATTGATTCTGGCAGTGGATGCCAGGCGGGCTGTCAACATGACCCGCGCAGCCTGAACGCATAAGTGTTGGTTATGTGTCAGGTTCCGGACAGATGTGCGGGTGTGCAGGTGTGCAGGTGTGCAGGATTTCAGCGCGGAAAAAGTACCAGGCTCAAACCGCAGGCAGCGACCACTGTGGCCACGGACAGCCTGCCGTACCAGCTGTCGGCTATCAGTGCGCTCTGGATAGTCAGTCGGAAGACCAGTGCGAGAGCGACCAGAGCTGCCACTATGCCACTTGTCATATACAGGGAGCTTTCCTCGGTACCGAACCGCCCAAGGCTATAGCCAGGGACAAGGTAGACCGGAGCCCAGAGCAGGGCGGAGAGCGCATTGATGAGGTAAAAGGCAGCGGTCGGCATCTTCAGCAAGCCCGCAACGGCGGGTATCACGGGCCGTACCGGTCCGATAAAGCGCCCCAGGGCAATGCTCAGAACACCGTAGCGCTCGAAAAAAATCTTGCCTCTGTCCAACAAGGAAGCGTAGCGGTCCAACGGCCAGCGGTGACACAGACATTGGCTGCGCTGTCCGATGATAAAACTGACCCCATCCCCCACAACGGCACCGGCCCAGCCCGCGAACAGAAGCGTCCAGAGGCCCATAGCCCCCTGGCCGGCAAGAACGGCGGCCGCAAACAGCAAGGCAACGCCGGGCAGCAACAGCCCCACTATGAAAAGGGACTCCAGCGCAGCTGTCACAGCAACGCTTAGCGCCAGCATGCTCTGGTGCGCATGGAGCCAAGCCGTCAACTCGGCAAGCACTCTAAACCTCCGGCCAAAGATTGTTCGGATTGCTCACTATCCACGCCCTCTTTTTTTATCGCATTATCGCAGTTCCCTTCCCCCGTTCCTTTGGCAAAAGAGGCGGAAGTCAACAGGATGCACAACAGATAAAGAAAGCTCGGTCATCGGACACAATGGCAGCTGAGCGGCACCTGAACTGGAACCTGAACTCGGCAAAAAAAAACCGACTTGAGTTGCACTGGCACGAGACTTGCCCAGCACCCAAAACGCATCGACTCCGGAGCCGTCCGAGAATAGCACCCGGAGGAGAAATAGCAAAAAATAAAATGGAAATTCGGTTTCAGATTCACTCAAAGGTAATATTGTTGGCTGTGCAGTGGCATGAAAATGTTCTCATAGCATTCCGCCAGTAGGTGATAAAGATTGAGAATCTGTGTCTGGTTTCATGCCGTATCCACAGGCAGATCCGGGGCTGTGGTGGGCTGGAATTACGGTCAATCCCGAATGCTCTGGGTACTCCAGGTAATGTGGACCCTATAACACTGTTGAAAATGGAAAAATGCTCAGCGCCAGTTTTATTTGTTGGTTTACTGATGTTCTGTCTTCTGCAGTCTCTTTGAGTTGAGTTTGTAATCTCAATAAAGATGAATTTTTTCTGATCTACCGGTTTTCTATTTGTAATCTTGTCTTCTGAATGTTCTTGAAAGTCATTTCGCAGATGGCGTCCTCGATTCAATGACGATCGATACAAGTGTGGCTCCGGAAGGCTAGCCGGAGGCGAACAACATCAATACAAAATGAACAGACTACTGACAATATCTGCGCCTCTGAAAGGAGAACATTCTTGCAGCGTTTTAGACGTCAGGTAGTTCGGCAGGTCTCATCTTCGCAGTCTGGCAAGTAGCCGGAGGCAATGGAGTTCGGCCTCAGGAAGAAGACTTCCCGGCAGGTGAAGCGCTTGCTGAGAAGATTCACAATTCCCGTTTGAGGGGCGCACAAACAGAAGGCGAAGGACTTTTGTTCGTCATTTTTCTCGCATCGCCCCAATTCCTTGAGCGACAGTTTTATAGAGAGATTTGTGGGGGGCTATCTTGTCAGTCGAGTGCTGGAGCAATTGCAGAAATCGTAGTGCGTGGGCAGCATGATGAAAAGCAGAGGAGGAAAAGCTGGGCATCTTGATCTGAAAGTGGGCCGCAGGATGTCACTGGCCTGGCAGAGATCGGTATTGCGCGATACTGGACGCTTTTGGCGGTGGAGCGGTTTTTTTTCCACACAAAAAAAACACAAAAACAACGGGGCGTACCCGTCCCTGGATTGTGTATCATAGCAGGCCTCGTCTCCACCTCGTCACAAAGTGAGGATATGATCCATGGACAAACTGGCCAATATACCCTACGCGCAGATTCGGGAAGGCGATACGGCCTTTTACAAAAGGACGCTGACTGAGCGGGATCTCATTTTGTTTGCCAGTGTATCGGGGGACTGTAACCCGATTCATCTGGACCGCGACTTTGCCAGTGAGTCCAGGTTCGGTGAACGGGTAGGGCACGGCATGTGGGTCGGCTCCTTGATTTCAGCCGCATTGGCTACAGTGATGCCGGGACCTGGCGGTATATACAGGAGTCAGGAGCTCAAGTTTCTTGTTCCGGTCAAGATCGGCGATGCCTTGACAGTCAAGTTGGAAGTGCTGTCCAAATGTGCCCGGACCCGGGGTGTCACTATAGCTACCATTGTTGTGAATCAACATGACCAATGCGTTGTGCGGGGCAAGGCGGTGGTGATTCCTGAAGAAGGCGCTGTCACAGTGGACAGCTTCCAGCTTCCGGAGGTGGCGATCAAAGCGGAGGAGGCCGTCCAGGGCTAAGGGGGTAGACAGCCTCCCGGTATGGTGTCAATCCATATGGCGTTGCAGCTGTTTCAACAGGCGGGTGCTGACCGCTGGCGTCAGCAGTGTTTCCACATCCTTTTCCACACTGACATGCGAGGCATCGCCCACGCGTTGCACCCGGATGCGGTGTGCTCCTTCCCGGGACAGGGTACCCTTGCTCTTCGACGGGGCGTTCGCACGCGATTTTTTCCTCTCCGCCTTGTCCCGTGTTGTGCCCTCGACAAGATCTGGCTGGATAAAAAATAGTCCCGCTGTACGATCTTTATCCAGAGGCGGCATGCCAGATTTCTCCAGGGCCAGCTCCACAGCCCTCCAGGTTTCAGCGAATCCGGCTCTGACCTTCAGGATTGGGTTGCCGTTGCCATCCTGTTCCAGTTTGGTCAGGCTCTTCAAGCCAGCGCTGTGAGCGGTGGCAGCATTGGCGTCCTGGTACTGTGCCAGAAAAGTCAGCATTTCCTTCAGGAGCTGACGCTCTGTGTTACGACTCTGCTCCTTGACGTCGTCCAGTGATGTCTGGCGGGGAAACAACGATTTGATCACAAGCACAAGTTCCCGAGGCTTGCGTCCCTGGCGCACTTCCAGACGGATTTTCTGCTTTCGTTTGATGAAAGTGCCTTGTTCCAGCCAGTCGGTAACCATGATGCCAGACTCTTTCTTGTTTTCGACAACGGCAAGTCTTTTCGTTTTCCAGAATTCAAGCAGCTGATCCCAAAAATTGGCGGCGGGGTTCGTGACCAGGAGCTCAGGTTCACCATTGTTCCCCGCGCTTGACCGGTAAATGGTGCCATCGTTGCGCAGTATCCAGACATCAGGGCGCAGCATGTCTTCGTGTGATCGTCTGCCGGAGGCCGGGGCCTGCTGTACTCCCGTTTGCGCTACGGGCGGGGGGGCAGCAGGCACGGCGTCCAGATGATCGGGAATTTTCAGTGGAGGGTATGACTGTTCCCGGGTGTAGTCGTCACTCCTGTCGCGGATGACGTTGCTACCGGACAGGCAGCCGCTGGAGAGCATCATGCTGCCCAGGAGTACAGCGCCACACAGACGCACTGCGCCTGTTGTGTTGTTCTGCGTTTCTTTACCTTGGCTCATCAAGCATCCTTGAATGTGGCTTGCTGGACTTGTGCAGATGCCAGCGGGCCCTGTGTGGTAGCAAGAGCTTCATCGACGCGGGCGTGCAGCTCAGTGCTCAGGGGCGTAAGAGGCAGACGGATGCCATTGTCTATCAGCTGCATGCGGTGAAGAGCGTATTTAACAGGAATAGGGTTTGTTTCTGCAAAAAGCACCTCATGCAGGGGGAGCAAGTGCTCGTTCAGAGCACGGGCCTGCTGTTCCTTTCCTTCCCGGGCCAGTGTACACAGCTTGTGCATCTGTGCGGGAGCGACATTGGCTGTCACTGAGATAACACCACTACCGCCCTTGAGCACCAGCTCGGCCGCTGTGGCATCGTCTCCTGAGAGAACGGCCATCCGGTCGCCCACACGCTCGAGAAGCACAAGGGCACGCTCCAGGCTGCCAGAGGCTTCCTTGATGGCGATAACCGTGTCCAGATCAGCCAGCCTTTCCACCGTTTCCGGTAGTATGTCTACGGCGGTGCGACCGGGCACGTTGTACAGAATCATCGGCAGCGGGACAGCCCGGGAGATGGACAGAAAATGCTGGTAAAGCCCTTCTTGAGTCGGCTTGTTGTAGGCGGGAGCCGCTACCAGACAGGCATCGGCCCCCAGGCTCCGGGCCTGGGCCGCCAGGTGAACGGCATCACGGGTTGCGCTGCTGCTGCAACCAACGATGACCGGAATGCGGCCGCCAACACCAGCCAGCACCTGTTCTATGATCTCACCTTGCTCTGTGACCGTCAGCGTTGCCGATTCGCCAGTGGTGCCACAGACCAGAATGGCGTCTGTCCTCTGTTCAAGATGAAACTGTACCAGCCGCTGCAAGCCGTCCCAATCAAGCTCTCCGTTGGCGAGCATGGGCGTCACCAGAGCTACAACGCTGCCTGAAATCATTTGTACACCTCTCGTTTCAAATTTGCTTCAAACTCCTGCACACTCGCCAGGGATGGTAGTCATGCCAGACCTGGACCACAAGCACCTCCGGCTGACAGAAAACAGTTATTCACCAGACATGTTCCCACCAGAAGCGGGACCGTGAAATGAGCCGGACAAACTGAGCGCAATGTCTGATCGATAACAGCATCCATTCGTGTCAGATGGAAGTAGGACAACAGTTTCCCGGCAGCGTTCCCGGTGGATAAAAAAATAAAATTTTTCGGGGAATGGCGGCTGGCACGCAAGCGAATAACTCAAGAAAGGGAGGAACGCGAAATTCATGAGTCGAACGGCGACTTCCAGGCTCGGCTTGTCTCATCAGAACGAACGCAGATGCTGCGGTCTGCTGCGGGTCCTGGTGCCGGGTGCCCAGACCCCGGACGGGGCCTGTCCACCTGAATGAATGAGGTCAGAAGTCGTCCTCTGCCGTTTCTCCTGTAATCAGGTAGTGGCGCCGCTGCAGGTAGGCATCACGTACAAAGGTGTACCTGTCGCCGAAAATCAGCTTGTCTTTCTGCAGCAGTGAGGCGCGACGGTTGACAATGCTGGTTCCGCGCAGGGCCCACTCGTCTGCTCGTGGTGCTTTTGACGTGAGGTCCAGCTGCATGTCGGGGAAAATGCCTATGGCCGAGCGCACTGTGTGGGGGCCCAGCACCGGGAGCATGAGGTAGGGACCCGGCGGTGCTTTCCAGCGGCCCAGTGTGAGACCAAAGTCCTGATAACGATGCTCCAGCCCCAGAGCAGAGCCCACATCAAGCAGCCCGAACATGCCTACAGTGCTGTTCACCACAAAGCGCGTCCCTGATACACCGGCATCGCGCAGCTTGAGTTGCAGCAAGGCGTGGGTGAGATTGCGGACTTCGCCCAGATTCTGGAAGAAGTTGCCGATCAGGCCCTGCACGGGTTTCGGGGTGGCGGCGTTGTAGCAGACCGCCAGTGGCCGCAGCAGCCAGGCATCCAGTTTTTCATTGAATGCGAAGGTGGCCCGGTTTATTTTTTCCAACGGGTCTGGGTTGTGCTCCTGGGTATCATGGGCTGCGGCCAGTGCAAGACTGCTTGTGAGAAGGGCGGCCATCAGGAAAGCACTACCTGCCAGGTGGCGGGGCAATAACCAAGACATAATCCATTTCAGCATTCTTTAAACGCCTGCCTTTATCTGCTCCGGGTTAACTGGGACTCCGTGCCAAGGCCGGGCGGGCTAATGACAGAGCCGACAGCGCAGGCAGGGAGAGAGGGGAAAATCGAATGTTGACTCCACGTTCTCACCAGAGCCTGGCCCTGCGTCAGCGGAGAAGAGTGGCAGAAAATCTGCCCAACACACGGTGTGCGAGCCTACCTTCTTTCCCTGTGCCCTGCAATATCAGACATCTGGAGCTGTTTTTTTATACGGGAAGACAACTTGCAAGGGGGTGCCAGGTTCCGTTACCATGCCGCAGCTGTGGCGCGGTGGAGCAAGTCCCCATAGTTCAACCGGATAGAACAGTCGCCTCCTAAGCGATCGATCCAGGTTCGAGTCCTGGTGGGGACGCCAGAGCACCTTTCCCGTACTTGGACGCCGCTCTGTGCTTGTGTGGATCCGCTCTGCGTTTGTGTGGGTATGGGTGATGGCATTCAGCAGGCTGCGCGCTCGGCAGAGGGTCAGTGCAACGCGCCAAACCCGGGAGCCCGTCGAGGCCTTGTCCCGCTCTTGAGGCTGGGACTCTCTGGAGTTACGGATAGCCACCATTGCAACAACAAGAAGCATTCCAGCGAATATTTCAGGACACTTTTCTTCCGCCCTTCCCATTCAGTCACTTGATATCGCCGCCTTGCAGGTCCGCTGCGCCTTTTCAGCCGCAGGGGCTCCCAGGTTCCGACCATTTCATGTGCCAATTTCGGGGCGGAAGGCGAATGGGTATTGAAAAAGACAAGCGTTCAGAAGGACGCAATCGCACTTTTTCGTGGGAGCCTGTTCGTGGGAGCCTGGCGATTGGTCGTACGGGTGACCGATATCCCTGAGCAACATCTTGCAAATTTCCGCGCTCTTGCAGCCAATGCAGGAGACGTGCGTTCAGGCATATCCCCTTTCCGCGCTCTGATCCATTGACCAGAGCCGCCCATGAATCTGAATCCGGGTACAGACATCCAAGGTAGGAGAAGAGTATGGAAAAAGAAGAAGCCGGCAATGAGAAAAGCAAGTCCAGCTGTTGTAAAAAATATCTGCTCCTGGCAGTGATCGCTGTTGTTGCAGGGGGACTGTACGGGACAGGACTCATTAATGACATAACACCCGATTTCTTTTTCAGACAGCAGCAAGACAATCCTTATCTGGCAGCTTTCGTCTTCTTTTTTTTCTATGTACTGGTCACCGGTCTGTCTCTTCCTGTCGCCGCACTTATGACCCTGCTGGCCGGGGCTCTCTTTGGGTTTGCCAAAGGTCTTGTGCTGGTGTCCTTTGCCAGTACTTTAGGGGCCAGTCTGTCCATGCTGATCGCGCGGACGCTGCTTCGAGACTGGGTGCAGGCCCGTTTTGAACGACAGCTCAAGAAAGTCAATGCCGGTATTGAAGAAGATGGCGCCTTTTATTTGTTCAGCCTGCGTCTTTTGCCTGTGATTCCTTTTTCTGTCGTGAATCTTGTCATGGGCCTGACAAAAATACGCTTGTGGACTTTCAGTTGGGTCAGCCAGCTGGGCATGCTTGCGGGTACAGCTGTGTATGTCAATGCAGGCAGCCAGCTGCAAAAGGTTGATGAGATTTCCGTCAACAGCCTTCTTACTCCGGCGTTGCTGATCTCCTTTGCCCTGATGGCGGCCGTTCCCTGGCTGGCACGTATACTGGTGCAGGCGTGGAAAGTGCGCGGTCTTTACAAAGGGTTCCAAAAACCGGCTTCATTTGACACCAACCTTGCTGTTATAGGTGCAGGCTCCGGTGGCCTGGTCAGTGCCTATATCGCGGCTGCGGTGAAGGCCCGGGTCACTCTTGTTGAAAAAGAAAAAATGGGCGGCGATTGCCTTAACACTGGCTGTGTTCCCAGCAAGGCACTGATTCGTTCGTCCCGCATCAGCAATACGATTGCACGCGCCAGGGAATTTGGCATCCGCATTGAGGGGAGCCAGGTCGATTTCCGGGCCGTGATGGAGAGGGTGCAGGATGTCGTCCGGCAGATCGAACCTCACGACTCGATTGAGCGTTACACCGGGCTGGGTGTGGACTGTGTGCAAGGAACGGCGCGCCTGGTCTCCCCCTGGCAAGTCAAGATAGGGGACCGTACGCTCAGCGCACGCAATATCATTATTGCCAGCGGCGGGCGGCCGGTGGTTCCCCCCATTCCCGGATTGGACGCCGTTACCAGCTACACGTCAGATACCATTTGGTCACTGCGGGAGAAACCCGGCACCTTGCTGGTGATCGGAGGGGGCCCTATAGGATGTGAGTTGGCACAGGCCTTTCATCGGCTGGGTGTGCAGGTCGTACAGATTGACAGGGCTGAGCGCCTGCTGTCACAGGAGGATGACGAGGTTTCCCGCTTGATCATGAGTCGCTTTGAGCAGGAAGGGATACGCGTGCTGCCCCAATGTGAAGCTGTCTCTTTTCACAGGGAAGACAGTGCCCAGTGGCTGGAAGCGCGACACCAGGGCGGATTGATCAGATTACACTTTGACGCGGTATTGCTGGCGGTTGGGCGCAAGGCCAACACGCAGGGCCTGGGGCTGGAAGAGCTTCAGATTGAGAAGAATCCGGATGGCACGCTTGCTGTCAATTCATGGCTACAGACCCGCTACCCCAACATATACGCCTGCGGTGATGTGGCTGGCCCCTGGCAATTCACCCATGCTGCTGCTCACCAGGCCTGGTATGCGACTGTCAATGCACTCTTTGGGCGGTTCAGGAAGTTCAGGGTGGACTATTCGGTGATTCCACGAGCGACTTTTGTGGATCCAGAAATTGCCAGAGTGGGGCTGAACGAAAAGGAAGCCAGAAGTCAGGGGATCAAGTATGAGGTGACGCGTTTTGCCATGGAGGAACTCGACAGAGCCCTGGCTGACGGAGAAACAGAAGGGTTTGTAAAGGTTCTGACCGTACCGGGGAAAGACAGGATTCTGGGTTGCACCATCGTGGGGCAGCATGCCGGTGAGTTGCTTACAGAGTACGTTACCGCCATGAAGCACGGGCTGGGACTCAACAAGATTCTGGGGACGATTCATGCCTACCCCACGTTGTCGGAGGCCAACAAGTATGTAGCCGGCGAGTGGAAAAAAGCCCATGTCCCCCAGAAGCTGATGGGCTGGCTTGAAAGGTTCCACTCCTGGCAGCGTTGATCGGGAAAACATCCGGGGATAGCGGTTGTCCTGGTCCTGGTCCTGGTCCCGGGTGCGGTGCAGATTGTCATGAGGCGTCATGTGAGAAGAATGATGGACTTACGCGCGACAGTCAGCGTGACAACGATCAATATGACTGGGTTGCAATAGAGTAGCGAAAGCGGGTAACGCCTTTGTGGTGTGGTGGCACTGGCAGATGATGTGCAGCCTGAAGGAGCGGGTTGAGTACGGTTCGGGGCTCTGGCGATACCTGGGTCTTTGCATCATTTGTCACTGTGCCTTGTTCCTGCCGCCAGCCGGGAATAGCTGAGTCCTGGAATGCCAGGGGAGACCAAGGTCCAGGTGCGCAGGACACTCTCGGGATCGTAGCATGTGTACATCAAAGCGGTTTTTCAGGAAAGGAGAGATGCCATGTACGCAGCCATTCAGAATGCAGTAAACACAGTTATTTTGTCCCCGATCCAGCGTGTGCGGGATGGCGTGAGAAACTACTCTGCCCAATTTGGTCGGTGGGTCAGTGCCCACAATCCAGCACGCCTTCTGGATACTGAGAGAAATCGGGCCATCGTGCGCGGCAACTATCATGATTTTGGATACCCCAGCGCCCGTATTACACTTCCCAATGGAGGGACCTCTACTTGTTCACTGAAGAAACCGTCCGTGGCAAATTTGGAGAGAGGCTGTACAGGTATCTGGCTGATGGGAAATAACGGCAACCCGTTGGTGAAGAGAACAGAATCTGAGCTTGTTGCAGACCGCTTTGCCGCCAGGCTTCTGAAATTCGTTATTCCTGCTGAGACAGCGCGTGATGAGGCAGCAACGGATGCAAGCGTGCCGGGATCTGCAGCAGAAGCAGGAGCAGAGGACAAGCGGTCCACTTGATATTGTGACAGCGACCCGGCCTGTCAGCGGTCGCTGAAAAACGTCAGGAAGGCAAGAGGGGCAGCCTGGCTGCCCCTCTTGCTGTGAGCGCTTGGCCGCATCGTTATTGTCAGGGGGCCAGAAGTTCTGTGAAAGCACGGTACCCGCACGGCAACTAGTGCCTCCAGCCATCCAGCCATCCAGCCATCCAGTCGCGAGAACATTACGCTCTTTCCGCCGAGTTCCGGTCAGCTTTCAGCCCTTTCTGACCTCAGCGAGTGTCAATTGCCGGTTCTATTTCGATTCAGTCTGTGTTCTTTCTCAGCTCGAACAACATTCTGTTGGGTGGCGACCGGAGTGGCTGACAAAGTTTCAGCCAGGGTCGGGCAACATTTTCTGACGTCCTGGCTTCGTGCCGGGAGGTGTCGGCATCGGACTACCGGGTGGCATTGCGGGGCTTTCTCCAGAGACTTATGTTCATTTAAGACGGTGGGGGCGGCAGTCTGGTCAGATTGCCGGCTTGCAAGCGTTTTCTTTACGTAGCACGTAGCTGATCTTTGGCAGGAATAGCGCCCGAGGTCGGGGCGATAAGCATTCTGACACAGCGGGCCGCCTCTTGATGCACTACCAATGGACTATCCAGCCGGACCGCAAGAGTGTTTTCAGCCTGTGCGGCGCGTTCCATGATTCGAGCAGAAGGGCTGCCCCGGTATGCAATGAGACGCTCATTTCCGGTATGACCACCGGATAGGGAGCCCGGCTTTCCCGGCTCCAGAAACCAGACAGCCGGGCATGCGCCGACAGTCGGAATGGGGTGTTGTCGTTGACGTATGGGAGACCAAGGTCCAGGTGCGCAGGACACTCTCTGGATCGTAGCATGTGTACATCAAAGCGGTTTTTCAGGGAAGGAGAGATGCCATGTACGCAGCCATTCAGAATGCAGTAAACACAATTATTTTTTCCCCGATCCAGCGTGTGAGGGATGGCGTGAGAAACTACTCTGCCCCACTGGGTAGGACTGTCGCGTACGTTGCGGACAGTGCAGCATCGCTTTTGGATACTGAGAAGAATCGAGCCATCATGCGCGGCAGCTATGTTGAAGTTAAGGGCCGCACCGTAGTGCGTGTACACAGGGAGACGTTTGTCAGGGACGGGCAGGAAGGCTCCAGGCTTGCCGGCGGCACGATGAGCTTTGATCTGGACGGAGGCTCCCGCACTTGCTCGCTGAGTAAGTCACTTATCCCGGTTGCGCTGGCGAGTCCGACGGGTATATGGCTGACCGGACAGGACGGTGAGCTGTTGGCGAAGAGAACACCGTTAACGGTTGCGCTAGACGATTTGTATGCCAAAGTTCTTGGATTCATTCTTCCTGCCGAGACAGCGCGTGATAAGGCGGCAATGGATGCGAGCGTGCCGGGATCTGAAGCAGAGGACACGCCGTCCACCTGATACTGTGACAGCGATCCGGCCTGGCAGCGGTCCCTGAAACGTCAAGAAGGCAGGAGGGGCAGCTTGGCTGCCCCTCCTGCTGTGAGTGCTTGGCCGAATCCTTCTTGTCAGGGGCCAGAAGTTCTGCGAAAGCACGTCACCCGGCACGGCAACTAATGCCTTCAGCTATCCAGCTATCCAGCTATCCAGCTATCCAGCTATCCAGCTATCCAG
>MPMQ01000072.1 GCA_002238585.1 Kistimonas sp. bin40 | reverse complement strand
CGCCAGACGCTGCCGTTTTCCATGAGACCGGGTGATGAAAAATCTGAAGAACCAGGCATCCGAGCTGGGCTTTACCTTGGTGCCAGTGGAGCCAACGATGACCGGCTGACAAACTGCAAACCTGCACGACCGGGAAAGTTACTCAGAAGAAAGGCAGCTGATCACGACCCTGAGTGAGTTCAAGCAAAACCTCCCCCGTCTGGGTGAACAACAGGGCCACCAGAACCGGGGCCACCTTCTTCAGCCTGCGCAGCCTTCCCGCTGAAGGTGCCAACAGAAGGGTCGTTCAACTGCAAGATGCAACTCAGGGTGTGCACAAGCGACGCGCTATGCTCCGCCGCAGGCGGCGGGATCAAGGTTGACATACTCCCCGCCCTGAAGGACGGGGCTTGCCGCGCACCAGGTCAGCTGTGTACGCGCAGCAATCCCTCCTGAACGGTAGAAGCAACCAGAACGCCGTCTGGCGTGAAAACCTGACCACGAACCAACCCCCGCGCACCGCAGGCTGTCGGACTCTCCATGCTGTGCAGCAACCATTCATTCATACGCAACGGCCGATGGAACCACATGGCATGGTCAAGACTGGCCACTTTCAGCCCTGACTGGAGCGCACTGCTGTCCTGTGCCCTCAGGCAGGTAGCCAGCAGACTGTAATCCGAGGCATAAGCCAACAGGCCCTGATGAACATTGGGGTCATCCGGAAGCTGCCCATTGGCCCGCAGCCAGATATGGCTCACCGGATCGCGCGAGTCGCTGGCAGCCGGTACCGGACGTGCCTCTATGGGAAAGCCCTCAGCCTGCGCCTTCAGGGCAGCTGTATCAAACGCGGAGGTCCCAAGATGCGTGGCGGCAGAGACCAGCTGCTCCGGTGGTGGCACATCAGGCATATCGCCCCGCTGGTGCTCAAGCCCCTGTTCCGGTTTGTGAAAAGAAAGAAAACTTTGAAACAGCACGCGCCCGCGCTGCAGGGCCCGCACCTGACGTGCTGTGAACCCGCGCCCGTCACGGCACCTGTCCACCTCATAGTACAACGGCTCCCCGATGCGTCCCGGTCGCAGAAAACAACAATGAAATGCGTGCAAAGGGCGCAGCTCGCCCAGCGTCTGTGACGCTGCCGCTATCGCCTGGCCCATCAGCTGACCACCAAAAAGCTGGGGATACCCCAAATCCTGACTGGATGCGCAAAATCGGTCGTCGTCAACGGGCTCCGGCCTGAGCAATGACAGCAGCCAACCCAGTGAGTGTTGCATGATAAGGCACACACCTCCTTGAGATTTATTGATTTTTACAGGGTGCCTGATGAGCGGCGCCCGCCATACACAGGTTTCACGGGCTACTCCCGGACAGTCTCCGACGGGGACAGCTGACTGCCGCAGCAGCCTGTAGAGGGCGATGTCGGCGCAACAGTACGCAAAAGTGATCCGATGTGCCACCGCCTCTGTGAATAACCCGGGAAAAAAAACAACAGAGTCCGCTAATCTTGCACCGCAGATTGCTGATCCGGCTCAGTCTGGGCACCACCGAGTTGGCCAATAATCTCGATGCGGTAATCATCCGGCACTTCCGTTATTCCCACGACATGCAGCATCGGCCGCTCCGGCCGCGCCATGCGCGCCAGCAAGGGACGCAGCACCGGCGTCACCAGCAGCACCGCACTCAGGTCGCGTGCCTGCGCCTGACTGATCAGCACCCGCATTCCCTGTTGCAGTCGCGCCGCAAGGTGCGGCTCCAACGGAAAAGCATCCGCCTCCATGTTCGCCAGCTGCTTGCCCTGCTCCACCGCCTGCAACAGCAGTTTTTCCAGCTCATAAGACAGGGTGAAGGCCTGAAGAAGAGGAAGGGAATCCTGCGCCGGAGCGACAAGAGGTGCCAGAATCTGGTAGCCCAGCGCGGGACGCACCTGCTCTGCCAGCGCATGACAGGACGTGGCAGGCTGTATTGTCTGATTGACCAGATTGGTGACAATGGTCTTGCTGTCGGCAAGAGACACTCCATCGCGCAGCAGGCAGCGGCACACGGACATCAGTTTTCCCAGAGACAATTTGTCGGGGACGAGTTCATCGCACAAACGCGGCGCTTCCTGGCGCAACTGCTCAAACCATTGCTGCGCTTCGGCATAGCCAAACAGATGGGCCGCCTGCTGGCGCATCAGGCGCCCGGCATGCGTAGCAATCACCGTGGCAGGCGTCACCACTGTATAGCCCCGGCGCAAAGCCGCCTCCTTGTGCTCTGGCTCAATCCAGACCGAACCCAGCCCGAAAGCCGGATCAGTCACCGCAGCCCCCTCCAGTGGCGGCACATCTTCTCCGGAACCTATCGCCAGCAGCCGTGCCACCTGCAACTGGAAGCTTTCACGCTCAACACCATGAATTTTGAGCACATAGGCTTCTGGATCCAACCTCATATTGTCACGGATGTGTACTGCCGGAAAAAGAAAGCCGTACTCCCGGGAAAGCTCCCGACGCGACTCCCGGATTTTGTGCGTCAACTCGGCCTGATTGTTGCCATCAACAAGGGGAATCAGGCGATAACCGATCTCCAGACCCACAGCATCCATGCGCGGCAAATCCTGCCAGCCCAGCGGTGCGGGAACCGCCGGCGAAGCCGCCCCCGTCTCTTTTTTCTTCTCTGCGGCGCCCACGCCGGAAAAGCGGACAAAGAAGACACACAGAACCAGGCAGCCCGTGCCTATAAAAGCAAGGTGTGGCATGCCCGGCACGGCACCTATGACAATGAGAAGCAGTGCCGCCAGCAAAATCGCTTTTGGATTGGCCAACACCTCCTTGAACACCTGCAGTTGTATATCACGACCTCCCGAGACGCGGGTCACCGTAATGGCCGCCGCTGTCGACAGCAGCAGTGCCGGGACCTGGGCCGCCAGTCCATCCCCCATGGTCAGCAAGGAATAGGTCTGAAAAGCCAGGCTCACGGGCAGGTCATGCTGCATGACACCCACAGCCACCCCGCCGACCAGATTGATCAACAGAATCAGCAGGCTGGCTACAGCATCGCCCCGCACAAACTTGCTGGCACCATCCATCGAGCCATAGAAGTCAGCTTCCAGAACGATCTCCTGACGCCGACTCTTGGCTTCCTGCTGGTCCACCAGACCGGCATTGAGGTCTGCATCTATCGCCATCTGCTTGCCAGGCATGGCATCCAGGGTAAAACGGGCCGTCACTTCCGATATGCGCGTGCAGCCTTTGGTGATCACCACAAAATTGACAATGATCAGAATCATGAAGACCACCAGCCCTACCACATTGTTACCGGCAATCATGACTTCCCCGAAAGACTCAATCACACGACCTGCCGCCGCACTGCCCGTGTGTCCCTGCAGCAGAACAATCCGCGTGGAGGCAATATTGAGTGCCAGCCGGAACAGGGTCGCAAGCAGCAACAGGGTCGGGAAGGCCGTGAAGTCCAGGGGACGACCGATATACACAGACTGCAGCAAGAGTGCGACAGCCATGACAATGTTGAAAGTCAGCAGCAAGTCGAGAAGAAAAGGTGGAATGCGCAGGATAATCATCGCCAGCACGGCCAGCAACAACAAAGGCGGCGGCAAATAGTTGGCAAGGGGAGAAAAGGGCATTTTCTGCGAGAGAGCCACCATGAAACCTCTGCTATTGCATCACATAAACAGCGGCGCCACGCCTGGCCTGCCGAGCGACGGTCGAAAACTGTGCACCACGCAGACAGCGGCGCCACGCCAGAGCCTGCCGGGCGACGGTCGAAAACTTTGCACCACGCAGACAGCGGAACCACGCAGACAGCGGCGCCACGCCTGGCCTGCCGAGCGACGGTCGAAAACTTTGCACCACGCAGACAGCGGCACCACGCAGACAGCGGCACCACGCAGACAGCGGCACCACGCCTGGCCTGCCGAGCGACGGCCGAAGATTTTCCACAATGCAGACAGCAGCGCCCCTGTCTGGACTGCACCGGATTGGCATCTTCCATCCCGGACCGGACAGCGACCGTTTCCACCCATCCGGGACGCTCCGGGCCCAATGCACACGGCAAGACGCTTTTCGCTTTTCGCTGTACCGCCGCCCTGCCCTGCTTACCCTGTACGCGGCGTCCTCCCTGAAGCAGCACCAGGGCAGCAACGCCCCTGGTTGGCAACAGGGCTTTACTCCTGAACTTCCCCCCGGCGCCGCCGGTAAGCTGCGGGGATAAAAATATCCTGCATCACAGGCGGCCGCTGACGCTGGCCTGCCCGGTAACTGTTCAGCAGGTAAACATAGGCCATGACACGCGCTGTCGCTGTATAGAGATCTTCCGGAATGGGCTGTCCTACCTCCACATGGTGGAAGAGTGCCCGTGCCAGGGGGGGCTGGCACACCAGCGGCTTTCCGGCCGTGCGTGCAATCTGGACAATTTTTTCTGCCAGCAGGTCCGCCCCTTTCGCAAGAACAACCGGTGAGTCCTGATGGCTGCGGATATCCGGACCGTACCCCAGCGCCACCGCGATATGATCCGGATTGGTGATAACAAGGTCAGCCTGGGCGACATCCTGCAACATGCGGCGCCGTCCCAGCGCAGTGCGCAAGCGGCGAATACGGTCACGTGTAAGGCTGCCCCCCTCTTCGTCCCTTGCCGTTTCCCGGGCCTGTTGATGCGTCACCAGCATGCGTTGCTGATGGCTGTACATCTGCCAGGGCACATCAAGCGCCGCCACCACCACTATGACCAGCGACAGCAGCACCATGGCGGCTGTCAGCAGCGTTCGCAGCGTATAGACCGCCGGAGGCGGGCTGGTCATGGCACTGGTCAGGATCGTCGGCAGGTGATGGGAAAGAAACCACCACAGCACCAACATCAGCAACGCTGTCTTCAAGCTGGCCTTGATCAGCAGGGCCAGCCCCTGACGGGACAACAGGCGCCGAAGTCCCCGCCCCGGACTGAGCCGTTCAGCTCGAGGACGCACTATATCCACACTGAAAAGAAAACCACCGACAGCGACAGACCCCAGCACACCGGCACCCGTGATAACGCAAAACAGCGGCGCAACGGCACCGACAAGCGCCTGGCCTACAGCCGCCAGGCGGAGCAGCATCCGGGATTCATCCGTCGCATCAGCATGATCGAAGGCAAAAGCGGCAATGCCCATTGAGGCCGTAGCCTCAGAGACAATGGAAACCAGCCAGGGCAAACTCAGACCGACCAGCAGCATCTGGCAGGCCACCACCAACTCCCGTGACCTTGGAATCTGGCCCCGGGTCCGGGCTTGACGCAAGCGGCGCTCGCCCGGCTGTTGCGTTGCCTCCTGGCCTGACTCATCTTCTCTGGACAAAAACGCCCTCTCCTGATTGCAGGTTACAGCTGCGCCAGCTGACGCAGCAGAACAAGGGCTTCACGTGTCAAACGCTGGACCGGCTCCATAAAACCCAGAAAGCTGTAACTGATTACCAGCAGTCCGGACAGCAAGGACAGGGGAAAACCCAGGGTCAGCAGGTTCAACTGTGGCGCGGTACGCGCGGCATAACCAAAACCCAGATTGACAATCAGAACCGAAATAAGCACCGGCATGGCCAGCACAAATGCGGCCGAGAACATCCAGGACGCAAGGCTCAGCAATCGCCAGATATGCGTCGACGACAAAAGCGCACACTCGCCAATCGGCAGGGACCTGAAACTGTCGACGAGAATAGCCAGTACCTGGGTATGTCCACCTATAAGGACAAACACCAGCATGGCTGCCAACTGATAAAACTGGCTGACCACAGTCACCTCTATGCCACTGACAGGATCGTTCATCTGGGCCATTCCCAGCCCCATCTGCATGCCCGCCATCTGGCCTGCCAACGCAAAAATGGCAAACCACAAATGCAACACCAGCCCCAGCAGTACGCCTGTGATAAATTCACCCGCCAGCGTCAGGGCACCCAGCACCGACAGGGCAGGCGCCAGCTGGCGCGTGCCCCCCTCTTCCAAAGACCAGAGCACCACGGCCGCCAGAACAAGGGCCACCAGATGACGCACGGCCGCAGGTTGCATCCAGGTCACAGGGCAGGCCATCAGAAAACCGGAAATACGCGCCAAAGCTGCAAAGTACAGGCCAGCGCCCCGCTCCAGAGATTCGTAGGATAAAACCATACAGGTGCTGCACCTTTGTCCGCAGCCGATAAACAACGCTGATCCATCAGCCAATAAAAAACTGCTGCCCCTTGCTCGCAGCGGATAAACAAAGCCGCCTCATTTTTACTCGCTGCTGATCCTCTGTTTCTCTTCCTGATCCCTGCCAACAGCCTCGTCACAGTGAATACGGAACCGCTGTGTACAACTCCACAAAAAGTCGGCTCAACTCCCCCAGCAGCCATCGACCGGCCACAATCAGGGTGGCAAGCGTCACCAACAGCCTGGGAAGAAAGCTGAGTGTCTGCTCTGTGATCTGGGTAGCCGCCTGCACAATACTGATGACCAGCCCCGTCACCAGCCCTGGCAACAGCAACAGGCCCACATCCCGGGTGACGACGAACAAGGTGCGTCCCAGAAGCTCTGCTGCCATATCAGGTGCCATCAGCCAAAACTCCGGGCAAGGCTGCCAACAGTCATTCCCCAGCCATCAACCAACACAAACAGCATCAGCTTGAACGGCAGTGAAATCACCAGCGGCGACAGCATCATCATGCCCAATGCCATAAGAATACTGGCAATAATCAGATCAATAGCCAGAAAAGGAAGGAACAGCATGAAGCCTATCTGGAACGCTGTTTTCAACTCGCTGGCAAGAAAGGCCGGCACCAGGGTGCTCAGGGGAATCTCTGTTTGCGAAGGCGGTGGGCTGTCACCGCTGAGACGGTAAAACTGCTCAAGGTCAGCTTGACGGGTCTGGTGGCGCATAAATCGATGCAGGGGAACCAGTGCCGCCTGGGCTGCCTGGGCCATAGTGGTTTTCTCCTCCAGCCAGGGACTCAGGGCACCGGTACGAATCTCCTCGAAAACAGGGCGCATGACAAACAATGTCAGCATGAACGCCAGTCCAATCAACAATCGTGTCGGCGGTGTCTGTTGCAGCCCCAGCGCCTGACGAAGAATCGCCAGCACAATCAGTATCCGGGTAAAACCGGTCGTCACCATAAAAGCAATGGGAAGAAAAGTGAGGGCTGTGAGCACCAGAAAAATCTGTACGGGCACGCTGTAATCACGAACCCCGTCGACACCCGTCACAGACAACAGGGGCACCTGCGGCGCCGCCAGCACCGGCTCAACAAGCACTGCCAACACCAATACGGCACCGAGTCGCCACAGGGTAGCTCCCATCACAACAAGCCCGCACTGCCCGGCGGCGACACCACCTGGGTGACTCTGACACCGTAACCATCCCCGGCCAGAACCACCTCGCCCCGCGCCACAAGAACTCCGTTGGCCTTCAGGTCCAGGGGGGTGCTCTCATCGTGGGCCAAGCTGACCACAGAGCCTGTATCCAGTTCCAGAAGATCTGCAACACTGATCTCACGACTACCCACTTCCAGCGTCAGCTTTACTCTGATATCACCTATGACAGACCAATTCAGCGACTCGTCACTGCTCTGGGTGTCGGCGTTCGCCGGCATCGAAGGCTCCGAAACCCTGCTCTCATCGGACTCATCGCCAACCCCGGCAGTGAACGGACGACGAGGCACCGCCCCTTCCTGCGGCACGCCTTCTGACCAGGGCTCTGCTACCCCGGGGAAATCCTCTCTTTCCTTTTCAGCTTTTTTTTCAGCTTTTTCTTCAGCTTTTTCTTCAGCTGCCGTGCTCCTGCCAAGAGTCGCGGCACTGACGCGCAGGGCATCAACCTCACCTGAAACCGTCCTGCGGGAACCCTCTCCTTTTGCTGCCCCTTCTGCCGACCTCTCTGCTGTCCCTGCTGCTGTCCCTTCTGCCGACCTCTCTGCTGTCCCTTCTGCCGACCTCTCTGCTTCCCCTTCTGCCGACCTCTCTGCTGCCCCTTCTACAGTGACTGTTGGTTCCGCAGCTTTCTCGACAACAGCCTCCGCTCGACGCACAAATTCCCCCTCGTGCACGCCAACAGCCTCCAGGTCGGCATGGCTTCCCTTGCCCGTCACTGCACCCGCTGACTCAGGCCGTGACCCAGGAGAACCGCCCCCACCGAGCTGCCCGGCATCCTCCTCTGCCACAAGCGCACGCGTATGTGCGCCCTCTCTTCCCAGCGAAGCCGCAGACTCATCGGCCAGGTACCCCGAGGCCATTCGACTGATTTTCCTTCTGGTATTGCGTTTCAGCGGCTCTTTACTCACTCTGCCCCCTGCTCAAGAACAGCTCATCAAGTCTCACAACGGCTCACAACTTCCAGCGCCAGGCGGCCGGACTTCTGAACAACCCTTGCCGTACAAAAACGCAGCGGGCCAACACAAAGGCAGGCTGAGGCCGGCCATGGAATCCCTATCAGATCCCCAGGCGTCAACTGGTCAAGCCGCTCAAGTGCAATCATTCTGTGTGACAGCTCGCCGCGTACTCGCACGGGCGCACGCATCACGCAAGCTGCCAGACGACTATTGCGCTGGCGTTGTGTACCACCTGTGTCATGCTCCGTCTCCGACCGTGCCAGCTTGTCCCGGTCCTTGTCCCGATCAGCCTTGTCCCGATCAGCCGCCCTGAGTGCCGACTCGACACAGGCCACCGGCATGGTCATCATCAAGGTGCCGGTGTAGCGGCATATTTCATAAAAAAAACAGCTGCACACCAGAGCAGAAACGGCTGTCGGCACCGATTGCAACCAGACCGGCGGCTGATCATCGAAGGCGACTGCATGCCCCCAGACTTCGCCCCACAGCCTCATCAACACCCCAACGAAGTCCTCCATCAGCCCGCGCTCCATCCGGCTCATGGGACCTGCACGGATGTCGTCTGCCTGTCCATAAAAACCAAAATAACCGCTGGCTATCCGCGCCGGTGCCTCCGGCTCCAGGACGGTGTAACTACAGGCATCCTGCCAGGCATCCCGCCCCCTGTCCGGCGCCCCCGCAATGAGAGTCCGGAATACAACGCCGTTGGCCAAAGCCCAAGCCTTTCCCGCCGAAGCACAACGTACGCTGCTCAACTCAAAGGAGGCGACCGGATACGCCAGCGCAGACTCCAGGCGGTCCGGTACCTTCTCGGCAAAGCACCTGGATATTTCGCCCTGACAGGCACTCACCCTTTCCATCCACCGCGACTGGCGAGTCAGAAGCGCAAACCCGGTTACCTCGTCACGAGCCACAGTCATCCCGTCACAGCCCCTTCCTCATGATCAATACTGCCAGTGAGAGGACTTTAGACGAAAAAACAAAGGTTGCACGTCAGAAAATCAGGCAAGCCGCACCAATCACACTGATGTCACAGATAACACGCCCGCCTGACTGCCACCCAGTCCCGGGCGAAAGCCTGACCAACAGCTGCTGATGCAAGCGGGAACACAATTTCCCCGACCCCTGGCGCAGCTCAGACAAGCCGGCTGTACATGCAGGCCGTGCAGCTGGGGACCACTCAGACGGACGGCGGTGACTGCGGCCTCTGGAGCCGCTGACAAAGAGGTGAACCCGGCGGGATGGGAGCCTTGGATGAATGTGGTATAGTGGCCGCCTTTGTCCCCCGACCCAGGACCTGCCACTGTGAACCCATCCAGCTACAGTGTGATTGCAGTATGTGCATGCTGTCGTGATTCTGCCTGCCAGCTGGCCCCGATGGCACTACAGGGCGGCAGGCCCTGTCCAACGCTATCAGACCTGCGGGGGCACAAGTGACTGGCAGCTTGCTCGAACTGCGTGACGTACACCTCGCCTTTCAGGGGCGCCCTGTACTCAGCAATATATCCCTCAACCTGCAGGCCGGCCAGATCGTCACCCTGATCGGCCCCAATGCCGCCGGAAAAACAACCCTGGTCCGTGTTGTGCTGGGCTTGCTGAAGCCCGACAAGGGCACCAGACGGGTACTCAAAGGGCTCTGTATTGGCTACATGCCGCAGAAACTCCACATCGAGCCTGGCATGCCCCTGACGGTGTCCCGCTTCCTTGCGCTGGCCGGCGCCTGCCGCTCCCGTGCCCAGGAGGCACTGGCCTGTGTCGGTGTCGCGCACCTGAACGCCAGGCCCGTGCGTCTGCTGTCCGGAGGAGAGATACAGCGCGTTCTGCTGGCCCGGGCCCTGCTGCGCAAGCCGCAGCTGCTGGTACTCGATGAGCCCGTCCAGGGTGTGGACATTACAGGCCAGCGGGAACTCTATCGGCTCATCGAAAGTCTCTGTCGAAAAACGGGCTGTGCCATCTTGATGATTTCCCACGACCTGCACCTGGTGATGGCGGCAACAGACCAGGTCATTTGCCTGAACCGCTACATTTGTTGTCATGGCCACCCGGCCCATGTCAGCGAGCACCCGGCCTATCACAGCCTGTTCGGTGAGGGGCTTGCGGTCTATAACCACCATCATCCGGATAGTTTCCGGAGCGCGCCCGGCGCATCGGCCAGCTTGACTGACAGTGCCCATGATTGATCTGCTCCTCTATCCCCTGCTGGTGGGCCTGGGAGTCGCTGCCGTGTGCGGCCCCCTGGGCTCCTTTGTTGTCTGGCGGCGCATGGCCTACTTCGGTGAGACACTGTCTCATTCGGCCCTGCTCGGCGTCACCATGGGACTGCTCTTTGAGATCAATCCGGACATTGCTGTCATCATCAGCAGCCTGCTGCTGGCCGTGGCCCTGGTCTGTGTGCAACGCAAATGGTCACTGGCAACAGACAGTTTGCTGGGTATACTGGCTCACAGCTCACTGAGTCTGGGACTGGTGGCGCTGAGTCTGTCAAACGTACGGCTGGATGTCACCGCCTGGTTGTTTGGTGATTTGCTGGCCGTTGGCCGCTACGACCTCTACAGGGTGCTGATCGGCGGAGCCATCATCCTGGCACTGCTGTGCCGTTTCTGGCGCCCGTTGCTGTCCATGACCGTGCACAAGGAACTGGCGGCAGTCGAAGGCGTGGCCGTCAAGCGGCTGGAGCTGCTCCTGATGCTGATGCTGGCGGTGGTGATCGCCGTTGCCATGCGCACCGTGGGTGCCTTGTTGATTACCTCCTTGCTGATTATTCCGGCCGCCACAGCCGAACGGCTGGCGCGCTCGCCAGAACAGATGGCTGTCGGGGCGAGTCTGCTGGGTATGCTGGCCATTATGGCTGGCCTCTGGGCCTCGCTGCTGCTCGATACGCCCGCTGGTCCTTCGGTTGTAGTATGCAGCACCCTGTTGTTTGTGCTTTCCTGGCTGGCAGCAGGTGCCAGCACCCGTCGCTGACAAGGCCCCGGTGCCCGGTCCATTCCGCCCGGCAGGGCCGTCGCACCAAAACTGGACTGTTGATCTGCATGACGGCATCGACCAGGCTGGTCGCCAACGCCGGGGCAGGATAAAATGCGCCTCCCTCCAGAGAGGCAAACGGGTAGCGTTATGCACAACGAGGACAGCGGGCCCAATACCCACTTCGGTTTCAGGACCGTCAATGCGGGTGACAAGGACCGGATGGTGGCTGATGTCTTTCATTCAGTCGCGGGTCGCTACGACCTGATGAACGATTTGTTGTCCCTGGGCATACACCGGTTGTGGAAGCGGTGTGCCCTGCAGATGAGCGCGGTGCGCCCCGGGCACAAAGTGCTGGATCTGGCAGGTGGAACAGGCGACCTGGCGCTGAAGTTTGCACAGCTGGTGGGACCAGAAGGGCAAGTCGTTCTGGCCGACATCAACGACTCCATGTTGCGCGCAGGCCGCGACCGCCTGACAGACAAGGGTGCCATTGGTGCGGTGAGGTATGTGCAGGCCAATGCACAATGTCTTCCCTTTGCCGACAACAGCTTCGACCTTATTACCATGGCGTTTGGACTGCGCAATGTGACGCACAAGTCCCTTGCCCTGCTGTCGATGTTGCGGGTGCTGCGACCCGGGGGACGCCTGCTGGTTCTCGAGTTTTCAAAACCCCGCAGTGCCCTGCTGAGCAAACTGTACGACACCTACTCCTTCACGGCGCTTCCCCTGCTGGGACGCCTGGTGGCAGGAGACGCCGACAGTTACCGTTATCTGGCCGAGTCCATCCGCATGCACCCTGACCAGGTGCGTCTGGAGTCCATGATGCAGGAGGCCGGCTTCGTCAACACCAGTTACCAGAACATGACCGGCGGTATAGTGGCACTGCACAAGGGGATCAAACCGTGAACACGGGGGTTGAGGTGGAACGCCCGCCTTCACGCCCGGCGGTCATTACCCTGGCTCTGCTGGAAAAAGTGCTGGGCAGCGTCATCCGCAAGAATCCTTCGGTTGTCCCGGCACTGGAGAAACTCGATGGCCGCCAGGTGCAGTTTTCCAGCAGTGCCCCGCGCCTGGAGATCAGCGTCTGCCTGGGCACAACGCCCGTGCTGTCGCTTGAATCTGCGCAGCACCCTGATGCCAGACTGGCGGGCACCTCTGCCGGTCTGCTGGCCTTGCTGCTCCGCTCGGCCCCACTGGACCATTTGCCGGCACATGGTGTCGTCCCGAGCGGGGACCTGGCGCTGCTGGGTGAGATGTTCGCCATTCTGGCGCGTCTTGACAGGGATCTGGAAGAGAAGCTGGCACCCTATACCGGCGGCCTGGCAGCACACCTGACCAACGCGGCCCTGACGCGCGGCCTGCATTTTGCACGGCGCTGCGCAGGATCCTTGCACAACTGGCTGCCCGACTATCTGCAGGAGGAGGCGCAAGTGCTGGCTGCCCCCGGCGCAGTCGAAGCTTTTGCCGAAGACCTTGATGCCTTGCGCCGCCGGCTGGCCGATGCGCACCTCCGTATGGAGCAGCTCGAACCGCACCGGCGGCGGGGTGGCTCTGTGGCAAAGAAGGGGAAATAGCACGTGCAGCAGCTCCTGCGCATCCTGACGATCATCAGGGTCATCATCCGCCACAGGCTTCACCGGCTGCTTGATCCCTGGCTCCCGCCCTGGCTGGTGCGTCTTCAGTCGTTTTTGCCGGGCTGCAGAATGGCCCGGCCCCTGCCTGCTGGCGTACGCTTGCGCCGGGCCTTGACAGAACTTGGTCCTGTCTTTATCAAATTTGGCCAGCTGCTCTCGACCCGACGCGATCTGTTGCCGGATGATATAGGTGATGAGCTGGCCTTGCTGCAGGACAAGGTACCGGCTTTTGCCGTCAGCCAGGCCCTGCTGATCATAGAAGCCGGCCTGGGGAAGTCTCTTGATGCCCTTTTTGCCAGCTTTGAACAGACCCCTTTGGCATCAGCATCTGTAGCCCAGGTGCATGCGGCCCGCCTGCACACGGGGGAAGAGGTTGTGGTCAAAGTTATCCGGCCTGGTATTGCGCGCACCATTGGCAAGGATATCGCCCTGCTGTACTGGCTGGCGCGTCTGATTCGCCTGAACCGCGAGGGGCGTCGCCTGCGTCCCGTGCAGGTGGTGGCCGATTACGAGAGAACCATTTTTGATGAGCTGAACCTGCAGCGGGAAGCGGCCAATGGCTCACAGTTGCGCCGCAATTTCCAGGACTCGCCACTGCTCTACATTCCCCGCATCTACTGGGATTATTGCTGCCCGACCGTCATGGTCATGGAGAGAGTGGAAGGCATTTGCGTTGCAGACACGGCAGCTCTCGACCAGGCCGGGGTTGACAGGAAAAAGCTGGCGGAAAGAGGCGTGGAAATTTTTTTCACCCAGGTATTCCGGGACAGTTTTTTTCATGCTGACATGCATCCTGGCAACATATTCGTGTCCCGATTGCACCCGGAAAGTCCAGGCTATATTGCCGTTGATTACGGTATCGTGGGCTCCCTGACACCGGAGGACCAGAGCTACCTGGCCCGCAACCTCCTGGCTTTCTTCCGCCGGGACTACCGCCAGGTCGCGCGTTTGCATATTGATTCCGGCTGGGTCGCACCTGATACGCCGGTCAATGAACTCGAGGCCAGTGTGCGCACTGTCTGTGAGCCCCTGTTTGCCAGACCCCTGGCGGATATTTCGTTTGGCATGGTGCTGCTCAACCTGTTCCAGGTAGCACACCGGTTCCAGATGGAAATTCAACCACAGCTGATCTTGCTGCAGAAAACACTGCTCAACATCGAGGGTCTTGGACGGCAGATATACCCACAGCTGGACCTCTGGGCCACTGCACATCCCTTTCTGGAAAAATGGATGCGTGAACGTGTGGCGCCGACCAAGGTTCTCAGACGCCTGCATCGGATGATGCCGGAACTGATAGAACAGGTGCCCGTGCTGGCACAGAGAGTATCGGAAGACGCCCGGTTGGTGCGCGGCTACTACCAGCAGACGCAGCCTGCGCCTGCGCCGGTGGCCGGTACCAGGATCAGGCGTCTGAGCGGCATGCTGTTGCTGGCCACAACGGCTTTGTTGGTGTATCTGACGGCTGAACCGCCTCCGGTCGTGTGGGCCGCGCTGCTGCTGGCCGTTCCGGGAGGCTGGCTGCTGGGCAACCCTGGCTCCCGCCCGCGATCCCGATTTTGAACCCGGGACCCGATGAGTGTTTCAATAGCGGCTCCCGTTCTCTTCGCCTGACCTCTTTGCATAGCAGGAAAATCTGATGGATGAGTGTATTTTTTGTAGGATCAAGAGGGGCGACCTCCCGGCAACAGTTGTCCATGAGGACGACCACTGCCTCGCCTTTCATGACAAATTTCCCAGAGCCCCCACACACTTGCTTGTGATTCCCAAAAAGCATCTGCCTGACCTGAATGCACTGGGCGAGGAGGACAAGGCTCTTGTCAGTCACATCATGCTGACCATTCCGTCCATAGCGCGCAAGCAAGGCCTCGAGGCGTACCGTATGGCAACCAACATAGGCGCAGCCGCCGGGCAGGCGGTCTTTCATCTGCACTTTCACATTCTCGGTGGCGGGCCTCTGTCACCCCTGTAAGCTTTTCCGGGCATCTGTCGGCGAGGGAACTTTCTGCAAGGCTACGACTCCCAGATCTGTCGGGATTCAGGTCCCATGAAAAAATCCGCACAGATCAAGAAGGAGACACTTGCCATGAGCCCATTGTCCTCAGCCCAGTCCAGCTCGCATGCACCAGAAACGGGCAGTCCGGACAGCACGCCAGGAAAACAGGCGGCAGCCCTGCCGGGTAGCCAGAGCAGCCTGCCCCGTGCTTCTGGCTCTCGCCCGTCCACCGTCAGGCTCAGGCCCATGTCCATGGATACAGATCACAGTGCTGCGACACCCAAAGCGCGCAAACTGATGAAAAAGGCAGCCCACCAGGAAGACGACTGCATTTTCTGTCAGATAATACAGGGCCGGAGTCCTGCAAATATTGTTTACCGGGATAACCTCTGTGTCGCATTCCACGACATATATCCCGTGGCGCCATTGCACCTGCTGGTAGTGCCTCGCAAGCATATTGCCAATCTCAGTGGACTGGGCGCGCAAGACAAACAACTGATGGGACACATGATGACGACCATCCCTTGCATAGCACGCCAGCAAGGAGTAACCGACTATAAGACAACAACCAACACGGGCCCTGGAGCGGGACAGGCCGTGTTCCATTTGCACTTTCATCTGACCAGTCGTCAATGCCCTTCTGCCCGACAGGGGGCAGGCAGCAGAAAATAGTGTTGGCACATCCTCACGGGCACGCTGTTGTCGATCATCGACCCGTTCAGCGTTACTGTTCTCCTGCTTTCCACCGACAGCAGTCCGGACCTCTGACCGGGCGGCTGGCTGCGGCCCGGCCCCGCGCCCCCATGCCCACCTGCGTTATTGGCGGATGACCGGAGTGCTTCTGCTGGTTGGCAAGGTAAAGATAGAGGCGTTACAGGTGTGTTGGCAGCCAATTCAGCCACCAGCTCGGCGCAGATGCGTTCTGGCCAATCAATGCTGCTGTTGCCTGCACGAACGTCTGGCGGCTGCAGCCCCTGAGTGCCTTCCTGCCTA
>MPMQ01000007.1 GCA_002238585.1 Kistimonas sp. bin40 | reverse complement strand
CTGTACCTGAGGCGCAGCTTGCCACGGCGGGAGTCGTTGCAGGGATAGATGGGGTAGATGGGATAGATGGGATAGATGGGAGAGAAGAAAGCCCATCGGCCCCTGGTACAGAAGCCGGTGTCGAGCCACAGACACAGACGATACCTGTTCCTGACATAGGGGCAGACAAGGCAGCGGTTGTTGAGATCCATGTCTGTGTCGGGGACCGGGTGGAGGATGGTGACAGTCTTGTGACACTGGAGTCTGACAAGGCTGCCATGGATGTTCCAGCGACTTGTGCCGGCAAGGTGATCGAGATCCATGCACGCTCGGGTGAGCAATTGGGGCAGGGTGATCCTGTAGTGACACTGGAAGTGCAGGTTCTTTCTGCATCGGCAGTGATATCAGAGCCTGCGACTCCCGTTACAACTCCTGCGGCCCCTGTTACCCCTGTTACCCCGGCAGCGTCTCCTGTGGCAGCCTCTGTGCCAACGCCTGCTCCTGCGCAACCTGCGCAAGAAGGAGCGGCGGCTCAGGTGCACGCCGGTCCTGCTGTGCGCCTTATGGCGCGGGAACTGGGTGTGGATCTGACCAGGATAGCGGGTACTGGTCTCAAGGGACGGATTCTGAAAGAAGATGTGCAAGCCTTCGTCAAGGAGCGCTTGAACGCACCGGCTTCCAGCAAGGCAGATTCTCTTGCTGTGCCAGCCCCGGAAGAGATTGATTTCAGTCAGTGGGGCGACGTTGAAGTCGAGCCATTGGGGCGGCTGCAGAAGCTGGCCGCGCAAAACTTCCAGCGCAGCTGGCTGAATATCCCTCATGTTACCCAGCATGAAGAAGCTGACATTACCGAGCTGGAGGCTTTCAGAAAAGCTTCGCGAGCGGAGGCAGAGGCACGAGGCGTCCGTTTGACACCGCTCCCGTTTTTGTTGAAGGCGGCAGCCAGGGCACTGGAGCAAATGCCTGCGTTCTGTGCTTCGCTCACGGCAGACGGGCGTTCACGCGTTCTCAAAAAATACATCCATATAGGTGTGGCGGTGGATACACCCAGTGGTTTGTTGGTGCCAGTGATAAGAGATGTCAACAAGAAAGGTCTTTTTGAACTGGCGGATGAGTGCGCCAGCCTGGCTGATCTGGCCCGGAAAAAACAACTGAAGCCTGATCAGATGAAAGGGGGCTGCTTTACGCTCTCCAGCCTGGGAGCCATAGGGGGGACGGGGTTCACACCTATAGTCAACATGCCTGAAGTGGCTATTCTTGGCATCTGTAAATCTGCCATGAAGCCAGTCTGGAATGGGGAGTCCTTTGTCCCCCGCCTGATGCTGCCTTTGTCACTGTCGTATGATCACCGGGCGATAAATGGCGCAGAAGCCGCACGCTTTACGGCTCTTTTGGCTTCTTTGCTGGCGGATATTCGTAAGCTGCTTTTGTGATCTGTAAATAGAGTGGAATGGGTGGATATGAGCACTGACGCCATGACGCACAAGCCGCAGGGAGGCGGAAGCCGACGCTTTGTGGCAGGGGCTGTGTGTCCCCGCTGCAAGGCTATGGACCGTCTGGTGGTTTCCCAAAGTGAGGATGGTGCCTTGTTGGAGTGTGTCAGCTGCGGATTCCAGGATCTGAGAACAGAATCTGATCAGGCACCGATGGAACCTGGAACCCGTTTGGGGCGGCCGCTGTCGGTTCCTGCCGTTTCTGACGATCCTGAGGCTGTTGTTCCTGTCAGAATTCTGGATGAGTAGCCAGTCCTCTGGATGAGTAGCCAGTCCCCTGGAGCTGCTCCCTGTTTGAGAGGGCAGGCCCGGATGGGGCCTCACCTGGAGCGCGGCGGCCACCTGCAGACGGTTACCTCATGAGCACTTTGGCCTGGGGATCTGCTGATGATGCGGCGCATTTGTAAAAGAGCTGGCAGAGGTTCTTCGGGATGGTTCGTCGGCAGCCTTCAAGCCTGGTGTGACTTGATGCCAATACTGACCCTTGTCGCAAGGTTCTGTAATGTCTGGCGGCGGGCACTGTCGTCTGGCTGAGTCCTGGATGGGGGACGCCTCTCTCACTTGTCTGAAGGGAGACGGCGTCTGGTATGTTGCTGTTTGATTGACAGCTTCTCTGACAATAAAGCAAGCAAAATTCTTTGCTGAATCGACTGTCATACTGTCTCAACGTGCAAGCCGGGCAGGTGCGCGCACCTCCGGTTTTCTGCTGTCTGTTCTTCCTACAGTTTGGTTAGGATTTTTTTCACGACTCTAGCGACCAGGATCTTCCCTCCGATGCGCAAGCTGATTCTGTCTATGTGGGTGTACGCCTGCTTTCTGACCCCTTTTTCATGGGCTCTGGGTTTACCTTCTTCCCCTGTTTCCCGAGACGAGATTGCCCGGGAGCTGGAACGCATAAAGTCAGCTGACAGCAATCAGGCTGAGACCAGTCCGGAACTGAGCTTGCAGTACGGGCAGGTGATGGACTGGCTCAAGAAAGCCGATGAAGAACAGGAGCAGCTGGACAGTCTTAATACTCACCTGGCACAGGCGCCGAAAGAGTTGCCTCGCCTGCAGCGCGAGCTGGATGAGTTCCAGATGCCGTCGGATACACAGCTGCTGGAGCAGTACCGACATTTGCCGTTGGATCAGCTGCATAGTCGTCTTGACAGTCAGCTGGAGATGGTGGAGGAAAGGAAAAGCCAGCTGGAGCGCGCCGCCAATCAGGTGACCCTGAGTCGCGCTCGTCCGGAAAAGAATCAGGCTGTTATCAGTAGAAATCAGGAGCGACTCAAAACCATCAGTGGACACAAGGAGGAGCTGGAGGCGGTGGAGGCGCCGTCCAGGTCAGACAAGGTGCAGTGGTTGCTGCTTCAGGCAGAAGCCAGTGCCTTGCAGGTTCAGGTCAGCCGGTTGTCGCTGGAAATCCGTTCAAGCAGCACCCTTCTTGAGCTTGAGACGTTACGGCAGCAATGGCTGGTGCGCACTGTGCAGCTGCTGGATCAGGAAGTGTTGTCCTTGCAGACCATTATCAACTTCAAGCGGCGGGCTGCCAGTGAACAGGCGGTGGCCACTGCCTCCCGTCTGAATCGGTCGGCGGCCGACAAGGCCATACTGCAGGACCTGGCGGCACAGAACATGGTGCTGAGTCAGCAGTTGCTGTCTGTGTCGGATCGGCTCAATGACGTCAGCTCCCGTAGCACCCGGGCTCGCAACCAGCTCGGCAAAGTGCAGTCTATTCAGCAGGCGGTGCGCCAGCAGTCGGCACTGTTGGGAGAAAATTATGTTCTGGCTCATATGCTCAGGGAAAATCTCAAGCTGTTGCCCCAGATTGTGCCGGACCAGGCTATCCAGTCTGTTATTGCTCAGGCGCGTCTTGAAAAGTTCCAGTACGATCAGAAACGCCAGGAGCTGGGGAGCCCTGATGCCTGGGTGCAGGGCAGACTGAGTCAGCAGGCTGATGGACAAACGCTCAATGATCGTGACAAAAAGGAGTTGCAGCGCCTTGCGCGCAACCGACAGCAGTTGCTTGAAAGTCTGTCATTCGAGTTGGGTTCCTTGCTGGGTCTGGCTACCAGCCTGGCCATTGATCAGCAAAGTCTGTCTGGCAGAAGTCGGGAACTGTCGGACACTCTGGAGCGACGCCTGTTCTGGCTGGCCAGCAACAGGCCGCTGGGAGTTGACTGGCTGGCGAGTTTGCCAGGCCAGTCGTGGCAGCAGTTGGTCAACATGCCATGGAAGAGCCTCTCTGATGTCTGGTGGGAAAGTGTCCGCAGTTATGGTGCCTTGATTGCGGCCTTGCTGGGTTTTTCCTTTTTTGTGAGGAAAAAGCGCGGCTTTTTGGCTGACGTGCAGGGCCAGTTGAACAGTCGGCTGGGCAATGTGCACAGAGATTCCCTGCTGTTGACGCCAGGTGTCCTGGGATTGAGTCTGCTGCGTTGTCTTCCGCTGCCTGCCCTGTTGTTCTTTCTCGCGTTGCCTTTGCTGTATGCGGACGGATTCCGGTTTGCAGGGCATGGCCTTATGGCAACAGCACTTCTGTGTTTATTGATGTTTACAGCCGTCGATATACAAAGACCTGTAGTGACGGTGTCGCATTTTCGCTGGCCTCGGGAGAAGTGTCCTGGGGCCAGGAGGCTGTTGGGACAGCTACAGCTTGTGACCTTGCCCTTGTTTTGCGTTGCAGCCCTGGCAAGAGGGCAGTCGGCCGATCTGAATTATGATGTGCTGGGGGCTGTCTTCTTTTCGCTGGCACCTTTTGTTCAGGCGTGGGTTCTGTTTCGCTTGATGCGTTCTGGTCGTCATTTTCTGGGTTCGCGCATGCTGCGCCAGGTCTTTGGTGGCGCTCTGGTTCTGGTGGCTATGATTCAGCCTGTCCTGACTGTGATGGGCTATTACTACACGGCACTCTATCTTCAGATGCAGCTGGTCGTGACCTTGTGTCTGGTGGGAGGAGCCATACTGGTTCAGGCACTTGTGCTGCGTAGCCTGCATGTCGCCGAACGACGTTTGGCCTTTACGCGCGCCCTTCGCAAGCGGGCGGCGAGTCAGGACGGTGAGAACCTGGAGGTTCCCAATCTGGACCTGGCCACTATCAGCAAGCAGTCATTGCGTCTTGTGAACAGCTTGATGCTGGTAGGTGTTCTGATTGGGTTGTTCTGGTTGTGGAAAGATCTTTTCAGTTTCCTGAATGTGCTCGATAGTGTGACGCTCTGGGAACTGGCGGTGGAGTCGCAAGGAGGACAGCCCGTCCCGGTACTGCTCAGTGACCTGATTCTGGCTTTGATCACCCTGGCTGCCAGCTTCATTCTGGCGCGTAACCTGCCGGGGCTCCTTGAAGTCACCGTTCTGTCACGTCTGAAGCTGCGCACCGGAAGCAGTTATGCCATCACCACATTGCTGAGTTACATGATCACCTGCGTTGGCGTCATTGTCGCGCTGGGGCTTCTGGGAGCCAGCTGGGGCAAGCTGCAGTGGCTTGTGGCGGCCCTGGGTCTGGGTATAGGTATAGGCCTGCAGGAGGTGGTGGCAAACTTCGTCGCGGGTCTTATCATTTTGTTTGAAAGGCCGGTGCGCATAGGGGATACGATCACGCTTGGTGAGGTCAACGGGGAGGTGTCGCGCATCCGCATTCGCTCGACCACGATTGTTGACTGGGACAATCGGGAGATCATAGTGCCGAACAAGATTCTTATGGGAGAGAAACTGATCAACTGGTCGCTTTCCAGTTCTGTGGTACGCATTATCTTGCGGTTCCGGGTTATTCATGACTCAGACGTTCGTCTGATACACAAGTTGTTGCATCAGGCCGCATCCGAGAATGGCAGGGTAGTGGCTCAGCCGGAAACGCTGGTGGTGCTGATGGACTACGGTGAAAGTGCACTGGAATTTGAGCTGCGGACTTATGTGGTCCATGTCCATGATCGTATGCCTGTTCGTGATCAGCTGAACTCAAGGATCAAGGAACTGTTTACGGAGCACGGGGTTGTGGTGGCTTGCCCCCGGCAACAAGTCACCTTGCATATGGATTCGCAGAGCGCGTCCTGATCCTCCATGCGACAAGTGCCGCCTTCTGACCAGGGGGCGGCTGTTACTTTTTCCCAACAACTTTCTACAGCGTGACCAGGTCGGCAGGGCTATTCTCATCTCCTTGCTTGATCAAGTCAGTCGGCGGGGGAGTAGTCGTGAGGCGGCGAGGTTGTTGGATATTTCTTGTCTGTGGTTGGCTTGCAGTGTCCTGCGCCAGTCGGGTCTCGTCGGCGATTGGACTGGAGGATGTTGGACTGGGAGATGTTGGACGAGAGGAGGTTGAACGAGAGGACGTTGAACGAGAAGACGTTGAACGAGAAGACGTTGAACGAGAAGACGTTGAACGCGAGGACGTTGAACGAGAGGAGGTTGAACGAGAGGGAGGGGGAGCCCGTTCGCGCAGCCCTGACTTGGCTGGGAGGCCGTACAGAGGTTTCAAGGTTTTTACATATGTAGCCAAGGGGGGCACTGCTGTCACGCTGGGTGATCGCCTTTTCTATTTTGATGGTCTGGGGACAGACTATCTGTCCGAGTTGCGGGACAGCGTTTTTTTGGGAGGTGTTTTCCCTGCCTTATTGGCGGGTGTGGGGAGGCAGGGGCTTGGGTACCTCTTGTATGACTGGCCGGTGACAGGTTTGGGTGGGTTCAGGGTTCCTGCTCTCAGCCTGGCCGTCTCGCTGGTTATGACGGGTGCCATGGCCTACGCAATGGAGATGCCCTCTCGCTGTATTGGCTTCACCTGGCGAGCGGGGGGGCGCTACTCTATCCCCGCCTTGTTGGGTTGGCTCTCCCTTTCCGACATTTTACAGGCTGTGGGATTACCTGTGCATAGATACCATTTCTACTGGGCCCTGCTGGGACTGGGTGGTCTGGACGCTGCCCTGCGCGCCTTGCGTCAGCTGGGGGGGGGAGTGACGACGGGGGTGGTCCCTGTCTACGTCACTGGCCCGGCGGCCAGCCGGCTCATGATCAAGGCGATTTTCTCTGGTGAGGAGCACAAGGAATCGGGGTACGAGCTGCGCTGGTTATTCACGTTGGATCGCAACAACAAGGACGCCTACCATCAGTTGGCTGATACGATGGAGGCCATGCAGCTGGATGCTATCCGTCTGCTTCCTTCCAGCTGGGATGGTCACTTGCTGAATGTTGTGTTCGATGATCACCTACGGGGCGAACGGGTGACTTTGTCCTTACGTGACGAAGACAGAGCGTCTGAAGACGTGCCTTGGTTGTTTGCTGCGATTCAGCACAAGCGGGAGCGCGCCTCAATTTCCCGTGTCAAAAGTGCTCTATCTCCTCGGGTGATTGAGGAAGTGGCTGGTGTGTTGAAGTTGTACAACAACCAGGTGCGGACAGAGGCCCTCGATGAGGGGAGGCGTCTGCATGAGGGAGCTGTTTATGGGGGGGCGCCAGCCGACCCAGAAGACCCAGCAGGCGAGGATGGAGAAGACAGGGAAGATATGCATAGCCTTGGGCTGGAGACCTCCAGCCTGAAGTCTGTGGGGGTTGGACATTATGTTTATACGTCGACTAGCCCCTTTCTGCAGAGTGGTTTTTCTCAGGTTGATCATCAGCATGAGTACTCGGATTTCGTATGGGAAACGGGCGTTGCCAAGCGGCAGGTGATTGTGCGCTGGCAAGACGGTCTGTGGCCGGGGCTTTCGTTGAATGGCGCAGGGCTGGCAGGGCTGGCAGGACTGGCGGAAGGAGTGGCTTCCGGGCCTGAACAGTGGTGGGTTCCGGAGTGGGTGACTCGACTTCTTCTGGCGGAGCTGGCTGTCCGCGGCCAGAGAGCCGGGAAACAGTTGGGGATTTGGGGGGTTGATCTGTTGGCGGGGGGACTGGGCATTAAAGAGAGAACAGATATTGTGCTTGATCATTTATCCCGGGGCACGTTGAATCAGTTCAGGGAAGAGCGACGCATGCAGGAGCTGGTGGAGGCTGGTCGCCAGGAGCATAATCGGGAGCGGCGAGCTGATCGGGGGCTGGCGAACAGGATGGGGCGCGTGTTTCAGGGCTGGGATGCCGCGTTTTTTGGCGGTCATCGAGCCGGCATTCCGGCAGAACGGGTTGAAATTGAGCTGCTGCAGCAGTTGGAAGCTTACTCAGAGAGGGCCGGAAGAGAAGTGGAAGCTGCGCCTCGTTGTATAGTGTGTTTCGAGAATGGCGATGATTTGCGGGCTATGCCTGGTTGTGGAAACCCTATCTGCATGGGTTGTCTTGTACAGTGGGGGCGTACGCTTGCAGGAGAGCGTCGCATCGCACTGCAAGCACAGGGCGAAGCCGTACGCGGCTTGCCACCTCTTTTCTATGTGGATTGTCCTGTGCGTTGCAATGCTCCGGTGCCGGCACGGGTGCTACAGTGGAACGCGCGCAGGTAGCAGCAGGCCAGGACACCAGGCCATTGAGAGGTTGATACGATGCAAAAAGCTGATCAAAAGGAAAGGGATAGCGACAGGGCAGTTTGGTTCTTCTGAAGGCTTGATCAAGGCCAGCGGGTTCGAGTTGTGCAATCGCCGGAATGGATTGCCTGGACTCTTTTCTGCTCCGTTGGACCCTCAGTCTTGGGAGTGGACCCTCAGTCTTGGGAGTCTGTCCCCTCAAAGGGCGACAACTATCCTGACACAGCGGGAGTCAGCCAGAGAGTCAGCCAGAGAGTCAGCCAGAGAGTCAGCCAGAGAGTCAGCCCGAGCATCAGCCAGAGAATCAGCCAGAGAGTCAGCCAGAGAGTCAGCCAGAGAGTCAGCCAGAGAGTCAGCCAGAGAGTCAGCCAGAGAGTCAGCCAGAGAGTCAGCCAGAGAGTCAGCCAGAGAGTCAGCCAGAGAATCAGCCAGAGAATCAGCCAGAGAATCAGCCAGAGAATCAGCCAGAGAATCAGCCAGAGAATCAGCCAGAGAATCAGCCAGAGAATCAGCCAGAGAGTCAGCCAGAGAATCAGCCAGAGAGTCAGCCAGAGAATCAGCCAGAGAGTCAGCCAGAGAGTCAGCCAGAGAGTCAGCCCGAGCATCAGCTAAAGAGTCAGCCAAAGACCCAGAAGGGTGAGCGTGGCACCAGCCAAATTTGCAGCTCGTCCCAGGATCCTTTAACTCTCTGTCAGAGAAGCGAAAGTGAGGCTGTAAGTGTCCGAAGAAGCTGTATCCGGCGTGCGCTGAAACCGGATGCTGCTGACAGCGTCCAGTCGGATTGTGCTCTTTCCAACAAGGTCACTCTTGCTCGGAGAATTCTCTGTCGTTTCTGCTCCAATAGCGACTCTGATCACAATAAATGTGACTTGAGGCAACCTGACGCTTCCTGATCCAAAACCTTTCTTCTGAGAACATATGGCTCTTTAAATAAAGCTTCCAGCCCCGCTAGCCAGACAATATTTTGTGGCAAGGGTTCCACATATGCGATAGAAACTGGCAAGTGGGAGCCTGGGTTATACCACCAATATTTATTGTGATCAGGATCCAGATAGTCAGGAGGCTGGTTGTTATCCAGCAAGACTTGCAGCCTTTCCCAAGACTCCTTTCCCAAGACTCCTTTCCCAAGACTCCTTTCCCAAGACTCCTTTCCCAAGACTCTTTAATGATCTGTCAGAAAGAAGAAAGTCAGGTTTTCCGGGGCTGAGCGAGCCATCGGGATGTGCTGCGCGTTGCAACCGGATGGCGCCTCAACAACCATCCGGGTCCGTCTTTTCCTCAGCAGAGCCTTCTACTGGCTGGCAGGTTTCTGGTAGCCCAACGCTTTCAAAGTCTTGTCAGCCCAACTCTTTGAGAATGTCATCGAGGGCTTCTTGACCGCGTGCGTGCCTTTGTTCGGGAGTGGAGCGCTGTTCCCAGCCTTCGTAGATGAGGTCTTCCTGGGGAAGTTCATCAATAAACCGACTGGGTGATGTTTCCACCGTTTCACCATACTGACGGCGTTGCGCCGCCAGGGTGATCACAAGACGCTTGCGCGCACGCGTAATGCCAACGTAGGCCAGACGGCGTTCTTCATCCACATCGCCTGTTTCTACGCTGTTACGGTGCGGGAGAAGTTCTTCTTCCACTCCAATCATGAAAACCTGAGGGTACTCCAGACCTTTGGATGCGTGCAGTGTGAGCAGTTGTACCTGGTTCTGGTCGTTTTCCTCTTCTTGTCTTTCCATCATGTCACGCAGGATAAGGCGGGCCACGGCATCCTTCAGCGAGCCGTTGTCATCGTCCTTCTCCATGCTCTTTCTGATGGCATTGACCAGAAACAGGATATTGTTCATGCGCCGCTCGGCCACAGCGCTACTGGATGCTTGTTGATGCAGCCAGCTTTCATAGTCGCTTTCCCTGACCAGGCTTTCGACAGCGGCCATGGGATCGCTGTCTCCCTGCCGGGCCAGGGTGTCCATCCACTCGACGAACTGGGTCAGCTTCGCAACGTAGCGACGGTCCAGTCTTTCTTCCAGTGCGGCTCTGTATTGGCAGGCCTGGTAGAGACTGATGCTGTGCTCGCCGGCAAAGGCACTGAGCTTTTCCAGTGTGGCGGTACCAATTTCCCGGCGGGGTACGTTGATGATGCGCAGAAAAGCATTGTCATCATCCGGGTTGACCAGCAGACGCAGGTAAGCCATCACGTCTTTCACTTCCGTGCGGCTGAAGAAAGAGGTGCCCCCGTTGATCTGGTAAGGAATCTGGTGCTCCTGCAATTTCATTTCCAGCAAGCGGGACTGAAAGTTGCTGCGATAGAGAATCGCGTAGTCCTGCCAGCGTGTGTCATATCTGAGACGGTGAGTGAGTATTTCTGTGGCTACGCGTTCGGCCTCGCCGTCTTCGCTGCTGCAACGAATGACCCGGATTTCTTCCCCGACGCCCAGATCACTCCAGAGTTTTTTTTCAAAGAAGTGGGGATTATTGGCAATCAGCTGGTTGGCGGCTTTCAATATGCGGCTGGTGGAACGGTAATTCTGCTCCAGTTTGACCAGCTTCAACGAAGGGTAGTCCTGGCGGAGAAGCTCCAGGTTTTCGGCGCGTGCGCCGCGCCAGGCATAAATTGACTGGTCATCATCGCCGACCACGGTCAACATGCCCCGATCACCGACCAGCTGCCTGACCAGCAGGTACTGACTGGAGTTGGTGTCCTGGTATTCATCGACGAGCAGGTAATGAATTTTTTCCTGCCAATGCGCCAGGCGGTCCGGTCGTGTCTGGAACAGTTGGACAGGAAGAAGAATCAGGTCGTCAAAATCGACGGCATTGAAAGCCCGGAGAGCACGGGTGTAGTGAGCGTACACCTGGGCTGCCCACTGTTCTTCTTCATCGGCGGCGGTGCTTTCGGCTTGTTCCGGATAAACAAGATTGTTTTTCCAGTTGGATATGCACTCCTGTACAAAGCGACACTTGTCATCTTTTGGGTCTGTTTGCTGGTGCATCAGGCTGGCCAGAAGTGCACCGGCGTCCTGCTGGTCGAATATGGAAAAGCCGGCTCGCAGTCCAAGATGACCGCACTCTTTGCCGATGATTTTCATGCCCAGATTGTGAAATGTAGAGACGGTAAGGCCACGCGTGTTTGTTCCCGTGATCAGTTGGCTAACGCGTTCCTTCATTTCGCGGGCAGCCTTGTTCGTGAAGGTAACAGCGACGACGTTGCGTGCCTTCAGACCGCACTCTTCGAGCAAGTAGGCAATTTTTCTGGTAATAACGCTTGTTTTTCCACTTCCGGCGCCTGCGAGTACCAGCAGGGGACCAGATATGTAGTGAACAGCCTCTTTTTGGCGGGCATTGAGTTGGCTCATGGAAAGCTGTGGCTCTGGTAGATCAGTAAGGGGTGCGTCCCGGAACGCTGTTCGAGGATCGAACCTTGCCGCGAGCAAGTCGGCCCCGGACATCTTTCTTCTGGCATTCGTCGAACAGAACCACTGCTCACCTCAATGCAGAATAAAAACGGCTCCCGGTTGGCTGTGGCTCGCCATGGGCACGAGCCCCGGGAGCATCCGGGCTGTCGGTTGACGCCGCTATGTTTGCTCGGGGCCGGTGTTTGCTCGGGGCCGGGGCTCGCTCGGGGCCGGTAGCATACAGGCTCCAGCGTTTTACCGGTAGACAAGATTGTATCCGGCCCGTACGAGGAGCTGTTGTTCTTTTTTGCATCGGGCATGGGTAAGGGGGTTATTAGCCAGCCAGTGGTCGGGAAAGGACAGGCAAACCCGGCTGCCGGACACCTGGCAGGTGCAGGCGGGCATTTGCCTGTCCCCGTATCTTTGGCTCAGCAGAATAGCCAGCCTGAGCAGCACCATGAGCCTGCTCAGGGTGATGCCGTCCTTGTCCAGTCGCAGCAGCGCCTGGACGGGGAAAGTGCGGCGGTGGCCCTGGACAAGCAGGGCCATGTGTTCCTGCTGGCGTCTGGTGAAGCCGAGCATATCGGCATTGCTCAGGATGTAGGCACCGTGACGATGAAACTGGTGGTGGGATATGGTCATGCCGATCTCGTGTACCATGGCGGCCCCGTGGACCAGCTGCTCGTCCTGGGGCGTCAGCTTCCAGGCATGTCGGGTTGTGGCCAGCAGGGTGCTCAGGTGTGCCTTGACCTGAATGCTGTAGTCAATATCCACGCCGTAGCGTTCCTGCATGGCACTCAGCGTCCGGAGGCAGACATCCTCGTGGCTGTTGCGTCCGATCATGTCGTAGAGAATCCCCTCGCGCAGTGCGCCACTGGAGAAGCTCATGCTGTCTATATCCAGGCTGTCGAACAGAGCGCAGACAATGACCAGTGCGCCCGGGAAAATGGTAGCGCGATCGGGTTTGAGCGTTGGCAGGGACAATGAGCTGGCTCGCTTGCAACGCAGGAGTTCTGTTTTCAGAAAGGCGAGCCCTTTGCGGGTGATGCTGTCGTACCCCAGTTCCCGCAGGATGTTGTACAGAGTCTTGATTGAGCTGGACGAGCCTGTTGCCTCCTTCCAGCCCAGCGAGCGAAACTGGCTTTCAACAGGTGCCAGTTCCAGACGAGCGGCGTAGTAGGCTTTGTCGAAGCTGTCCCGTGTGATTTTCCCGTCGGGAAACCAGGTGCGGGTGCCGGATATGCACCCCATATCCAGGCTTTCGAGCAGATGGGGCTGGAAATTTTCGCCTGCGATGCATTCTGTGCTGTCGCCACCCACGTCGATCACCAGACGGTGATCGCAATCAGCGGCGTGCGTGTGAGCCACACCCAGGTAAATCAGGCGGGCTTCTTCTTTTCCGGATATCACATCAACCGGGTGGCCGAGTATTTCTTCGGCCTTGCGAACGAATTGCGCACTGTTTTCTGCCTTGCGCAGAATGCTGGTGCCGACTGCACGTACGGCCCCGGCGGGCAGGGCTTTGCAGTATTGGGCCATTCTGCTGAGGCACTCCCAGCCGCGTTCCATGGCCTGGTTATCGAGGAGCCGACTGTCATTCAGGCCGGCGGCCAGTTGTGTTTTCTCTCCAGTGCGTTCGATCAGTCGCAGTTCGCCATGGCATTGCTGGGCCACGACCAGGCGAAAACTGTTTGAACCCAGGTCAACAGCTGCGATGGGGGAGACCTCGTTTGCAGTGGTCCCAGGTGGTTTTTTATCTGTGTTCACCTGTTTTCTCGTCGATTTTGAAGGTGTTGGGGTTTGGTTGTCCTTCGGATGGACAGCACGGTCCGGGTCACAGTCCCGGGGGGGCAAGGTTATCATTGCTCACAGACCGGGAACATCGCCAGTCCCATGCCATGATTCCAGGCCCGTACGATCGAGCTGTAATCCGGGGGGAGAAGTGGTGCATGTCCGCTCCACAGTATAAAACTGCTGCCTGGTCAGGCAGAGGTTGTTTTGTGGTCTCAGTTGGCTTTTTTTCATGAGATGCGCTGCGTTGTTTTAAACAAGGAGGCCGTATGCAGTTTTCGTCAGCACAAACCAACTGCGCTGGACCCTCCCGGGGGTGCACCTGTCTCACAGGTCTGGCTGATTTGCTGTAGCAACTGCGAGAGGCTCCCGGAAAACCGGGGAGAAAACCGGGGAAAAAACCGAGGAGTGGTGCGGCACGCTTTCCTGAGAGCGCTGATGGGGCACCATCCAGATACAGCGCAAGCCCCGCGACCTGTACAGCCTCGGGGAGCAAGGCGGTGAAGAGGAAACATGTTCTGGCTCCTTGTTTCGTGGTCCAGTCCGTACGCCGTTTTACAGACTCAGGCAGCATGAGCAGTGGCAGCGAGAGTGGGGCAGGCCATGAGCCGTCTACACAGGCCCGGCACCGACGGCAAAATACCTCTGGCCTGTATCTGGAGAAACCGCTCTTGCAGAGGGAATGTCCGCTGTGGCCAGTCGAGCCAAGCTGCGACAACTGTTGGCAAAACAGGATGCCACCTGGTGAAGTCAGGCCAGCAGTTGGTGCACCAGATGTCTCGAGGGGCAATGTAAGGAGCAATTCTGGCCTGAATAATTTTATTCCGGGCTGAAATTGTCTGGTGGGCTGTCGGAAGTGGGAGTGCAAGCGGCCATGGCGCGGCGATTGTCTGGTGGCGGTATCACAGCAGTGTACCAACCAGACCCGAGCCGAGTACGGGCACGCATCCGGACATGGCCGCAAGGTATAGCCTGGACAGGGGGAATGGCGCTGCCGGGCATGCGCCGCCACCATCAGTGCACAGACTACCCCGAAAACAGGATGCATCCGATTCGCCTGTGGCGCAGGTAAGCCGGTGTGGTGGTCGGGAACAGCCAACCCAGTCCAGCCATGTCGCCCGGGGAATGCCGTCCGGGAATGGTGCTGCCGGGCATGCGCCGCCACCATCAGCGCACAGACTATCCCGAAAACAGGATGCACCCGATTCGCCTGTGGTGCAGGCAAGCCGGTGCGGTGGTCGGCAACAGAGCACCCATGCTGCCCGGGAAAGGCGGCATGGGGAGGGCGTCCGCAGGCACCACAGGTCTTCCTGTCTTTCAGGGTGGGGAGGTTGTCAGCGGTACACCAGACTGACTTGCTCTCTGCCATAACAGTCCCGCAAGCTGTCTATCAGTTCATCATCAGGGTTGACCATCCACTGATCACCAAAACGGATATGACCACAAGCCTTGTCGTTTGCAAAGCAGACGACAACGGGCACCTGACCTGGATGTTTGGTCAGCACAGATTCCAGCCAGCGGGTCCTTTCCTTTTGACATTCCTCACTGTTGAGAGCCAGCTGGAGTGCACGCAAATGCTGACTGCGAGTCTCCGTCAAACTCATCAGCTTGCGGACATTGATTTTCAATGCATCGGAGCGCTCGTTGAAGCTGACCTCTCCTTCTACAGCGACGAGGCTGTCTTTTATCACCAGGTTCTGGTGGAGGTTGAAAGCCTCCGAGAACAGGGCCACCTCCACCTGACCGCTGCCATCGTCCAGGGTGATGAAAGCCATCCGGCCACCACTTTTGTTTTTCATGATTTTCAGGGCGACAATCAGGCCGAACACCCTGATAGAACCCTGGCCGGGCTGAAGACGGCCTATTTTGTTGTGAGTTATGTGTTGGAGTTCCTGTTGGTATTCGTCTATGGGGTGTCCGCTCAGGTAGAACCCCAATGCTTCTTTTTCGCGCTGCAGGCGTTCCCTGCCTGCCCATGGACGTACATCCTCGACCTCAATTCTGACCTGGGCGTCTTCCCCGCAGGAGGGTTCGCCAAACAGGTCGTTCAAGCCGCTGGCGGCATTGCGTAGCGCTTGCTCGGCGGCCTTGCTGGCCGTTTTCATGGAGGCCAGCAGCACGGCCCGGTTACTGTTCAGAGAGTCTTTGGCGGGGCAGGGACCGAGATTGTCGAGGGCGCCGGCATAGAGCAATGCCTCCAGACAGCGCCTGTTGAGTTTCTTGCCGTCCACCCGGAGACACAAATCAAACAGATCCTTGAACGGGCCTCCCTGACCACGGGCCTGCACCAGGGCTGCAACAGGGCCCTCTCCCACCCCCTTGATGGCACCCAGCCCATAGACAATATGGCCTTCTGCATTGACTTCAAAGGCGTGTCTTCCCGTGTTGACATCCGGGGGGAGCACCGTCAGTCGCATATCACGACATTCTTCGATCAGGATGACAACCTTGTCTGTATTCTGCAGATCAGAAGAAAGAACCGCTGCCATGAACTCTGCCGGGTAGTATTTTTTCAGCCACAGTGTCTGGTACGAAACCAGGGCATAGGCTGCCGAGTGGGATTTGTTGAAACCATAGCCTGCAAACTTTTCGACCAGATCAAAGATTTTCATCGCCAGGGTGCCGTCAATGTTTTGATCTATAGCTCCCTGCTCGAAAATGGTGCGCTGTTTGGCCATTTCTTCGGGCTTTTTCTTTCCCATGGCGCGACGCAGCATGTCCGCGCCACCCAGGGTGTAGCCCGCCAGTACCTGGGCGATCTGCATAACCTGTTCCTGGTACAGGATGATGCCGTAGGTGGGCTGCAAAATCGGCTGGAGAAGTTCGTGCTGCCATTGTGCGTCAGGATAGGAAATGGTCTCCCGGCCATGCTTGCGGTTGATGAAGTTGTCTACCATGCCAGACTGCAGGGGGCCGGGCCGAAACAGTGCCACCAGGGCGACAATGTCTTCAAAGCAGTCGGGCTGGAGGCGCTTGATCAGCTCTTTCATGCCGCGTGATTCCAGCTGGAACACGGCCGTTGTTTTGGCCTGCTGCAGGAGCTTGTACGCCTTGGGATCTTCCAGATCAATATGCGCAATATCCACTGGATCCTGCCCCGCCTCCGTTCGGCGGCGGTTGATCATTTTCAGTGCCCAGTCGATGGTGGTGAGCGTGCGCAATCCAAGAAAGTCGAATTTGACCAGCCCGACAGCTTCTACGTCATCCTTGTCGTACTGCGTGACCAGGCCCTGCCCCTGCTCATCACAGTACAGGGGAGAAAAATCGACCAGTTTGGTCGGCGCGATCACCACACCACCGGCGTGCTTGCCCATATTGCGGGCGACACCTTCCAGCTTGAGTGCCATCTCCCAGACTTCTGTGGCATCCTGGTCTGCGGCCAGAAAATCACGCAGAGGCTCCTCCTGCTCCAGAGCACGATTCAGGGTCATGCCTGGCTCAAAGGGGATAAGACGCGAGAGTCTGTCAGCCATGTTGTAGGACTTGCCCTGGACGCGCGCCACGTCCTTGACGACCGCTTTGGCGGCCATGGTGCCGAAAGTGATGATCTGGGACACGGCCTCGCGACCATAGGTCCGGGCGACGTAGTCAATCACACGGTCACGGTTGTCCATGCAGAAGTCGACATCGAAGTCGGGCATGGAAACACGTTCGGGATTGAGGAAACGTTCGAACAGAAGATCATACTCAAGCGGATCAAGGTCGGTAATACGCAAGGCGTAGGCCACCAGCGAGCCAGCACCGGAGCCTCGCCCCGGCCCTACCGGTATGGCGTTCTCCCTGGCCCAGCGGATAAAGTCCATCACCACCAGAAAGTAACCGGGAAAACCCATCTGCAAGATAATATTCTGCTCAAACGCCAGTCTGTCCCTGTATGCCTGGCGTTGTTGCTGGTAATCAGGAGCCCGGACATCCAGGGTGGCTTCGAGTCGGGTTTCCAGTCCCTGTTCTGATATTTCCCGAAAAAAAACATCCATGCTTTTTCCTGCGGGAACAGGAAAGTTCGGCAAGAAGGATTTTCCGAGCGACACCTCAAGAGAGCATCGGCGTGCGATTTCGACTGTGTTGGCTATAGCCTCTGGAATGTCCTGGAACAGCTGGCACATTTCCTCCGGGCTTTTGAGATACTGCTGGTCTGAATAGTTTCTGGGACGGCGTTGGTCTTCGAGTGTCCAACCTTCGCCTATGCAGACCCGGGCTTCGTGCGCATCAAAATCACTGTCTTCGAGGAACATGACATCATTGGTGGCGACGACCGGCACCTCCATACGGCTTGCCAGCTCGACGGCCGCATGCAAATAGTCTTCCTCTCCGGGGCGTCCGGTTCTGTGTAGCTCAAGATAGAAGCGGTCCCCAAAGGCCTGAAGCCAGTCGTGTATCAGGGCATCAGCCTGGTGCGGTTGTTGGCTCAGTAGTGCCCGCCCTACTTCGCCGTGCTGTCCACCGGACAGGGCTATCAGGTGGTGATTGTTTTCCAGAATCCACTCGCGCTTGATCAGGGCTCGTCCCTGGTGCTGATTCCTGGTAAACCCGTCAGATACCAGCTGGATAAGATTCTTGTAGCCTTCAGTGTTCATGCACAGAAGCACCAGCCGGGAAGGGGGCTGTTCAGCGGCAGGACTTTCGACCCAGAGGTCACAACCACACAGGGGTTTGAGCCCCGCTTTCTGCGCGCTTTTGTAGAACCGCACCAGGGAGCAGAGTGTGGACTGGTCGGTAACGGCCAGAGCCGGCATGCCCAGTCGCGCCGTGGCTTCCACCAGGGGGTTGATTTTTATCAGGCTGTCCGCCAGTGAAAACTCGCTGTGAACGCGTAAGTGCACAAAAGAGGGATGCAGATCAGGCATGCTTGTTCCGGTTGGCTGGGCTGGCAGGGCTGTTCATCATAGCAGTTGACAGATTTTTTGCGCATCCGGATTCCAGTTAACCAGAGGGTATCCAGAAGGCGGGCTTTGCGACCCTGGCACAAACTGGATCTGCGCGAAAATCATCTGTGTTACAGGAGCGCAGGGCGAGCGAAGATGAGACACGTGGAGCTGCCAGGAAAAGACGACAGCAGCGTTCCATCGTAGTGTTTTCTGGCAGTGCCAGTGTGAGGAGCGAACGGGCCGTTGCGGCTTAAGCAACAGGTGGACCGCGGCTCCTGTCAGCAGCCTTGTCACCTCTTCTTGTTTATGCGGCAAAGACAGCAGGACGGTCAGAGTGGATCAACGACAGGCTATTAAAAAGAATGCGTGGTATGGCTGCGCACTGCCTGAAACAGAAAGCGGCACCCGGCTTCGTCCCCGCTCTGACTACAGGGGGGCGGAGCCAGGCAGGGAAAACAGCTTCAGAACGGAGCGCCACTGAGTAGCTCACCCAACTTGGTGACCACGCGCTCAACGGCCTGGTGGCAGCCCGTCTCACAAAAGGCTTCCAGCAGGTGCATGCACTGTGTGGCATGCCAGATTTTGGTTTCATGGCACTGGGTGTGAGACAACATATGGGGGAAAACGGCCAGCAGCGCATCTATTTTTTTTTGTGAGTTTTTCAGGGATTTGTACAGTGCAGGCCTGTTCTGATCATCCGTTATTCCTCTGGAAACCAGATGGTCAATGACCTTGTCAATATTTCTGTTCAGGGATTCGTCGACGCGCAGATGGAGTCGGCAGCAGACGAGAAGCTCGTTGATCTGCTTGAAGAAATTGGTGTCCGGGTCTGCTGCCATTTGCCTGAGTAGTGTACGTGCCTGCTGCAAACTGTGCTGGACATTGTGCTCCGCTCCAAGGGAGCTATCCGTTGGAAAAGTCGCTGGCTGACGGGCAGCTTTGGCCGCTGCAAGTTGCAGCTCCAGCTGGACGATAGTCTGCTCCAGTTTCTGTGCAGCCTCAAGGTGCTGGCGCACCTGACGTTGGTTCTCCTGCGCTTCCGCTTCCAATCGGGTTATGTGCCGGCGGCTGTCATCGATTTGCTGCCGTTGTTCTCCCAGTTGTTGTAGCAGCTGGGTCAGCGTTTCACTGTCTGCTGTGAGCGGCGGCTCTTGCAGCCCCTCCATGGCTACGGGAGCTGCCTCAGGAGGCTGTGGTGCTGTGAGCTCGCCGGCCTTCTGAACCAGCCGCTCCAGCTCGCAAGGCCACCAGTTGTAGTGGGCTCGGCGCAGCAAATCGACAAACAGGTAAAATTCGTCGTCGCCTTTGCTGTGTAGAGTTTCCAGCAGCTTTCCCATTTGAGCAGAGGGTTCGGATTGGGTGCTGATGCTGGCTGCGTTATCGCCCAGCAAAGCTTCCCGCTCTTCCGGGCGTGCGTTCTGCAGGAGCCGATCAACACGTATACAGGCCTTGAGATTGTTTTCCAGAGTAGCAAGAGCACGCTGACAGGCAGCAGACAGGCGGCCAGTGGGTGTCGCATCGGCAGCAGGGGTAGTGAGGGGCCATGGGTATAGGGTGGGCCGGATGGGATTCATAGAGTTTATCCTCGTCATGGTTTGTTGCTGTTGTCGAATCATCAAAAAACGGTGAGAGCACTCTTCTGCGTTCTGGGTATCAGACTGGGAGACAAGGAAAAAGTTCCGGGTGGCGTTGGTGCAACTGATTCCTGTTCAGGCGGAGCCGTTGTCATGGCCCTGACGTGCGTTTTCTTCGGGTATAAGAAAAGGGATCAGGACTGATGCCAATATCAGCACTGGGTCGAGAGTGCATTCGTGAGGCTCAAGCCTTGTGAGTTCTGGTCAAGACAGAAGGTCGTCGTGCAGCGTTTCTTCTGGTTCCAGAGCGCAATACAGGGGGGATGCCTGATTTAAAGGGAATCCGGACGCAAGGGTCTGCCAGTTGGGTTGTTGGACTTTGTAGCGCGGCAGGCCGTGATCTCGAATTGCTTTTTTCGTTCTCCGCTCAGCGGGAAGCTGGCGACCGGCTTGATGGAAGCTTGCCGGCCGGAGCAGAGACTGTGTTGGCCCGAGCTCGTGCACTATAGTCTGCGGCTGCTATATCGGGGTGCTCCGTGCAACAGCGCATTTATCTTGTGTTTCGATGTCGCCAGGGCGTGTGTGCATGGGGCTGGTCATCTTGCGCCGGTCCCCTGGGATGGGTGTCGTCACTGGCCAGTGTTTTCTATCGTTCACCCATGCAACTCATCGATGCAACTTACCGATATACGGGGAAATTGAAAAAGCGAGAGCACGACCCAAGACCATAGTGCGAACTCAAAAGGTCAGGCGGACTCTGGGAGTGGCTGTGTCCCTGTTGATATTCAATGAGGTCTCGACTCTCGAATAGAGCGGGCAGCAGATGAAAGAGATCTGTAATCCGCAGGGTGAAGTGGCCACCCCGGTCTGCTGCCGTTTAATCGAGAGACGTGTCAGCCTACTGCAGGATGCATTGGGTTTTGCTCTCTGAGTTAGTGGATGAAGTCGTTGAGCCCGCCGTTTCCTGATGGCGAGTTTCTTTGATCGCAGCCAACTCTTGTTGCAGTTGAGTGATGGTTTTCTCCTTCTCTTGTAACGCGGCAAAGTACTGGTGTGCTTGTCGTTGACTGTCTTCCAGTGCTGCCTGGAGGCAAGTCAGCTGCTGAGTGAATAGCTCGCTGCCGGTCGTGCACGGCAGGTCCGGTACCCAGGCTGAAGTAACAGGCGGCTCTTGTTGCCCCGCAGTGCTCTCGATTTTTTGGGCCCGGAGTCTCAGTTCGTGGGGCCAGACGGCGTAGCCGGCCTTCTCCAGTAACCTGACAAATTGATAAAATTCCTTATCGCCCTTGCCGTGCAATATCGTCAGCAGTTGTTGCATCTGCTCAGCTCGCCCCGATTCCGTTTTGATACTGTCGACTTCCTCGCCGTTCAGCAAAATGGGATCTCCCGGGTCCTGTTCTTGCAGGAATTCATCAAGTATTCCAAGCAGCTTGTTAACATTGACAAAGCTTTTCAAGTTTTCTTGCAGAGCTGTAAGGGCATCCCGCCGGGCAGCGGAAAGGCTCCTCTTTGGCGGGGTTTGCGAGCTGGGAGGGGGAATATTCTGGACAGGCTCCGCTACCGCAGAAACCAGTCGTGGCTCGGCCGCTGCGGGATTCGTCCGTTGGCCCAACAACTCGTCAGGCGACAGTTGCGCAAGCGGAAGGCTCACACTTCGCTGATGAGTGGCATGTGCGCGTGGGTCGAGGTGGGTTGCCGGGCTCATAAGGCCATCTCCTTTGATGTCTTGCTGGATGTGGTCAAACCGTCAAACCGTCAAACAGGAAAAGAGCGTTCTCTCCTGCTCCTGCATTGTTATTCTTTTGGAGTGCTGGATCAGGAAGAAGTTCCGCGCGTGGAGAAACCCTGCCGAGGCAGGGCGTCACAGTGGGCCTGGCGGGCCGCACCGGGGGAGGAGAAGAAGGATTGGGGGGGGCACGGGTGCCGGCCCCCTGCCGGGAATACGCACACGACCGAAGCACTTTCCCGTATTGCCAGGAGAGTTCACGATGTGAAGCGCATTCCGGTGTTATTGCTCGTTTATGCCATGCATTGACATCCTCACCGCCCTGAAGGACGGGGATTCCTGCTGCGCTCACAGGTGACAGCTTCACGCTGCCGCCACTTCAGGCTGCAGCCCATGAGTCGCTTGGGCGGGTTCCTGCTGCTGGCGGCATTCCGCTCACTTAACAGGCGAGCCGGGTGTGTCCCGCCCTTGAGCCATGGAGCCATGGAACCATGGAACATAGATTAGGTGTCAGGTCTGCGAATAATGCCAGTGAGATTAGGCGCGCTATCCTTCCCCGCCCTGAAGGACGGGGCTTGCCGCGCACCAGGTCACGGGCGGTGGGGACAAAATCCTGACAGACACTATTGGGAAGCCGGTGGAGCGAGGCTTTTCAGATACACACTGGCCAGTCTGGCAGCGGAACTGCCGGAAAAGTTTTCCAGGACCTGATTGAACTTGTCAACAGCCAGACTTTCCTTGCCCTGCCGATCATACACGAGCCCCAGCTTGTAGGTGGCATCAGCGCGCTTGCTGCTGGACGGGTGCTCTTCAAGAAGTCGAACGAAAGCCTGCTCGGCCGCCACCAGATCCTTCTTGCCACCACGTGCCAGGTAAACCTCCCCTAGCCAGTACTGGGCATTGTCTTTGTAGGAGCCGGCGGGATAACGCGCCATGTAGTCCTGCAAACTGTCAATGGCTGCGGGAAACTGGCGACCCCGTACCAATTGAAGAGCTTTGCGATATACAGCCTCACCGTCATCGTCAGACTGTGCGTCGCGAGCGTCCCTGCTGGACGATGGCGGTGCCGTTTTGGCAGGGGCGGTTTTGGCGGGGGCGGTGTTGCGCCCACTGGCAGAAGTGGAAGCGGTGAGGCTGCCCAGGCGCGAGTCCAGATCAAGATAGCGACTGCGGTTGTCTTTCTGCATGCGCTCAATCACAGCCCCTTGCTCCTCCACAAGTCCGCGCAGCATCATCACTTCTTCGCGCAAGGTCTCCACATCCAGCCATGCAGTGGACGAGGGTGATTGCGAAGACGACCGGCTGAGCTTGGCAGAGGGGCGGGGAGTAGACCTCGAAGCCAAGGGTGGCTTTGAGGTCGCAGGACTGGGGATGGAATCAGTCGCCTGAGCTGCGCGAGCACCTGTCACAGGCACATCCCGTACAGGGACAGTCTGCGGATTGGAGAAAGCACACCCCTGCGCAAAAAGCACCAGCCCCAGATATGCATATTTCAATGGCATCAGTCAGTTAATTGCATCTCTTGGGTTAGGAGCCTGCATCTGAGTTGGGAGTAAGCTTGTAATGCTTCGGAAAGGTGATGACCGCTCTCCTGTTCATGCGCCAGGCATCTTCATTGTGGCCGAAGTCAGCCGGCTTCTGGGAACCGTGGCTTTTCACTTTGAAGCGTGCAGAGGATTCACCCTGCCCTTTGGATTTCGCGTATTCCGGATCAAGCTGTGCCAGTACGGCCATGGCGCGTCTTCGGCCGAGCTCCACGTTATACGTATTGGTTCCGCGCTCATCCGTGTGTCCTTCAACCACGACTTTTACCAGTTTCCCGGCAGGGCTTTGCAGAAAGTCTGCGATCTGCTCCAGGCGAGCGAAGTCAGCGGATTTCAGTTTGTTGCTGGCAAAATCGAAGTAAAAGACGCTCTGGTCGAATTGCGAGACGCCGGCGCCTTCTATTTCAGCGATGGCGCCAGAAGCATCCCTGCCCTCCAGGGGCGCGACAGCAGAGCCGCCATCGCCGGCAGTACCTGCGGTCCCTCCACCACCGGCGCAGCCTGTAAGCCACGCCAAACAAAAGCCTACAGAAAGGCCTCTTGCAGCTTTAGATAACATAATCAAAAATCCTCCGCACCTTCAAGCCGGGATAGAGAAGCACGCCTCAAACTAACACAAAAATGACTTTCTGCAAGCCTGCAATGTCTGAAGAGTACTATCCAGATAGTTATTGATGTTGAAGTCTGTCGGGCGGCTCCATGGGCAGAGCCGATTGTGTCGCGAGGGAGGTTTTCAATCAAGCTTTAATTTCTTCAAGTTTCTTGTGAATTTTATTTGTATATCAAGGCTCTTCACGCCATCGACTGGAAGCGAAAGCGGGTGATGCAGGTTTTCCTTCAGCCCGGAAAAAGGGCAGCAAGTCCCGCCTCATCGGGGGGAGCGAAAAAAGTCAGAAAGTGCGTCAGCACCAGCCTGGTGAAGGGGCTGGCAGTACTCCGACGGTGGTGGCGGACGTATCTCGGGCGGATTTTTTGCTGCGCAGTCCCTTGGATTCAAGTCAGATCCAGCTATCATAGCCAAGGTTGCGGCGCAGGAGGCTCCCATGGAGCTGTGTCTGGCGCTGGGGCTGGCGGGGCGAGCCTGAGCCCTGCATCAGAACAGGAAGGTGTTTCAATTTGTCAGCCAGTCATCCTGGTGTTGTGTGCTCCGGGCAGGCGTAAGGCACCGGGAATCAAAACGCATTCACGACAAGGGTCAGGAGCCTCGCCTGTATGGGAGAAAAGCCCGCAGACGTTTGTTGCGCGCTATCTGGATCAGACCTTGGGATTTTCGCCAGTGCCTGTGACCGTGAAGGTGAGGGTGACTGTGACTGTGTAGGCATGCACGCTGAGGGGGGCTCGGTATTTCGCGATCCTTCCTTGAGACGATGTGGGCAGTGTTTTCCAGACTGTTTGTAATCCCGGGCGGCAGGCCATCCCTCGGAGCAGGCCAGAGCAGAGTAAGGGGCTGCTGTTGTATGGTGGTTTTTTCAGGTCAGGGCTGGAGCGCGGCTGCCTGGCGTTGCGAGCGGCAAGATCCTGGTTTTGCGAGTGGTCAGCGAACCTGCGAAAGGAAAAACTGGCAAAAGATAAAATCCTTTGTCCTCTATCAGGATCAGGTGCGGGGTTCTCCGGTGTGGCTGCGACACTTCTGATCTTCGCAAGAGACAGCCAGATGGAAAGCCGATGTGCCACTGTTTGCCACTGGCAAGCAGATTGCCAAGCCCCATTTCCAGGGGGTGTGATGTGGTTGGCGTGCAAGTCGTTTTGACGAGTTCGCCGTCTTTTATCATCAATCGCGATGGCCTGTGGCAGGTCAGTCACCAGTTACAATTCCTGAAGAATGCCCGTCGAAAACTGAAGAACAAGCGGGATAAGGACTTGTGCTACGGCAAAAGGCGCGGAAGGCGGAACCCGGGCGCGATGACTCCCGCTCCCAAAGATGTGTGAGTCTGTTGGCTTCTGCTGCCGTAGCTTCTGGCACCAGCGGTTCAGGCGCAGTGTTGATGAAAAGCTGGCGGCACTGTGAGAGCACGAAGGTCGACAGTCCGTTCACTATCCTTGTTTACCCTGCTGTTGGCGATCCAGGCTGGCCTGCCTCCAGAACCGGGCTTGATGAAAAGGCGCAGCAGGCACTACGCCTGTCACTACGCCTGTTGATGAAGAGAAACTCCTTGCCTTATCCACACCTTTTAGCAGGTTGCCGAGGGGCGAGAGGAAACAGTCTGTCACGCAGGGCGTGGTGTCCGGGAACGAGGGAGTTCACTGTGTGTCAACATTGAATGTCAATGCGTTTTGTATCCAAAGGATTTTGTGGCAGGGCATTCCTGCCTGTTTTGGGAGTGTCAAGGCGTTGTGAACTGAAGGGGGAGAGTGCTGCTCGTTCTACGCCGATGGCAGCAGATGCAAGCCGGGCGGGTTTTCGGCTGCCGCCCGAGACGTCAGAATCCCGTGTGCCAGGGAGGACGGTGGTCGCTTACTACCGGGGGGGGCGACGGGGGTTGCGTATCGGGTTGTGATGCCTTCCAATTTGCTCTGGGATCAGGCTCAGGCTCAGGCTCAGGCTCAGGCTCAGGCTCAGGCTCAGGCCACTGCGTTCGCGACTGGCGAGCGTGGCATGTAGCGTTGCAAAAACACCACTATTGTCGACGCTCTCGACCTGTGGGGCGACCTGTCGGGGACGAAGCCTGCCCGGTTGCCTGGTGCCAGGCGTCGTCATGCGTCAGGACAAAGGCCGGGGCTGGTCGAAGTCACCAATGGGGAGCGACTTGTGCAGCCGCGCCCAATAAACCCTGCAGACACTCCTGCTTCCTCTGGCCGGGGTCCGTCGAGGCGGTGCATGCTTGTGAACAACGGGCAGCGTCCGCCACAAGGCTCCGGCTCCTGTCAGCGGAGCTGTCAATGCGTTCTGGCGGTGCAAGCCAGAAGGGGCAAGGTTATGCAGCAGGCCGAAGATTCCGGTAATCCACCTGACGTCAGTGCTGGGTATCACGAGGAAAGGGACGAGCACGAACAACGACTCGGAGCGCAACAAGACAGCGATAACAACACAAGAGAAAACATGGACGCCTTGCTGACCGACTACAACAATACGCAATACTATCTCAATCGTGAATTAAGCCACCTGCAGTTTAATGTCAGGGTGCTGGACCAGGCTCTTAATGAAGACTATCCCCTGTTGGAGCGCTTGCGTTTTCTTCTGATTTTTTCCAGTAACATGGATGAGTTTTTTGAAATAAGGGTGGCAGGACTCAAGCAGCAGATTGAGTTCTCACGCGAGCAGGTGGGCATGGACGGGCTGCGCCCTGTCGAGGTTCTGGAAGAAATCAGTCGTGTGACCAAGTCACAGGTTGAGCGCCAGTACCATATCCTCAACACCATGCTGCTGCCGGCGCTGCGCGCCCAGGGCGTGAAGTTTCTGCGTCGTGATGAGCTGACTGCAGCGCAGAAGAGCTGGATACGTCAGTTTTTCTTTCAGGAGGTGATGCCTGTCGTCAGTCCTATCGGGCTGGATCCGGCGCACCCTTTTCCCCGCCTGGCCAACAAGATTCTGAACTTTATCGTGGAGCTGGACGGGCGGGATGCTTTTGGACGGCAAACGGGTATGGCGATTATCCCTGCGCCACGCTCGCTTCCTCGTCTGGTGCAACTACCCTCGCATGTATGCAACGAAGAGGGAGAAAATTACATATTCCTGTCGTCCATTATCCACCAGCATGCAGAAGACCTGTTCCCGGGGATGATGGTGATGGGGTGCTACCAGTTTCGCCTGACACGAAATAGTGACCTGAGTCTGGAAGACGATGATGTGGAGGACCTGGCCACGGCGCTTCAGGGCGAGTTGCTGTCCCGGCGCTATGGTGATGCGGTACGCCTGGAGGTGCTCGATTCCTGTCCCCGCCACCTTTCAGATTTCCTGCTCAACCAGTTTGGTCTTGACGAAAACGAGCGCTATGAGGCCTGCGGTCCGGTGAGCCTGATCCGGATGATGGAGGTGTGCAACAGGCCGCATGCTCATTTGCGTTACAAACCGTTTACGCCGGGTTATCCCAAGGAACTTTCCGCAAAAAACGACAACATTCTTAAAAGTATCAGCAAGGAAGATATACTGCTGCTGCATCCTTTTCAGTCGTTTACTCCCATCGTGGATATGTTGCGTCAGGCGGCCAAGGATCCGCAGGTCCTGGCGATCCGTCAGACCTTGTACCGTACTGAGTCGCGCTCGCAGATGGTGGATGCCCTGGTGGAGGCGGCGCGCCACGGAAAAGAGGTTACCGTTGTCGTCGAGATCCGGGCCCGGTTCGACGAGGAAGAAAACCTGAAGCTGGCCCGTCGTCTGCAGGAGGCGGGTGCGCTGGTTGTCTATGGTGTTGTGGGCTACAAGACACACTCCAAGATGATGCTGATTGTGCGGCGGGAAGGGCGTCGTGTGGTGCGTTATGCCCACCTGGGGACTGGCAACTATCATCAGGACAATGCGCGCCTGTACACCGATTACAGTCTGCTGACCTGCGATCCTGATATGACCAGTGACGTTCACAAGCTGTTTCAGCAGCTGACGGGTATGGGCAAGGCCGTGCGCGTGAAGAAGATATTTCACGCGCCTTTTTCCCTGAAGAAAGGGCTGCTGGATCTGATCGGCAAGGAGGCGGAGCGGGCGCGCAACGGCGAGAAAGCTCTTATCATATTCAAGGTCAATTCCATCACAGAGCCGGGCATTATCAAGGCGCTCTACAAGGCCTCTCAGGCAGGGGTGAAAATTGAGTTGATTGTGCGGGGGATCTGTTGCCTGCGACCGGGGATAGCGGGTCTGTCTGACCGAATTCGGGTCCGGTCGGTTCTCGGGCGCTTTCTGGAGCACAGCCGTGTTTTCTATTTTTATGCCGGTGGGGAAGAGAAAGTATACTGTGCCAGTGCTGACCTCATGATCCGTAATCTGGATCGGCGCATCGAGGTCTGTTTCCCCATTGAGGGCAGCAGGCTGGTGGTGCGTGTGCGCAAGGAGCTGGAGACCTACCTGGCCGATAATATGCACAGTTACAGTTTGACGCCTGACGGGGACTACAAGCGCCTGCTTCCGCTCAGGAAAAAGAAGCCCGTCAGCACACAACAGGCCTTGCTCGACAGCCTGGCGGTGTAGCGGTCGTCAGGATGTGCGCCGTTTTCCGGTCTTGCGTCGCTTTTTCATGCGGCCTGTGACCACCATGAGGGCCGCTGTCAGGAGACTGGGCCAGCTGCCTGTCTGCATGAAGGGGGTGTTACCAACCATAGTCTTGATATGGCCTGTCATGACCTCGCTGCGCCAGGGGCGTGCTGAGTTGAGTAGTTGTCCCCTGGGCCCTATAAGTGCGGTCAGGCCATCGTTTGTGGTGCGCAGCTGGTAGCGCCCCGTCTCCAGCGAGCGCATACGCACCATCTGCAAATGTTGCGCGGGACCTGTTGATCTTCCGAACCATGTGTCGTTGGACACTGTCAGTATGAAGCCGGTGTCTTTACTCTGTCGTGCGACAAATTCCGGATAAACGATCTCGTAGCAAATAAAGGTGGCTACAGGCTGTCCCTGAATTTTCAGTCCTGGCTGCTCGGCAGGCCCGGAAGCGAAAGAAGACATTGGAAGATCAAAAAAAGCGATGAGCCCGCGTAGCCACGAGGAGAAAGGGACAAACTCACCGAAAGGTACCAGTTTCTGCTTGAGGTAGTGTCCGTCAGCGGCTCCCAGGCCAACAAGGGCGTTGTAGTAACGCTGTTGCTCCTGCCATGGCATGCCGAGAATCAAGGCCGTCCGGGTTGTGCTGGCTTGTTGCTGCAACTGGCGCGTCAAGCGGGCTTGCCTTTGGGCGGGGGAGGGAATGGCATTTTCAGGCCAGAGCACAATATCCCGGTCCCAGTGAGGGGCTGACAAGGCCTTGTAGTGTTGCACTGTGTATCCCAGAAATCCGGGCGACCACTTGATGGACTGGGGAATGTTGCCTTGCACTGCGGCAAAGGACAGGGGAGCGGTGTCTGCCGGGGTTGTCCAGTGCCGGTCGGACAGGCTGGCGACAGCGCAGAGCGCCGCACTGATGACGGCCGTTGCTGCCAGCCGGGTGCGACCGGGTTCCCGCATCAGGGCAGCCAGGCTGGTGGCGATCAGCGTCAGCAGCAGCGTGAGTCCGTGAACGCCGGTTACCGGTGCCAGTCCGGCCCAGGGGGTGTCGAGCAGCGTGTAGCCCGCATACAGCCAGGGGAAGCCGGTGAGAAACTGGCTGCGCCAATAGTCTGCCAGTACCCAGAGACCGGAAAAGAGCAGGACTTTTTTCCCGTTGCCCTGACCATGGGCCAGGCGGGCGTACACCCAGGCCAGCGGGGCCTGGAACACAGCCGCAAGGGCAAGGACAAACAATCCGGTCAACACGACGGCCAGGGGCGTGCCAGCCCCGCCAAACTGGTGGATGCTGACATAGACCCAGGACACACCTGTGCCATAAAACCCTATGCCATAACCCAGGCCGTACAGTGCCGCCCGGGTCGGGGGCTGGTGATCCAGCAGACGAAACAGGACAGCCAGACTGGCTGGCATCAATAGCCAGAGGTCAAAAGGGCTGAAAGCCAGGGGGGTGATGGCACCGACAACAGTAGCCAGTGTCAGTCCTGACCACAGGCCAGACAAACGGATTTTGTATGCTGTCATCAGTGGCTGCGGTCCCGGTGTTGGCCAGGGAAGAACAAGCCCCGGGTTGCCAGCAGCATCCGGAGGCACCTTCCCTGCAGAGTGTGCTTTTCAAAAAGGTCGTGGCGGGATATGCTGTGCCACTTTCCGTTGAGCGAGGCCGCACGGCGTACCTTGGACACACCATCTGGCACACTTCGGTTCGACCTTGAGCCTGTCAATGTGCATCGCTTCGCCGAGCTTTGCGGCCAGTTCAATGAACACATCAGGCAGATTGAACACCATCTGGGCATACGCATCAACAGCCGAGGCCATTGCTTTGAGCTGTGGGGCGCTGAGGGGCGCGTGCAGGCTGGCAGGGCGGTTTTGTGTCGCCTGTACCAGCAAACGGCTCTGGGCGAAGGATTGACGCCGCAGATGGTCCACCTTGTTCTGCGAGAATCAGCCATGAATCAAGATACCTTGTCTTCCGAGCCGACGAATGAGTCGTCAATTCCTTTGGTGTTGCGCTCGCGCAAGGGACTGATTCACGCGCGGGGACGTAACCAGCAGCTGTACGTCCAGGCGATAGAAGAAAACGATATCAGCTTTGGCGTCGGTCCGGCCGGTACCGGCAAAACCTGGTTGGCGGTGGCCTGTGCGGTCCGTGCCCTGGAGCAGGACAGTATCCAGCGAATTTTGTTGGTGCGGCCGGCCGTCGAGGCGGGCGAAAAACTGGGTTTTCTTCCCGGTGATTTATCCCAGAAAATTGATCCTTATCTGCGCCCGCTTTACGATGCCCTTTACGAGATGGTGGGCTTCGAAAAGATCACCCGTCTTATAGAGAAGAATGTCATAGAGGTAGCTCCGCTGGCGTATATGCGCGGTCGGACGCTCAATAACGCCTTTGTGATTCTGGACGAATCCCAGAACACGACCGTAGAGCAGATGAAAATGTTTCTGACCCGGATTGGATTTGGTTCCACGGCGGTGGTGACCGGTGATATCACCCAGGTGGATCTGCCGCGTAATACACCGTCTGGTCTGCGCCATGCTATTGAAGTGCTCCGCGGCGTCAAGGGCGTCGGGATTACCCATTTTCAGTCCCGGGATGTTGTACGCCATCCGCTGGTACAAAGAATAGTGGAAGCTTACGAGCAGCATGCCGAGGCAGAGGTGAAGAAAGGCGGTCAGAATGTCTGTCATGCTTGATCTTCAGGTGGCCAGTTGCAGCAGGCAGCTACCCACCTCAGAGAGTCTGTCGCAGTGGGTCAGCTCGGCGGTCGGCACGCGGCGCACCCAGGCGCAGGTGAGTGTCCGCCTGGTGGATGCCGAAGAAGGTCAGCAGCTCAACTGGCAGTGGCGCGGTATCCAGAAGGCGACCAACGTGCTCTCGTTTCCGGCTGATCTTCCTCAGGAGGTCGCCGCTGAGGTGCCCCTGCTGGGCGATATTGTTGTTTGTGTTCCTGTGGTGGAGCAGGAAGCCAGAACCCAGGACAAGAGTCTGGCGGCGCACTGGGCCCACATGGTTGTGCACGGCACTCTCCACTTGCTCGGCTATGACCACCAGACAGGGCAGGAAGCTCTCGTGATGGAGCGCCTGGAAGCTGACATACTCCGTGAGCTGGGCTTTGACGATCCCTACGAGGACCCCATAGAAGGCAATGTCTGATGATAGCTCGGGCAGTGGTCTGCCTGCCCGCACTTGGCTTGAAAAACTGAAACAGGTGTTTTCGGATCATCCCCTGACCCGTGATGAGTTTCTTGATCAGCTGCGCGATGCCGAGCACAACGACCTGTTTGACAGGGAGGCCCTCAACATCATAGAGGGAGCCCTGCAGGTGGCGGACATGCAGGTGCGTGAGGTGATGGTGCCGCGTGCACAGATGGTGTGTGTCCAGGCAGATCAGTCACCGGAGGCATTCCTTCCCGCTGTGATCAACTCGGCCCACTCCCGGTTTCCGGTCATAGGTGCCAGCAAGGATGAAATTCTGGGGGTATTGCTGGCCAAGGATTTGCTGCATCTGCTTCTGAAAAAAGATCGGAGCCAGTTCAGCATACGCAAGCACCTGCGCCCGGCGCGCGTTATCCCCGAGAGCAAGCGTCTGAATGTGCTGCTCAACGATTTTCGCAGCAACCGAAGTCACATGGCCATTGTTATTGACGAGTATGGCGGGGTGGCAGGCCTGGTGACCATTGAAGACGTGCTGGAGCAGATCGTAGGGGATATCGAGGATGAGTACGATGTCGAGGATGACAGCTTTATCAAATCGCTGGGTGACGACGAGTTCGTCGTCAAGGCCCTGACCCCGGTTGATGAATTCAACAGCAGCTTTCGCACCCACTTCAGTGAGCGTGATTTCGACACTATAGGCGGTGTGGTCATGCAGCAGTTTGGCCGCCTGCCAAGGCGTGGGGAAACCCTGGAGCGGGAGGCGCTTCGCTTCCAGATCCTGAATGCAGACAGTCGTCGCATACGGCTGCTGCGGGTGACGCGCTGCGCACCACAGCCTGCATCCAGAATGGCCAGACCGGAAGAAGGGCGCGGGCGGGGCTAGCCGGAATATGCCGTCCCCGGTGGCCTGTCAGGGCTGTATCTGTTGGAAAAAGGATGCCTGGCTGATGTGCGCCAGGGTCTTGCGGGCGGCCTCGGTTGCCATCTCCAGCTGGTTGATGCGGGCAATGGACGCCGGATAATCCAGGTCCTGCAGCTGTCCCAGAAGCCGCTGGCTATAGAGCTGGATCTGGCGCTGGGACGCCGTCAGCTGCTCGAGCCGCTTCATGCGGCCTCCCAGCGCAGTCTGGACTTTGAGCAGGTGACTGCTGGCTTGACGGCCAAGGGTCATGCAGCCGACCAGACGCTGCTGGAAGTCTGCGGCTGAGCTGTCCAGAAGAACGGCCTCTGCCGTGGACAGCAAGGTGAGCACACTGAAGGTGATCCCTTCAATAACACTGACCTGCGGACATGAAGGCGTTCTTTCCTCTATGGGAATGCGGAAAAACACGGACTCGGCGGTATCTACGCCATCCATCCACAGGCCCTGGGCCACCATGATCTGGACAGGCCCACCCTGGTCGTGGTTTTCCTGCACTGCGCCATCAGGGGCGAGCGTGACGGGTGGCGTAAAGGACCGGGCACCACCAAAAAGATAAATACCTTCGGTGTCATGGGTGTTGATCGTCGTAATAAAACTGTCGTAAGCAGCCCGCACGCTGGCGGCCAGTGCAGCTGTATCTGACGGCGACATGGCACCGTTATGAGCCTGCATCAAAGTGCTGTACAGATCATCCAGCAGCTCTATGCAGCGGCTCAGCAGTGTTTCCTCCAGCGAAAGGCGGCTGTCAAGCTCCTGTATATTCTCCAGCCAGATACTTTCGGTTCCCAGGCGGCGCTTGACGTCCATGGCCCGGACGGACAACAAGGGATCATCGCAGGCCTGCTCAAGCGCCCGGCCACTACTGATACGAAAACGTTCCCGCGCCATCTCGACGGCCAGCCGTTGTAACTCGCCGACCTGGGTCCTTTGTTCCTGCATCTGGCTGATGCGCATGACACCCCTCCGGGCCCTGCGGTCACAAGAGTGCCAGCAGCTCGTCGAGCAGAGACATTCCCGCTGCCATGACCTTCATGTTGGCCTGGTAGTGCTGGCGGAAGCGCAGTAGATTGGCGGCCTCTTCGTCCAGGTTGACAGCCGCCAGGCGGTCCCGTTCGTTCTGGGCGCTTAACAGCACGGCGGCAGTGGCCGTGTGGTGACTGGACTCACTGCGCGCGCGTGTGGCAATACGGGATACCTGACGCTGATAAAGCAAAGACAGCCCTGCCGGCAATCTGACTTCTCCATCTGCCGGAGCCTCTGCCGGTAATTTGCCCGCGACATCTACCGGTATATTTAGCGGTGTATCTGCCGGTAATCTGACCGCGATATCTGCCGCTGCATTTGCCGGTGCATTTGCCGCTGCATTTGCCGCTGCATTTGTCGGTGCATCTGCCGCGACATCTGCCGGTGCGTCCCCAGTGCCACTGTGTGTGTAATCAGCTCCATGCCGCGCGTAATCAGCGCCCTGCATGCAGTCCAGCAGGCGCGTCAGCACCCGGTTATCCCCGGGTCCTGCGCCCCTCCTGGCAAAACCCAGCTGAGTCGGATCATCGAGGATCACATGAATCTGCCCTGCGGCGTGACGCCAGGGAGTCAGCAGAAAAGTGTCGCCTTTCTTTGCCTGGCCCGCGCCTGTCATGCTGAGCCTTAGCCCATCAAATACGACCGACTTGTCCTCCGCTGAAGCCAGGTCTGCGGCGAACACTGCCTGGTCACTGAGTCGTACAATCCTGACAGTGCTCGCATCCTCAAACTTCAGCCAGTAGTCACTGGCCACCAGGGCCGGGAGGGCTGCCTCCCCTTCCTCCAGTGCCAGCTCAAGAGATGCGGTGCCGGTGTTGTTCCCGGCATGAACCCATTGCTTGAGTCCCGCCGGATGCTGGGTCATCCCGAAAAGCGCGGCTCCTGCAGCCCCTGAGAGAGAAACGCCTTCAGTCAGAATCCGGTTGCTTGTCTCGGCCAGCAGCACAGCCTGCGTGCCCAGCGCATTCTGTTCCGGCAGGAGAAGCTGGTCACGAAACGCGCAGAGTCCCCCCAGAATGCCGTGCAGGCGGTCGGCTGGCAGGGCATGCACCCCCTGTCCCAGAAACAACCTGTCGACCATCGCATCCGGCACATCGGGACGGCTTGACAGCTGATTGGCCTTCACACCGGACACCAGAAAATTGCCGTCCGGCAGGCAGACGTCCACCATGCCATGCTGGCCATCGCCGCGCTCCTTTACATGGATGCCGGCCAGCTCCGCCATCCGGAGCATAACCCGCCCCCGCTCGTCCAGCACAGGTCCCACATCCCCAGCCGCCAGCGTCAGAACCTGGATCAGCTCGTTCAGATGGGCGACCTGCCCGGACAGCTCGTTGAGCTCCTCGACACCTATCCGCAGTCGTTCATCGATCAGGCGGTGAAAATCCATCAACCGCTGGTACATACGGTTCAGGTGGATAGCCGCTCCCCCGGCATCACTCAACACCTGTTGACGCATGGCCTGGGTCTCGGGCCGGACCGACGCCCTTTGCAGACTGCGTTGCAATTGCTCCAGTGGTTCAAAGTAACCGGCATCCGGATCGCTGGTGATGGCGTCGAGCTGATGAGCCAGCTCGTCGAACACCTCGGCCTGGCTGTCCTGGCCGCTGGCCTGGCGGACTCTCTCGGCTACAAAATCATCCGCCAGTCTGCGCATGCCAGCGACTCTCACGCCGCCGAGTACCACCCCGCCGGGATACGTGTACTGCCGCTCCTCCAACAGGCTTTCACGACGGGTGTAGCCCGGCGTCATGCTGTTGGCGACATTCTGGGCCGTGTTGTCCAGCTCGCCGTGTCCCACAGCCAGCGCGCTGGCTCCTATGATCTGCAAACCGTTCATGGCGTGCCTCCAGTGGTCTGGCCGCTGGCAGCATCGGATCGGGAGCTCTGCGTGACGGTGTATGCCGACAGATACGGCAGCAGACTCTGCACCAGGGGCAGGGTAGACGACAGTGAGAGTGGTGAGTCAGGCGCCAGGCGGCCAGACGAGGCCTGTATGCCCTGACACAGGGCCTGGGCCAGATAGCCGGAAAAAGCCGGTGCAAGGGGGCCGGTCGCCAAGGTCGACAAGCTCTTGCCCGTGCCCTGCCCGACAGGTGGCAGGTCAGGCACAGAGCCTGCCAGGGAAGCAACAGCAACACTGGACAGCATCAGAGTATCTCCAGCTCGGCTTCAAGAGCGCCCGCCCGCTTCATGGCCTGAAGTATGGCCATCATCTCGCTGGGTGTGACACCCAGGGTGTTCAGGGCGCGTGTGATTTCCTCCAGCGACACAACGCCTGGCAGTGCCACCACATTGCCCTGTTGTTCGCTGACGCCTATGCCGGTGCGCGGCACCACCCGGGTCTCGCCGCCCGAGAGTATCCCCGGCTGGCTGACCTCAGGGGTCTCGGTCACCGACACCACAAGGCTGCCGTGACTGACGGCCACCGGTCGTACCTGTACTCTTTGTCCGATGACGACTGTGCCGGTGCGGGGGTCAAACACGACCCGGGCAGGCCCCTCGTGCACTGGCACCTCGATGTCTTCCAGCACCGACATGAAGGCAACGCGCCGGTCGGGAGCTACAGGCGTCTGCACCAGGATCTGGCGCCCGTCCACCGCTGCGGCCGTCCCCTGGCCCAGCACCTGGTTGATGCCGCGTACCACCGCCCGGACCTGACGGTAGCTGGTTTGTCTGAGATTCAGAACAACCCTGGTCTGGTCCATTTTGTCGGGGTTCGGGAAAACGGCGCGTTCAATAACAGCGCCCTCCGGAATGCGGCCGCTGGTCGCGACATTGATACTGACGCGCGTACCGCTTTTGCCTTCCGCCGCCACACCGCCGACGTACACCGACCCCTGTGCCTGCGCATAGACTCGCCCGTCCGGCCCGCGCAAGGGAGTCGTCAGCAGACTGCCGCCCCGCAGGCTTCTGGCATCACCGATAGAAACCACGGTCACGTCCAGCTTCTGGCCGGAGCGCGCATAGGTCGGCAGGGCCGCATAGACGCTGACCGCTGCGACATTGCGGAGGCGGGGCTCAGCCTGGTCGGGCAGCTGGACGCCAAACTGACGCAGCATGTTGACCATGGACTGGCCCGTAAACAGGGTCTGGCGGGTCTGGTCGCCGGTTCCCTGCAATCCCACCACCAGCCCGTAACCGACCAGCGGATTGGTGCGCACACCTTCCTCGCTGACCAGGTCCACCAGCCGCACTGCCCGGGATGGCGGTGCCACCAGCATCCACACCAGCAGCCACAACAGCATCCACCGACCTGTATACATCACATGGACTCCACACATACAAGGACATGCCCCTGCGCACTCAGAAGGGAAACAGCCGGTGATTCAGGATCCGGCCCACCCAGCCTGGCATATTGGCTTCGGCAAACTCGCCCCGCCCGGTATAACTGATGCGGGCATCGGCCAGTCGCCGGGAAGAGACCCTGTTGTCTGGCAGTATGTCCTTGGGCCGGACAAACCCGCTGATGTACAGGACCTCATCCCCATGGGTGAGCCGGGTCACCTTGCTGCCCTTGACGTACAGGAGCCCGTTGGCCAGTACCGCGTGAACCATGACCGTCACGAAGCCGGACAGCTCATTGCTCTGCCCGGTGGTGCCCTTGCCCGCAAAGGAACGATCGGCCGCTATGTCTACGGCAGCACCCGTGCCCAGTGGCTGTTTTCCCAGCAGGGTCGGAGACTCTATGCCGACCTTGTTGTTCTTGTTGAGCTGGGTGCCGGCCTGCTTGCTGGAGCGGGTTTGCTCATCAAGGCTGACGGTCAGTATGTCTCCCACCCGGTAGGCGGTCGGACTGCGAAAATAACTGACGGCAGTGGCCTCAGAGTACAGGCTGCCGATCGCGGGTTCCTCGGCCGAGGCGGTGGGTACAGGCACATCGCTCAGGTCGTGGCCGGCAGGCGTCTCCAGACTGGTGGTCTGGCAGCCTGTCAGAAGCATAAGGGCCACCAGGGCAGGCAGCCAGCAAGAGTCAGACATGGCGCACGAGGAACTCCAGCATCTTGTCGGAAGTGTCTATGGCGCGGGCGTTCATCTCGTAGGCGCGCTGGATCATGATCAGGTTGACCAGCTCTTCAACCACTTCCACGTTGGAGCTCTCCAGGGCGTACTGGCGCAGGGCCCCCATGCCGCCAAGCCCGGCGACGCCTTCGATGGGGGAACCGCTGGCTTCAGTCTCCACGAACAGGTTGCCGCCCATCGCCCTGAGTCCCATAGGGTTGGTGAAGTTGACCAGCGACAGCTGACCGGCCACCTGGGGTTGCACGACGCCAGGCATGGATACACTGACCACTCCATCGGAAGACACTGTAACTGTACTGCTGCCGGCCGGAATAATGATGGAAGGCTCCAGAGGTATACCGGCAGCGGTGACCAGCTGGCCGTCAGCACTGAGCTGGAACTGGCCGTTGCGGGTATAGGCGGAGGTGCCATCAGGCTGCTGTACCTGAAAGAAGCCCGGACCAATAATCGCCATATCCAGTGCCTGGCTGGTGTTCTCGACATTGCCCATGGTGAACAGTCGTTGCATACCCTCGACCCGGGCACCGGTTCCCAGCTGCATGCCCGAAGGCAGCAGGTTCTGGGCGTCGGCCTGGGCGCCGGCCTCACGCAGCTCGCGATAGAACTGGTCAACGACAACAGCCCTGTTTCTCTTGAAGCCGTGGGTGCTGACATTGGCCAGATTATGGGCGGCCGCCATCAAATGGTGTTCCTGGACCGCCAGGCCCGTTTGATTGATCAGGAGTGCTGGATGCATAACCCCTCCTCAGCAGGGCAGTGCCGGGCGGACCCTTCCGGGGCCGCCTCCTGGCACAGATCCGCTGTTCTGCTGTCAGCGTCATCCGGACTGTGCATCCGGTCGAAGCAGCCGGTCACCGGAGATGGATGTCTCCTTGTAGGTCGACATCATCTTCACGTTCATTTCAAAAGCGCGCCCCAGACTGATGAAAGCAATCAGCTCTGCTGCGGCATCGACGTTGGACTCTTCCAGGGTGCCAGCGCGCAGCCGCACTTCCGGTGCCTCCGCCATGCCCTCATTGACCTCATCGCTGACAAAGACACCGCCCGGTGCCCGGCGCAGCTGTTCTTCTGCCGGGTTGACCAGTCGAATACGATCCACCTGCACCATCTCTTCCGTCGCGCTGCCCAGCGGAATAACGCTGACAGTGCCGTCGCTGGCGACACTCAACCGACTGTGGGCAGGCAGTGTCAGGGCACCGCCGCCGCCCATGACCTGCCAGCCTGCGACCTGCAGCTGACCGTCGGCGTCCTGATCGAGCTGGCCATTGCGCGTCACGGCCACCTGGCCTTCCTTTTGCACAAGTATCCATCCCTTGCCGTCTATCGCCACATCCAGATCCCGCCCGGTGAGCCGCAATGCGCCGGGGGAAAAATCGGTGCGGGTGCGTCCCTCATCAGTCAACTGTCGACTGGCAAAGCGCGGGGCGGGCTGTGCGCTCTCCTCTTCGGAGCGGCCCAGGCTTCTGGGCCAGCCGATCTCGGCCCGGAAGCCTGGCACCGTCTGCCCAGTCAAATTGGCAGCATGCACGGCCTGCAAACGCACTATCTGGTCAGCTGCCCGGGCGGGCATTTGTACACCGGTGTCCAAGATGTTCCTCCAGGATCAGACTTGCTGGTTCAGCAGTGTCTGGTTCATGACTTCCTCGGCTTTTATGGTGCGGGCATTGGCTTGATAGTTGCGCTGGGCCACCAGCAAGTTGAGCAACTCGTCAGCCAGATCCACAGTGGACTGTTCCACCATGGCACCGTGTACCTCACCGGCATAGCCTTTGCCGGAGGTGCTCAGCACAGGGTCTCCGGACTCCTGACAGGCTTGCCAGTGGGTGTTGCCGACGGGTTGGAGGGCTTGCTCACAGGCAAAATTCGCCACGGCGACCTGACCCAGCAGTTTGCGGACGCCGTTGCTGTAGATCGCCTCCATGCGACCATGGTCAGCTATTGTCACTTTGGTGAGAGTGCCAAAACTGGACCCATCCTGCTGCGAGCGAGTGACTTCAAACCCGCCAGCGTGCTGGGTTGAACCCGTCATCTCCAAAGCGATTTCCAGGTCTTTCGCTCCGGTGCCAAGCTGTTTTCCTTCCACCTTCAGCAGCACAGGGTCGGGACTCACCTCATTGAGTGATCCGTCATCCGGGTTGAAGCTGAGAGTGGCCGGGGACTCGAGTAGCTTCTTGCCTTTGAAGTCAACTTGCATTTCCCAGAGATCGGCAACGTCCGATTGTTCTCCCACGGCTTCGGTTTGGGGAGGGGCTGGTTTCTTCGTGAAGCCAAGAAACAGATCATGGCGAAAGCCCAGGCTGTCGTAGACACTCAGCAGGGATTCCCAGCTGCGGTTGGCCCCGCCCGGGTCAGCAAGATACGAGACCGAGTTGTCCAGGTTGACAGTGACAACAGCCTTGCTGGTCTGCGCGCCATCGATAAAGGAGGACCCCACCCGCAGATCGCCAGGACGTCCACCGAACAGTCCCTGCACCCGGTCGCCATGCTGGTCGACCAGTCGCCCGGTCTTGTCGAGGTGAAAATAGCCGGCACGTGAAAACTTCTGTCCTCCGCTGGCATCGGACAACACAAAAAAACCATTTCCACTCAATGCCATGTCATAGCTGTTCCCGGTGGATTTGAGCATGCCCTGAGAGAACATCTGCTCCTGACCATCCACGCTGACACCCGCCATCTGGACATGCGAGCCCCCTGTCTGGCTGTAGCTGTCACTCAGAATGACACGGAATTTTTTGAAGCCACCTGTTTCGGCGTTGGCGATGTTGTGACCGGCTGTTTCCAGACTGGTCTTCGCCATATTCAAACCCGATATGCCTATCTGGGACATGGTCCTGACACCTCTCCTGACTTTGTAGCCTGTAGCACCATCAGTGCACTGAGCGTATACGCGACAGCGCAGTGGGGGTGGTGCCCTCAAGCACCAGGCGCGGTTCGCCCCCGTATTCCGGCCAGTCCACACTGCGCACACGGGCATGCAGGCGCAGATCGCTCCCCTGCCCGGATGCGGCCTGCGCCACCATCTGGTAGCGGCCTGCTGGCAAACGGCGGCCGAACAGCCGTGCCAGCGAGCTTGTTTGTTCCGCGCCCGGCTTCCCCCGGGCCTGGTGTTGACCAACCTGCCGGCCGGTGTCATCGAGCAAGCGCACTACCAGGGCATCACCGTTGTCCGGCATGACGTAGCTCACATCCAGCCCGGCGGGAGCGCCGGTCAGCGTGAAAACGTCTCCGTCGAGCCCCACCTTCTTGTTGACCAGGCTGCCGGCGAAGGCCACACCTGACAGCCGGTGATCATCGGCACGCTTGTCCATCATCTCCCTGATGCCGGCCAGGTGCTCAACACTGCTGACAGCGGCCAGCTGGCTGACCAGCTCAGTGTTTTCGACAGGATTGAGGGGGTCCTGGTGGCGTAGCTGCGCCACCAGCAATTTCATGAAGGTCTGCTTCGATGTCATCTTGTCGCGCTGCGGCGGCGCGGCCCCGGCGGGGGCGTGCGGCTCCGGCACCATGGCCAGTGCATTCATGGACATGGGCGTACTCATGACTTACCCCCTGACATTGATCAGGTCCAGCAGGCGGCCTTGCATGTGGCGTCCTGTGGAAAAGAGGGACACTGCCGTATCAAAGGCACGGGAAGCCGAGATCATGCCTGCCATCTGTGACACCAGATCCACCGGCGGATAGAAAACACGATCTTGGTCATCAGACACCGGATGTCCAGGCTGGTGTTGTACGACAGCAGGTTGCTCACTGTCGACAATCCTGGCTACCTTCACACCAAACACCGAACCTCCACCGCCAGCCAGGGAGGCGGCCCGGGCGGGTGCCAGTACCACCTCTTTGGGCTTGTAGACGGCCTCGGCACTGGCAGCCGGCACCTGAGCGTGCGCCAGATTGGAAGCCACGGTGTTAAGACGGACACCATGAACAAACATGCCCTGGCCTGCCAGACCATATACCGACTGAAAACTCATGCTCCACCCGCTCGGCCGTTGACAGCCATTCCCAGGAGAGAAAGATGATGACGCATGAAGGACAGGTTGACCGAATATTCGGACAGCGCGTGGGCAACCGCCGTCTGTTCGACAGGGAGGTCCACACTGTTGCCGTCCAGCGCCGCCTGAATTTCGCCTCGCCAGCTGACACGTCCGGCCTCGCTGGCCGCCTGAAGGTGGCTTTCCCGGGTCCGGACCAACGCCAGCCCTTCCTTCCGCCAGCGGTCGTCGAAGTCACGGGCCCTGTAGCCCGGCGTACCGGCATTGACCAGGTTGCCGCCGTACACCTCCAGCCTGCGCACCTGCAAGCCGAGCAGCTGCGGGTGGTCACCCAGTGCACTGAAAAAGGATACAGCCATAAGTCCCCCGTCAATCCTGTTCTGGCCTGTGCAAATCGTCGCCAGAGAGTAGACGACAACGAGAGCATGTCCAGAAAGGCGTCGCGGGACGCCTGTTTTATTTGCGCGACACAAAAAGCACGTCGCTGTATTTTTATCTACGGAGGTGCTGCGCTGCTGGTGTGCATGCTGCTGGTGTTTGTGCCGGGCCGGCGGGCTGTTGTGATGGCCAGCGTAGAGTCGCCGGTATGCCGGCAGATGGAGGAGCAAGCTCAAGTCTGGTTGACAGGAAGAATAGGTCAATGGCTGAAAAGTGCGGCTGGCACGCCCTGGCGCCAGGTGAAACTGGCCCCGGTCAGTGTCACATCGGCACCTTGCACGCCCCCGCCGGAAGGCTGTCAGTGCTGCAGCTTCCAGACAAAAGCCAGTATGCCCCTGGGTCAGCTGTGGATCAGGGCCCGGTGCCTGCCGGGCGACACGCCCTTGTCTCCTGCGGCTCGTCAGTGGCATCAGCGTTTCAAGGCCAGCGTGCAGGGGACATTGACAGTGCTCTATGCCGGCACACGTCTGGCCCCGGGCGATGTTGTGACTTCAGCCAGAACCTACGCCGCGCCCACCGCCCTTGACAAACTGCGGCAGGGATTTTTTACACGCGCGGACGCCCTCGCCAATCTGGTGGCCAGGCAGTACATCAACCCCGATAGCCTGCTGACGCCGGCCTTGCTCAGGAGGCCGGAGCTTGTGAAAAGCGGTATGCCGGTCAGTATCCGGCTGGTCCGGTCGCAGATGCTTATCTCGGCGGCGGGTACAGCGGTGGAATCAGGCAAGCAGGGAGACATCATCAGAGTACGACGCAAGACAGACAAGCTCGCGGAGGGTCCCCTGATTCACTGCCGTGTTCTGGGCCAGGATCTTGTCGAGCCTGTCGAGCCCTGAAGACCCTGGCGGGAGCAGGTGGCGTTTGTTTTTCGGAAAAAGCCGAAGGCGGCCTGGCAGTGCCGGGAAAGGGTTCGCTGTTCATGGGCGCGAATCGTGATGCAAGTCTGTTGTCGCATGTTGGTCAGGGACCGCCAACTTGAAGTTGAAGGAATTTAACTTTCAGAGCGCACGGTCGAGCGGGTCTTTCCAGGCGTAGCTGAGATGCTCGACGAGCAGGGGGTGTCCCGATGGGACTTTCAGTCAACACCAATACACCGTCACTGATAGCGCAAACTTCACTGTCGCGTGCCACTTCTGGCCTGGAGCGGAGTATGCAGCGGTTGTCCACCGGCTACCGCATTGGCAGCGCACGCGATGATGCGGCCGGATTGCAAATAGCCAACCGGATGACGTCCCAGATCAACGGGCTGACGGTAGCGCTGCGTAACGCGAGTGATAGCCTGTCGGTGACACAAACAGTGGAAGGGGCACTGGGCGAATACACTCAGATTTTGCAACGTATGCGCGATCTGGCCCTGCAGGCGGCCAGCGATAGTAACGGCAGGAGTGAGAGGCAGGCATTGGAGGCAGAGGTCAGTCAGCTGAAGGCCGAACTGGACCGTATTGCGGAAACCACCAGCTTCGGTGCCAACAAGTTGCTGGATGGCAGTTACGAGGGCAAAAGCTTTCAGGTAGGAGCCAATAGCTGCGAGACAGTGAGCTTGAGCGTACCCAGCATGGCGACTGAGGGAATCAAGACCCCGGACATGGGGACTTGCGCCGACACAGGGAAAGGTGTTCGTGTAAAGGGTTGGGAGGCATTCAGTTTGGGTGGAGTTGCGACCACGACTGTGGCGGTGCCTGTGGCGCAGACATTGACTTTTATGGATGTCCCGGTCGTCGAACTGGACGGTGAAGTCCCCGTCCTCTCCCCGTTTACGGTGGAGGTGAAGGAAGGCGATAGCGCAACGACGATTGCCAAGGCTATAAACGACCACGCGGATAACGGCAAAAGAGTCGTGGCTACAGCGAAAAACAAGGCAAAGCTGGTAATGACGGCTAAGGCGGGAGCAGGTGATGTAGCAGCATCGCCGGGTGAGACAGTTACGCTGACTGTGAATGATACAAACTCTTTCGATTTTTCTGTGAAGGATGGCGAGGCACTGGTTGCGAGTAACGCTTTGAAAGAATGGGCTTCGGCTATCAACGACGATTCGAAATTGGGAGTTCGTGCAATAGTCGAGGGTGGTGCACTGATTCTGGAGAGTGCTTCTGGAGATGACTTGACTATCACGGTGGCGGAAAGCGATTCTAGCGCGATGATGGTGGCCTCCGCTGAACTCTCAGGTTTTAAATCAGATGGATCGGAGATTACTCCACCAGTGGCACTGACCTTTACAACGGGTGTTACCGATCCTGGCACGGTCAAGGGCTATATCGAATTCCACACTTCCGAGAAACTGGTGGCTGTGGCGAGCAGCGTGGCGGACGCTATCACGGGGAAGGACGCCGACGTGGCTTTGACTGGAGAGGCTGGCGTTCTTTCGCTGAGAGAACTTACTGTGCTGAATGCTGAAAGTGCGCAGCAAGCCATTGCCGTGCTGGATTATGCTATTAACTTTGTGGATACCCAGCGTGGTTGCATGGGTGCCATGCAGAATCGGGTGGAACATACGGTCTATAACCTGCAGAACATTCGCCAGAATATGAGCGCATCTCGCGGTCGGCTTGTGGACGCCGACTATGCCAGCGAGGTGGCGGAAATGACCCGGCTACAAATTCTCAAGCAAGCCAGTATTGCCACGGTGGTGCAAGCCAATGAGCAGGCGCGTGATGTGCTCCAGCTGCTACGCTGGTGAACGGCTTTGCGTGGTTGTTTTTTATTGGGCTGGTGGACTGAGTCATGCACGGGCTGAGTATTCCCGGCCAGGGATCCGGGATTGATATAGATGCTGTTGTAGGCAGTCTGGTCGCCGGGCGTGTTGCGGCCGAAGAGCGCGAGCTTGGGAGCCGCCAGCAACGTCTGGAGGAGGAGCTGTCCATGCGGGGACGCCTGTACAGTGGCGGAGCCTTGCTGGAAAGCAGCTGTCGTCGCCTGGCGGATGAGAGCGTGCGGCCTGTGGTGATGTCGTCGCGTCCGGATTGCCTGGAAGCGACCGTCGCTGTGGCCACCATCGAGGGGAAGGGATTTGGTGACAGACTGCCGGATTCCTTTTCGGTGGCCATCGAGAGGCTGGCCCGTCCCTTTCGTATGCACTCCAAGGAATGGAAGGACGATACGGAGTTTGGTCCCTGCGAACTGAAGCTGAGCCTGATAGTAAAGGGCCAGGTGGAGGCTGACGCGAGCATTGCCATTCCAGACAACGCGAAGCTCGCCGATGTGGTGAAGGCCATCAACGAGGAAGCAGGTTCCCTGGCTTCGGCCCGGCTTGTGCCGGATGGAAAGGGTTACCGTATCGTAGTGACTGCACGTGAGTATGGTGCGGCCCGGAAGCTGAAGATAGAAAAGCTGGACCAAAAGGACGACGATGGAGGACTGGTGGCATCGTTCAAAGGGGGGAAGGATGGTGGCAGTACTTCAGGTCAGGGGATGAAGTGCGAAATTGACGGCGTATCCTTATCGGGGGATTCCAACCGGATTCAGGTTTACCCGGAAGGCCTGGAGCAGCGCGGCCTGGCGTTGCATCTGCTGCGAGAAACGCCGCCGGGTGCGCCGGCGCAAGTGAGCGTCACTATGAACCAGGCAGAGCTGGTGATGGCGGTGGAAGACGTGGTCAGAGAGTACAACCGCTTTCGCGACACCATGCGGGAGAGTGCTGTCGGTGCGGGAGGTGCTGCTGCGCGTCGGTTGTCGGCGGAACTGGAACGCAGTCTGGGCGAGTTCAACACCAACCCGGATTCGGTCTACAGGTCCTTGGCGGAGATGGGGGTGACGCGCCAGCGTGACGGGCGACTTGCTCTGGAGGAGGCGCAGCTGCGCAAGGCACTCCATGACAGACCGAGTGACGTGTTTTTCCTGGTGTCTTCTGATCAGGGGCCTTGTGGTCGGCTTCTGAAGAGGCTGGAGACGTTCGCCAAGACGGGTCTGGGAGGCGAGTCTGGCATGGATCGTCTGGAGCGTGACCTTGCCAGGGTACAGGCTGGCCGCGTTCAGCTGGAAAAAAGGCGCACTGAGTTGACTGAACGTCTACGCAGCGAGTTTGAAGTGATGGAGCGAACGGTGCGTCACTGGCAGGCTCAGAAAGAGGCCCTGGAAGGCTTGTTGCCATCCCGGGACAAGGAGGGGGCGCGGTGAAACCTGTCAGATGTGTGCGCGGGCATTACCGCGACCAGCAGTACGCTGGCGGGGGGCGCCAGACTGCTGCGGGGGATCTGGAAGTCTTGATGATGGGGCTGGATGACATCTTGTGCCAGCTTGAGGGGAGTGTGACGGTGTCAGGGGCGCGCAGGGGCGAGCTGGCAGGCCGCTGCCTTGATATTTTTGCCGCACTCCAGGGTAGCTTGCGGGTGCCCGCCCGGGATGCCCGGGATGGTCCTGCGGATGGTCAGGCACGGGAGCTGGGCGAGCAGCTGGGTTTTCTTTACGACCAGTGTTCGTTTTTTCTGCTGCGGGCCATGGTGGAGAACAGTGCCGAGCCGGTGCAGGCTGTGCGGCGGATTGTTGGCACACTCCGGGAGGGCTGGCGCGATCTGGCGGCTGCCACTCCCGATGTACCGCTGTCGTCTTCCAGCGATGGACAGGGGGTGGTGCCGGTGGAAGTTCAGACGGGGCAGGGAGAAGAATCCTCTGGGGCGGTGGCAGCGATAACAACAGGGGCGGGAACAGAATGGACGGCCTAGGCGGCGTTTCAACTCTGAGCGTGAACGCATCGACCGACCGGTGTGCAGCAGCGGGCACGACGTCGCCGGGGCTGGTTTTTCTGTGCTCCCGGAGTCTCATCCTGGCTGCAGAGGCAGAGGCAGAGGCAGAGCTGGAGCAGGCGGCGGGGGCTGAGTTGCAGGAATGTGCGACAGAGGGTACTGATTCCTCTGGTGGCGGTGTTGGCTGTCAGGGCGCTGGAGGCGAAGACGAAAGCTGGGCCTCGCCTTTTGTTTGCGCTGTGCAGCAGGAAGATGCTTGTGCGCTGTCTGATGAGCCGGAGGAGGGACGTCTGCTGTCGTCTTTGGCTTTCCTCGATGGTGAGGATGCTGACAGCGGGAGCCATGCCGCCGGTGACGGGGTTGTTGAGCGGGAATGGACAGGCGAGCAGCATGCCTGGTTCCCCCCGCATCATGTTGCATGCCCTGGTGGTGATGATCATAAAGGGGATGCGGGAGGGGTGGCTACGCTTCGTTGGCAGGATTCTGGCTTGTCGGAAGACGTGGCAGGGCGCGTGATTCGCGCATCGGCACCTGCCGGTTCATCTGTCCCGGTCTCGTCTGTCGGTGGCGGTGCAACTTCTCCAGGTGGTGAGGGGGTATCCCCCCGGGATACGGGTGTGGAAGCGATGTTTCGCGCGAACGGGAAACAGCTGACGACTTCCCCCCGCGACACGGGTGTGACACTCCCTGCGGTTGAGCCGTCCGCTGAAGTCGCCGGAGCCCCTGGTTGTGACGCATCTACGGGTGAAGACAGGCTGCCGGGCAAGAGTATCGCCAGCGTAGCCAATGCCGCTGGCACGACACAGTCACACAATTCCAGCTCAGGGCGGACAACGCTTTTCTATCTGCCCCAGCAGCCGGACCGTGTGCGTGCGTTTATGCATACAGACCGGATGGGAACGGTGGAGGCTCTGGCCTTGAAACAGGAGGGCCGGATCGCGCTGCACTTGGTGGGGAGCGCGGATCAGTGCGATGTTCTCAGGGGGCACTTGCCTGCTTTTCGTGATCTGGTCGGAGGTTCGGGCGGGCATGGCGATCCGTCGGTGGATGTGTCTGTTTCCGGACGTGATGACGATTTTGGTCAGGGTGCTGCGCGCGGGGATAGAGAACCAGGTAGCCACTCGGGACGAGCTCTTGCAGATCCGGACCCTGATCCGTCCAGCCCTTCTCGTCTCGTCGCCCAGGACGGTGGTATGTCTGATGCGTGGCAGGCGCGCGGCCTTGCTTTTTCTCTGGTTGATGTATTTGCCTGAGGTGTCCAATGAATCGCATCCTGCAGATGGGGCTGCTGGCCGCCCTTGTCGGGGGGGGCGTTTTCTACTACGAAGAGCACTACAGGGTGCACCTTCCTCCCGTGGATACGCTGTCAGCTTTCCCGCTCTATCAAGAGCTGGGGAGTCTGGTGATCAACCTTGTCGATGACGAAGAACCTCACTACGCGCAGCTGGATGTGTCTCTGGTGACGCACAGCAAGAAGTGCGCCAAAAACCTTCCTGCGTACGTGCCCATCTTCAGAAGTCGGCTGCTGGATTTGCTGTCACGGCAGAGTTACGAGTCTATGCTGGTTCCTGAAAAGCGGGAGTCGTTCCGGGTGCGGGCGCGGGATATGGTCAAGCACCTGGCGATGGAGAATATGAAGTATCCGCGTATTGATGATCTTCTTTTTACAGGATTTGTGGTGCAGTAAGTCTTATGTATGCGCAGCGGGTTTCTTCTTGCTGTCCGGGGTACCCGGGTACGGTTCCCCGGCGTTCAACGACGATGGAGGGCCGGTTGGCCTGGCAGTCGCTCGTTGAGAGCCATTTGCCTCTGGTCCGGCGTCTGGTCCGGCGTCTGGCAGAGCGAGCCCAGCGGCTGGATATGCTCGACGACCTGTTGCAAGTCGGGTTCTTTGGCCTGGTGGAGGCGGCGCAGCGCTTTCGTCCCGAGGCTCAGCGTGTTTTCACCAGTGGTGAAAGTGATGCACAGGAGTGCTTTCGTGCGTTTGCGCGCCCACGTGTGGAAGGTGCTGTTGTTGATGAGCTGCGGCGCATGGATTGGCGGCCCCGGCGGGTCAGTCGCTCGGCGATAGCCGTTGCTGAGGCAATGTCCGCACTGGAGCAGCGCCTGGGACGGGCGGCCACCGAGCGTGAGCTGGCCCGCGCCATGGGGATGGCTCTGCACGACTATCAGCGTATGGTTCTCGATATTGAGTGTGGGCAGCTGGATACGCTGCTGGAAGATCCGGTGTCGAGTCTGCGCGAGGGGCCGGATTTTGTTGACTGGTGTGACAAGAAGGAATATCTGAAACGGGCGCTGGCGGCCCTGCCTGTGACAGAACGGCAGTTGTTGCATTTTTATTACCATCAGGGGTTCAACCAGTGTGAGATTGCTGCTGTGTTTCGCCTGACGGAGGCCCGTGTGTGCCAACTGCACAAGCAGGCACTGTTGCGACTGAGAGCCTGGTCGACTACCGAGTCTGGGGTGCCCGCGTCCGGGAGCGAAAATTCGTGCTGAAGTTGCTGGGTCTTGTGCTGGTCCTGGGTGGCGTGGTCGGAGGCTTTGTCCTTTCGAATGGCATGCTGCGTTCTCTCTGGCAGCCGGCAGAGATGGGCATGATCATCTCGGCGGCGGCGGGTGCGTTCATGCTGGGAACGCCCAAATCGGTGCAGTTGCAGGTGCTGGCAGGGCTTCGCTCCATGGTGAGTAATCGCGGGAGCTTTGGTCGCTTGTTTTACCTGGATTTGCTCAAGCTGATGTTTGATCTGCTGGACCTGTCGCGCCGTCAGGGGCGCAATGCCCTGGAGGAACACATAGAGACGCCGGAGGGAAGTTCTATCTTCGCCAGATATCCTGAGGTGATGGCTTGTCCGCGTGTATTGCACTTCATGACGGACAGCTTTCGTGTCACCACGCTGAGCAATATTGCGTTCAGTGAGCTGGAAAACTCGATGGAGCAGGAGCTGCAGGTGTGCAGGGAGGATCTCAGGCGTGCAGGCCAGGCGCTGCAGAGGACAGCGGATGCCTGTCCCGGATTCGGCATCGTTGTTGCGGTGCTGGGTATTATCATCACCATGCAGTCTATTTCCGGCCCTGTTGAGATGATAGGACTGCATGTGGCAGCGGCTTTGGTGGGGACTTTTTTTGGTGTGCTTTTGTGTTATGGCGTGCTGGGGCCGCTGGCAGCAGTTCTCGACGATCTGGGCAAAAGCGAGGTGCTGGCGTGCGAGTGTGTCAAAGCCTCATTGGTGGCAGGTTTGCGAGGCTACCCTCCTGCCATGGCCGTTGATGCTGGTCGTCGCGTGCTGCTGGATGAGGACCGGCCTTCTTTCATTGAGCTGGAAGAGAGTCTGAGAGTAGGGTTCTGATTGGCAGCCTCAGCGTCTGATTGGCAAGCCTTTCTTGTCTTTCGGAAGGAGCGGTGCTGTGTCTGGAGAGAAAGTTGTCTACCGTTATCGCCAGACTGGCGCCGAAGAACACCATGGCTCTTCGTCGTGGAAGGTGGCTTTTGCTGACTTTGCCATTTCGATGATGTCGCTCTTTTTGGTGCTTTGGTTGGTTTCAGTCACCAACGAAGTGCAGAAGAAGTCCATATCCGCTTACTTTACCAATCCTGGAGTATTTGCCCGCCCTTCCAGCAGCAGTCCGGTTTCCATGGCAGGTGGTGCCACGTTTCACGAGGGACTGCCCGTATTTTTGCGTGCGGTGCCCTCCGGAAAAACGGGCACGCAGCTCAATGGGAACAAGGCTTCGGGGACGGAGAGGCTACGTGGGTTGGCCAGTCAGGGAGCCAGGGGTAAAGGGGGCTCGACTCTGCTCGGCAAGCGCCGGGGACTTGAGATTCGCAGTCTGCCGCAGGGGGTTCTCATTTCCATAGTGCAGTCGGACCAGGGGCCTCCTTTTCGTTCTGGCAGCAGCCAGCTGGAGCCTTTCTACGAGGATCTGGTGTTGGCGCTGGCGCGGCCGGTCGGCTTGCTGCGGCGTCGTATTGTGATCATGGGGCACGCCGATACGCGTGGGCGCGGTGAGGGCTATCTGGACGGCAACTGGGCGCTGGCAGCCCGTAGAGCGGAGACAGTCAGGAAGACGCTGGTCTTTGGAGGTTTGTCTTTCTGGCAGGTGGCTTCCACCGTCTCCGTGGCCTCCCTGGCGCCCTTGCGGGGCTATGCCGGCAATGATCCGCTGAACAGACGGGTTGATATTATGCTTCTGTCGCGTTACAGCGAACGTTCTTTGACAAGACAGCAAGCCAACTACAAGCCGGTGGAATCTGTAGCGTCCGAGCAGGAGTGGGGGACGTTGATGGATGCCGTGAAAAGTAACCAGCGGGGAGCCGTTACACCTCTCCCGCGCGTCGGTGGGCAGCAGGAAGCCGGTCAGGGCCCGAGAGGCCAGAGTGTGACTGGCAGTTTGTAGTGGCTGATGACACGGCGCGCCAGTGCCAGGTGGCGTTTGTCCTGGGCTGACTCAAGAATGAGGACGATGCCGGCCTTGCGTTCGGTGAGCAGGGCGTATTGCAGGGATTGTCCAATGGCTTCTGTCCACTTGTGAGCGAAGTCCATCTCTATGGCGTAGGTCTCTGTGAGGCAGTCCACCCGTTGGCCGGAGTCCAGTTCGGCTTCTGTGCGCCCGCCTATGCCATCGCACCATACCTGCTGGTACCAGGCCTCGTTGACTGCCGGGGCGGGTAGTGCGATCCAGGGTGTGAACGACAAGAGTAGCAGTGTGACCAACCGTTGCATGGGGTGCCTTCTGTGTTTTGGCCTTCATTATTCGTGATAGTGCCGCTTGGGGACAGAACTTTTTCAGCGCGAGCTGGCGGGCTGTCATTCGTGTCTTGACGTTGGGGCTCTGCGTTGTATAAAATTCCGCGCCTTTTTCGTTTTCTGTTTCGATGTGGTGGCTGAGGTGTCATTGGGGGTTCGCGGTTCCCTTGGGGGCATGTGGGCCTGGTGCGGGTTGTTGTCCGAAGGGACTTGCTTCCTGTTGTTCCATTGACCTGGAGTCTGTCGGCGTAACGGCCGCAACGGGGTCAGAAACAGGTAGTCAGATAGAGAGGATGCCGGATGGCGACAATCAATCAGTTGGTGCGCAAGCCACGCAAGCGCAAGCTCAGAAAGACAGACGTTCCTGCGTTGCAGGGCTGTCCGCAGAAGCGGGGTGTCTGTACGCGTGTCTATACAACAACACCCAAGAAGCCGAACTCGGCTTTGCGGAAAGTGTGTCGTGTGCGTTTGACCAATGGCCTGGAGGTGACTTCCTACATAGGTGGGGAAGGGCACAACCTGCAGGAGCACTCGGTGGTTCTGATTCGTGGCGGTCGTGTCAAGGACTTGCCAGGTGTTCGCTACCACACAGTGCGCGGTACGCTTGATACCCAGGGTGTCAGTGATCGTAAGCAAGGGCGTTCCAAGTACGGAGTCAAGAAGCCCAAAGTGGCTTGATGGCAAACGGACCAGAGTTGAAACGAACACGAACACGAACACGAACACGAACACGAACACGAGTTCACACGAGTTCACACGAGTTCAAGAGTAAGGCCGAGTCGCAGTCTGATCTCGGATTTGCCTGAATTGAGGATTTTTTCATGCCAAGAAGACGTATTGTTGCCAAACGTGAGGTTCTTCCGGATCCCAAGTTCCGCAGCACGGTGCTGGCCAAGTTTATCAATCATGTGATGGTCAGTGGTAAAAAAGCCGTTGCCGAGCGCATCGTCTACGGGGCTCTGGATACTGTCGAGAAGCGCAGTGGAAAAAGTCCCCTTGAGGTCTTTGAGGCTGCGCTTGAAGCGATTTCTCCCTTGGTGGAGGTCAAAAGCCGCCGTGTGGGTGGTGCGACTTATCAGGTTCCCGTCGAGGTGCGCCCTTCCCGTCGTGCAGCGCTGTCCATGCGCTGGCTGGTGGACGCTGCCCGCAAGCGTGGCGAAAAGTCCATGGCCTTGCGTCTGGCTGGCGAAATCTGTGATGCCTCAGAGAAAAAAGGGGCAGCGGTCAAGAAGCGGGGCGATGTCCACCGCATGGCCGAAGCCAACAAGGCTTTCTCTCACTACCGTTTCTGATTCAGTTGTTTATTAGCAGAGGATTGCGTTGTGGCCCGTAAAACCCCGATACGCCGCTACCGTAACATCGGTATCTGTGCCCACGTCGATGCGGGCAAGACGACGACGACCGAGCGGGTTCTGTTCTACACGGGAATGTCTCACAAGATTGGTGAGGTGCACGATGGTGCAGCCACCATGGACTGGATGGAGCAGGAGCAGGAGCGGGGAATCACCATCACCTCGGCTGCCACCACCTGCTTCTGGCGTGGAATGGATGCCCAGTTCGATGAGCATCGCGTCAACATCATAGACACGCCGGGACACGTGGATTTCACTATTGAAGTGGAGCGTTCCCTGCGTGTTCTTGATGGTGCGGTGGTTGTTTTGTGTGGTTCCTCCGGGGTGCAGCCTCAGACAGAAACAGTCTGGCGTCAGGCGAACAAGTACCAGGTGCCGCGCATGGTTTTCGTCAACAAGATGGACCGTGCTGGTGCCGACTATCTCATGGTTGTGGATCAGTTGCGTGAGCGACTGGGTGCCACGGCCGTTCCTATGCAGATGACCATAGGTGCTGAGGATGCTTTCAAGGGTGTTGTTGACCTGGTCAAGATGAAAGCGATTCTCTGGAACGAAGAAGACCAGGGCATGACTTTCGAATATGGCGATGTGCCCGCAGACATGCTGGAAGCCTGTTCCAGTATGCGTGAGAGTCTGGTGGAAGCTGCGGCTGAGGCTTCTGACGAGCTCATGGACAAGTATCTGGAGTCCGGGGAGCTGTCCGAGGAAGAAGTCAAGGCGGGTATACGGCAGCGAACGCTGGCTAACGAAATCATTCCTGTCTTCGGTGGTTCCGCCTTCAAGAACAAAGGGGTTCAGGCGGTTCTTGATGCCGTCATCGAATACATGCCCTCTCCTCTTGAGGTGGCAGCAATTGAGGGTGTGGTTGGCGAAACGGCAGAGGGTGAGTCTGTTGTCGAGCAGCGGGTTGCCGACGATGACGCGCCTTTTTCTGCGCTGGCGTTCAAGATTGCCACGGACCCTTTTGTGGGCACCCTCACATTTGCGCGCGTCTACTCGGGCGTTGCGAAATCGGGATCCACTGTTGTCAATTCCGTCAAAGGCAAGCGTGAGCGCATTGGGCGCATGGTGCAGATGCACTCCAACAACAGGGAAGAGATCAAGGAAGCTCTGGCTGGGGATATAGTGGCTTTGATCGGGATGAAAAATGTCACGACGGGGGAAACCTTGTGTGATCCGGATCATTCCATTGTTCTGGAGCGCATGGAGTTCCCTGACCCTGTGATTTCTGTGGCAGTTGAGCCCAGGTCCAAGGCTGACCAGGAAAAAATGGGTATAGCGCTGGGCAAACTGGCTCAGGAAGACCCCTCTTTCCGGGTAAAAACGGATGAGGAGAGTGGTCAAACAATCATCTCAGGGATGGGTGAGTTGCACCTTGATGTACTGGTTGACCGCATGCGTCGGGAGTTCAAGGTCGAGGCGAACATCGGCAAGCCCCAGGTGGCATATCGTGAGAAGCTCAGAACCAAAATCGAAGCTGATCACAAGTTTGCCAAGCAGTCGGGAGGGCGTGGGCAGTATGGCCACGTTGTGATCGAGTTTTCTCCGGCGGATGACGGAGAGGATGGGCTGGAGTTCGTCAACGAGATCGTGGGCGGCACCATTCCCAAGGAGTATATCCCGGCGGTTCAGAAGGGCATTGAGGAGCAGATGCGCAATGGTGTTCTGGCAGGTTATCCGCTGCTGGGGCTCAAGGCGCGTTTGTATGATGGCTCCTTTCACGAGGTTGACTCCAGTGAGATGGCGTTTAAAATCGCCGCATCCCAGGCTCTGAAGAAATATGCGCCGCAGGCTTCCCCTGTCTTGATGGAACCCATGATGCAGGTTGAGGTGGTAACACCGGAAGACTATATGGGTGACGTGATGGGAGACCTGAATCGTCGTCGCGGACTGGTTGAGGGGATGGAAGACACCCCGGCTGGAAAGACTATTCAGGCAAAAGTTCCTTTGGGTGAGATGTTCGGCTATGCGACGGATCTGCGTTCGAGTACGCAGGGGCGTGCAACCTACACTATGGAGTTTGCTGAGTACGCAGAGGCTCCTTCGAGTGTGGCGGAAGCTGTCATCAAGGCTGGTCAGGGCTGAAGACGTTCCGGATTCGGGTGAATCCATATGAAGGTAGAGTAAAACCGAAATGGCTAAAGAGAAATTTGACCGCACCAAGCCCCATGTCAATGTGGGAACAATTGGGCACGTTGACCACGGTAAGACGACGCTGACAGCGGCCTTGACCAAGGTCTGCGCTGAAAGCTTCGGGGGCGAGACCAAGGCCTTTGATCAAATTGACAACGCTCCTGAAGAGAAGGCGCGAGGCATTACTATCGCCGCCTCCCATGTTGAGTACGAGACCGAGAGTCGTCATTACGCTCACGTAGACTGCCCCGGCCACGCTGACTACGTGAAAAATATGATCACCGGTGCTGCCCAGATGGACGGTGCGATTCTCGTATGTTCTGCCGCTGATGGCCCCATGCCCCAGACGCGTGAGCACATTCTGCTGGCTCGTCAGGTTGGTGTTCCCAACATTGTTGTCTTCCTGAACAAGGCTGACATGGTCGACGATGAAGAGTTGCTGGAGCTGGTGGAGTTGGAAGTGCGTGAGCTTCTGAGTGCGTACGATTTCCCGGGTGACGATATACCGGTCATCAAAGGCTCTGCGCTTAAGGCTCTGGAAGGTGATGCTGCTGCTGCGGAGCCGATACGTGAGCTTCTCGCGGCTCTGGATTCTTCTGTTCCTGAGCCTGAGCGGGCTGTCGATCAGCCGTTCCTGTTGCCCATCGAGGACGTTCTTTCCATTTCTGGAAGAGGAACTGTGGCTACAGGCCGTGTAGAGCGTGGTGTCATCAAGACCGGCGAAGAAGTGGAGATTGTTGGCATCAAGGACACGAAGAAGACCACGGTCACTGGTGTTGAGATGTTTCGCAAGATTCTGGACGAAGGTCGTGCCGGAGAGAACGTGGGAGTTCTTTTGCGCGGGCTCAAGCGTGAAGAGGTTCAGCGTGGCCAGTGCCTTGCCAAGCCGGGCAGCATTACGCCTCACACCAAGTTTGAGGCTGAGGTCTATGTGTTGAGCAAAGATGAAGGAGGGCGCCACAGCCCGTTCTTCTCGAACTATCGCCCACAGTTTTACTTTCGTACTACTGACGTAACAGGCTCGATTACTTTGCCTGCTGACGTGGAGATGGTGATGCCGGGGGACCGTGTCACTTTTGCTGTCGAACTGATAAATCCTATCGCTATGGAAGAGGGTGTGAAGTTCGCTATTCGCGAGGGTGGTCGTACTGTTGGTGCCGGTGTGGTGACCAAGATTATTGCTTGATTGCTGTCTTCGGTGGTCGTCAGGGAGGGTTCACTAACCTTTCTGGCGGCTGCTTTCCCGCACCTTCTCTGGTGAAGGTGCGGTCCTTTCCTTTCTCCCTCTCTGTTCTCGTGCCGGTTGTTGCAGTCAAGATGTTCCCCTTGTGTGCGCTTTTGCTGGCACTCTGGGTTTTGCTGTCGTCTTGTTTGGTTGCTGGTAGTCCAGGTCGTTCTGTCATTCGTGGCTGTGCTGCAAGGCAGCATAGGGCTGGTGTGCATAGGTGTGCCTGAAAGGCGAGTGGGTTCTTCGCAAAAGAAGACTGCTTCTTCGTCTGGAGTGACTTTTGCGGTTTTCGCCGGACTCCTTGTTGGCGGACCGGGCTCGCGTTTGTGGGTTTTTTGCTGGAAATGTGGCATTAATTCCGTTCTGGTGCATATTGAGTGCGACTGCGTGTTGACACTGTCTTGATCGGCTCTTATGATGCGCACCTCCTTAGATAGCCTGCCCTCTTTGTCAGATGCTTTGTCAGATGCTTTGTCAGATGCTTTGTCAGATGAAAGAAGAGAAGAGGTAGGGCCGTTCTTTAATTTCAAGCGAGAGCCAGGTGACCATAAATGAGTCAGCAGCCGAAAACTCAACAAATTCGCATTCGACTCAAGGCTTTTGATCACCGCCTGATCGATCAGTCGACTCAGGAGATTGTTGACACAGCCCGGCGTACTGGTGCTCAGGTGCGGGGCCCTATTCCATTACCGACCCGCAAAGAAAAATTCACAATTCTTATTTCTCCCCACGTCAACAAGGATGCGCGTGATCAGTACGAGATTCGTACACACAAGCGCTTGCTGGACATCGTTGAGCCCACTGACAAGACGGTTGATGCGCTCATGCGCCTTGACTTGGCTGCGGGTGTGGAAGTTCAGATCGGATTGGGATAAAAAAATTCAGGCTGTCGACTTGGGCGTCTGGCTGAAGATGCCGCTCACAGGAGAGCGGTCTGGTTTCGGTCGGATGCTCGTCGTTCGGTCCTGTGTAACGCTCTGGAATGGGCGGCCATAGCGGGTAAAAGCCCCGTACACGAAAGAAGAGGTGGACGTATGTCTGGTCAAGAAAACGGCAAGAGATCTTTGGGTCTTGTCGGAAGAAAATGCGGGATGACCCGCATATTTACCGAGGCAGGTGAGTCTGTGCCGGTAACTGTTGTCGAGGTGGATCCCAATCGGATCACCCAGATTCGAACAGAAGAGGTTGATGGTTATTCTGCTGTTCAGGTCACTTGTGGTACACGCAAGGAATCCAGGGTGAACCGCCCTGCTGCAGGTCACTTTGCCAGTGCTGGTGTTGAGTCGGGTCGTGGGCTTTGGGAGTTCCGTCTGGACGAGGCTTCGGATCTCAAGGTCGGAGGTCGGCTGACTGTGGAGTTGTTCTCCGATGGTCAGAAGGTGGATGTGACCGGTTGCTCCAAGGGAAAAGGTTTTCAGGGTGGCGTAAAACGCTGGAATTTCCGTACCCAGGATATGAGCCATGGCAACTCCCTGTCTCACCGGGCCCCGGGCTCTATCGGGCAGTGTCAGACTCCCGGTCGTGTTTTCAAGGGCAAGAAGATGGCCGGACAGATGGGTAATGCCAGAGTGACTGTTCAGTCATTGGAAGTTGTTCGCGTGGATACCGGGCGTAATCTTCTGTTGATCAAGGGTGCTGTGCCTGGCGCTGTGGGCGGTGATGTCATCGTCAAACCTGCTGTCAAAGCAGCTGATCTGGCCTGACAGGAGGGGAGATTATGAATCTGAATGTTGTAGACGCCGACAATCTTGAGGTGTCTGACGTTGCTTTCGGTGCCGAGCTGAACAAGCCGCTGGTTCATCAGGCGGTTGTGGCCTTTCTGGCAGGTGGACGCCAGGGAACCAAGAGTCAGAAGACGCGCAGTGATGTCAGGGGGGGAGGGCGCAAACCCTTCCGCCAGAAAGGTACAGGCCGTGCTCGCGCAGGCAGTATCCGCAGCCCGCTGTGGCGTGGGGGCGGTGTAACTTTTGCTGCCAGCCCTCGCAATCATGCCCAGAAGCTGAACAAAAAAATGTATCGTGGGGCCTTGCGTTCCATTCTGTCCGAGCTGGTGCGCCAGGAGCGGCTGGTTGTTGTCTCCCGCTTCGAAATCAGCGCGCCCAGGACACGGGATATGGCCGCCAGGCTGGCAGAGCTTGAGGCGACCAATGCGCTTGTTGTGTCTGATACGGTCGATCGTAATCTGTATCTGTCTGCGCGCAATATACCGCTGGTCGATGTTCGTGATGTTCAGGCTGTGGATCCCGTCAGCCTGATGGCGCATGACAAGGTGGTCATGACTGTCGGTGCGCTCAAGCAGTTCGAGGAGATGTTGGGATGAGTCAGGAACGCTTGCTGAAGGTGCTTTTGTCACCCTATATCTCCGAAAAGAGTGCTCTCATATCTGAATTGCACAACCAGTACACTTTCAAGGTTCTTCCAGATGCCAACAAGCTGGAAGTGAAGAAAGCTGTTGAGCATATTTTCAAGGTTGAAGTCAGCTCTGTAACCACTATTAACGTCAAGGGCAAGACGCGCCGTACAGCGCGGGGCATGGGTAAGCGCAGCGACTGGAAGAAAGCTTACGTGACCTTGAGCAGTGGTCACTTCATTGACTTTACGAGTGTTGCCCAAGGAGCCAGTCAATGAGTGTCGTCAAGTGCAAGCCCACTTCTCCTGGGCGCCGCTTTGTAGCCAAGGTCGTTGGAGCGGATCTGCACAAAGGGAAGCCTTATGCCCCTTTGGTGGAGAAGAAGAGCAAGAGCGGCGGACGAAACAACGCTGGTCGTATAACGACCCGTCATGTTGGTGGTGGTCACAAGCAGCAGTACCGCATTATTGATTTTCGTCGCAACAAGGATGGCGTTCCGGCTACTGTCGAGCGTCTGGAGTATGATCCCAATCGGACGGCGCATATCGCGCTCCTGAAGTATGCCGACGGGGACCGCCGCTACATAATCGCGCCCAAGGGCGTCAAGGCAGGTAGTCAGCTGGTTTCCGGGGCGCATGCGCCGGTCAAGCCGGGCAATTGTCTGCCCTTGCGCAATATTCCCCAGGGTTCTGTTATCCACTGTGTGGAACTCAAGCCCGGCAAGGGGGCGCAGATGATGCGCTCTGCGGGTACTTCGGCGCAGCTGGTCGCCCGGGAAGGTGCTTACGTTACCTTGCGGTTGCGCTCAGGAGAAATGCGCAAGGTGCTTGCCGAGTGTCGTGCGACACTGGGTGAAGTTTCAAACGGGGAGCAGGGGCTGCGTTCTTTGGGCAAGGCTGGCGCCAGGCGCTGGCGTGGTGTGCGGCCAACTGTGCGCGGTGTGGCCATGAACCCGGTGGATCACCCCCATGGTGGTGGTGAGGGAAGGACCTCTGGAGGACGTCATCCGGTGACGCCTTGGGGTCAGCCCACCAAGGGTCGCAAAACGCGCTCCAACAAGCGTACGGACAGATTCATTGTCCGTCGTCGAAGCAAGTAAGCTCCGGGAGGATACACAGTGCCACGCTCGCTGAAGAAAGGCCCCTTTATTGATCTGCACCTTCTGAAAAAGGTGGAGACAGCTGTTGAGACAGGCAACAAACGCCCGATTAAAGTCTGGTCTCGTCGTTCAATGATTATGCCCCAGATGGTTGGTCTGACCATTGCCGTGCATAACGGGCGCCAGCATGTTCCCGTGTTCATCTCGGAAGAGATGGTAGGGCACAAGCTGGGTGAGTTTGCCGCGACGCGAACCTATCGCGGACATGCCGCAGACAAGAAAGCCAGGAAGCGTTAGGAGGTATGGAAGTGAGAGAAGTGACCGCTATGCACAAAGGCGCTCGCATTTCTGCCCAGAAAGCGCGTCTGGTTGTGGATATGATCCGGGGCAAAAGCATCCCCGAGGCATTGGATATTCTGACCTTCAGCACCAAGAAGGCTTCGGGTCTTGTCAAAAAGGTTCTGGAGTCAGCTGTCGCCAATGCCGAGCATAACGATGGCATGGATATAGATGAATTGAGGGTATCTTCTACGTTTGTCAATGAAGGTATGACGTTGAAGCGTACCAGGCCTCGGGCCAAAGGACGTGCTGATCGCATCCTGAAGCGGTCCTGCCATATTACCGTGAAGGTTGCAGAGGTTTAGGAGCGATCATGGGTCAAAAAGTACATCCCAAGGGTCTTCGCCTTGGAATAGTCAAAAAGCACTCTTCGACATGGTATGCAGAAGGTGCGGACTACGTTGAAAAGCTGATAGCTGACCTGAAAGTGCGTGATTATCTGGGCAAGAAGCTTGATCATGCGTTTGTCAGTCACATTGATATTGAACGTCCTGCCCAGAATGCCCAGGTTGTTATCCATTCGGCGCGTCCCGGCGTGGTGATTGGCAAGGAAGGCAAAGACGTAGAGAAGCTGCGTCAGTCCCTGGGTCAGATGATGGGCGTGCCTGTGCACGTGAGTATTGGCGAGATACGCCGTCCGGAAATCGACGCCAAGCTGGTGGCACAGTCTGTTGCCAGCCAGTTGGCGCGTCGGGTCATGTTTCGTCGCGCCATGAAGCGGGCCGTTCAAAGTGCCATGCGTCAGGGAGCCAAGGGTGTCAAGATTTGCCTTTCCGGACGTCTTGGCGGGGCCGAGATCGCACGTAAAGAGTGGCAGCGTGAGGGGCGCGTTCCCTTGCACACCCTGCGTGCAGATATTGACTATGCCGCCTGTGAGGCTCAGACAACCTATGGCGTGATTGGCGTCAAGGTGTGGATCTTCAAGGGTGAAATTATTGGTGGCGTTCACGAGGAAGACAGAGAACAGAAGAAGGTAGCTCGTCGTCCTCGCAAGAAAGCCACTGAACGGACGGCGTAAGGAGTTCCCAGTATGCTCCAACCTAAGCGTACCAAGTTCCGCAAACAAATGAAGGGTCGTAATCGTGGGCTGGCGCAGCGTGGTTCTGCCGTCAGCTTCGGCGATTATGCATTGAAATCTGTTGGGCGAGGACGTATAACTGCCCGTCAGATTGAGGCTGCACGTCGGGCGATGACGCGTCATATCAAGCGTGGCGGAAAAATATGGATTCGTATTTTTCCCGACAAGCCGATTACGAAAAAGCCGCTTGAAGTGCGGCAAGGTAAGGGTAAAGGCAGCGTCGAGTATTGGGTTTCACAGATTCAGCCAGGTCGGGTCCTCTATGAAATGGAGGGCGTCCCTGAAGAGCTGGCGCGTGAAGCCTTTCAGCTGGCGGCTGCCAAGCTTCCTGTCAAGACGGTATTTGTGAAACGGGGGCCTGTCTCATGACTGCGGTAGAGCTGCGAGAAAAATCTGCTGATGAGCTGCAGACACATTTGCTCTCTTTGTTGCGCGATTGTTTTAACTACCGCATGCAAAAGAGCCTGGATCAACTGAAGCAGACCCATCTTCTCAAAAAAGCCCGTCGGGATATTGCCCGCTGCAAGATGGTATTGGCGGAAAAGGCAGGTAGCTAGAAGATGACTGAAGAGAAGACATTTCGCACTATCACCGGCAAGGTGGTGAGTGACGGCAGAGACAAGACTGTCGCCGTGCTTGTAGAGCGTCGCGTGAAGCATCCCCTGTATGGGAAGCAAGTCAAGCGTTCTACCAAGCTGCATGTTCATGATGAAATGAACGAATGTCGTGTTGGCGATGTCGTTAATGTTCGTCAGACACGTCCCATTTCCAAGAGCAAGTTTTTTACACTGGTCTCTGTTGTGAGGCGTGCGCATCAAATATAAGGCTGGGAGGGCGGCCAGCGTGGTCGCCCAGGCCTGCAATTTGAAGAGAGCTGAAAAATGATTCAAACCGAAACAGAGCTCGAGGTTGCCGATAATAGCGGTGCCCGCCGTGTTCAGTGTATAAAGGTGCTGGGAGGTGCTGGCAGGCGCTATGCTGGCGTCGGCGACATTATCAGAGTGACAGTCAAGGAAGCGATTCCTCGTGGCAAGGTCAAGAAAGGTCAGGTCATGAGTGCTGTCGTTGTTCGCACCCGCAAAGGTGTGCGGCGTCCTGATGGCTCTTTGATCTCCTTTGATGGAAATGCGGCTGTTCTTCTGAACGCGCAGAATCAGCCGGTTGGAACCCGCATTTTTGGCCCGGTGACACGTGAGCTTCGTGGAGAACAGTTCATGAAGATCATTTCTTTGGCACCGGAGGTCCTGTAGGAGTTAGCGTGAAGAAGATTCGTCGTGACGATGAGGTCGTCGTACTTACAGGCAAGGATCGCGGCAAACGCGGCAAGGTTCTGGCGGTTCGTGCTGACAACCGCCTGGTTGTTCAGGGTGTCAATCTGGTGAAAAAGCACCAGAAGCCGCAACCTGCGCTGGGCCGTGCCGGTGGCATAATAACCCGGGAGGCCCCTGTTCAGGCGTCTAACGTAGCCATATGGAATCCGGAGTCCGAAAAGGCTGACCGCGTGGGCTTCTCCTTGTCTGATGAAGGCAAGAAGCAGCGCGTGTTCAAGTCGAACGGCAAGCCGGTTGACGTGTGAGGGGCTGGTAAATGGCAGAATTGAAAGAAGTCTACCGCAGCAAGCTGATTCCTGCCTTGATGAAGGAACTGGGTGTTGCCAATGTGCATCAGGTTCCTCGTCTTGAGAAAATCACCCTGAATATGGGTGTGGGTGAGGCTATCGGTGACAAAAAAGTCATTGAGCATGCTGTGAGCGATATGCAGAAGATTGCAGGTCAAAAGCCTGTTGTCACCAAGGCGCGCAAGTCTGTTGCCGGGTTCAAGGTGCGGGAAGGCTGGCCCATAGGGGTCAAGGTGACCTTGCGTGGCGTGCGTATGTATGAGTTTCTCCAGCGCTTCATCGACATAGCCTTGCCGCGCGTGCGTGATTTCCGAGGCTTGAGTGCCAACTCCTTTGATGGACGTGGAAATTACAGCTTGGGTGTGCGGGAACAGATTATTTTTCCCGAGATAGACTACGACAAAATTGATAGTCTGCGCGGTCTGGATGTCACCCTGACGACGACTGCCCAGGATGATGAGGGAGGGCGAGCCCTCCTGAAAGCGTTCAATTTTCCTTTCCGCAGTTGAGATCGGAGAGAGCAGAGAGCATATGGCTAAGGAATCCATGAAGCAGCGCGAGCGGAAGCGGCAGCAGGTTGTTGCCCGCTTTTCGCAGAGGCGTGCTGCGCTGATGGCGGTTATCAGCAATGTCGAAAGCTCGGATGAAGAGCGTTGGCAAGCGAGGATGGCTTTGCAGGCTCAGCCACGCAACGCATCCAAAGTGCGCCTGCGCAACCGTTGTCGTATTACAGGGCGTCCACGCGCCTATATGCGCAGATTTGGTCTGAGTCGGATCAAGCTGCGTGAAGCTGCCATGCGTGGCGATGTTCCAGGCCTTGTCAAGGCCAGCTGGTGATCGCCGGAGAAATCAGAAAATGAGTATGCAGGACACGTTGGCGGATATGCTGACCCGTATCCGTAATGCCCAGAAGTCGGGACATGCCACTGTAGGCATGCCGGCCTCAAAAATAAAATCAGAAGTTGCCAGAGTCCTGAGAGAGGAAGGCTTCATTCTTGATTACAGCGTTGAAGGTGATATCAAGCGCTGGATGACCGTCAGCCTGAAATATTTCGAAGGCCGTCCCGCCATAGAAACACTCAAGCGTGTCAGTCGGCCTGGATTGCGCGCTTACAAGGGTGCTGACTCTCTTCCCAAGGTAAATAGTGGCCTTGGAATTGCGATCGTTACCACCAGTAAGGGGGTAATGACCGACCGCGCTGCCCGGGCCCAGGGCGTGGGCGGCGAAGTGCTTTGCACTGTATTTTAAGGGGGGAATAAACTGTGTCCCGTCTGGCAAAGATGCCTGTCGAAATTCTCGCAGGTGTGGAAGTTGATCTGAATTCTGATTGCGTTGTAGTCAAGGGCAGCAAAGGACAGCTGCAGATGAACACGCATCCTCTTGTGATTATCAACAAGAAGGATGGCGTGCTGACTTTTGATGCCAGGGATGGCAGCAAGAAATCTCGTGCCATGTCCGGCACTATACGGGCGCTTGTTGGCAATATGGTCAAGGGCGTCCATGGCGGCTTTGAGAAGAAGCTGCAGCTTGTTGGTGTCGGTTACAGAGCGCAGCTCAAAGGACAGACCCTGAATCTGTCTCTGGGCTTTTCTCACCCGGTGGATTACGCACTCCCCACCGGAATTGCTGTGGAAGTTCCCAGTCAGACGGAAGTCGTGATCAAGGGAATCGACAAGCAGTTGGTGGGACAGGTGGCTGCTGAAATACGCGATTTCCGTCGTCCAGAGCCTTACAAGGGCAAGGGTATCCGTTACGCTGACGAGGTTGTGCGTCGTAAGGAAGCCAAGAAGAAGTAACGGGATACGAGGTTTAAGGTCAAGGTCATGAGTGAGAAAAGAGTATCCCGGTTGCGCCGTGCCAAGCGTTCGCGTATGAAGATGCGTGAGCTGGGCGCTGTTCGTCTGACGGTGCATCGTACGCCGCGTCACATCTACGCCCAGATTATAGGGGGAACGGGTGACAAGGTTTTGGCTTCTGCTTCAACAGTTGAGAAGGAACTGCGTGAGGCGGCCACAGGAAACATAGGGGCGGCTGAGAAAGTGGGCGCCTTGGTGGCAGAGCGTGCCAAGGCTGCTGGTGTTGAGAAGGTGGCGTTTGATCGCTCCGGATTCATGTACCACGGTCGTGTTAAAGCGCTGGCTGAAGCAGCCCGTGCCAATGGGCTGAAATTCTAGGGTAGGGGCTATGGCAAGAGAAGAGCGTGGCGGCGACCGGGGCAACGAAGAAGGCCTGGTCGAAAAGCTGGTGCAGGTAAACCGTGTAGCCAAAGTGGTCAAAGGCGGTCGTGTCTTTGGTTTTACTGCGTTGGCCGTGGTGGGCGATGGCAAGGGCAAGGTCGGTTTCGGACGTGGTAGTGCGCGTGAGGTTCCGGCCGCTATCCAGAAAGCGATGGAGTCTGCGTGTCGCAGCATGATCCGTGTGAACCTGAATGGTTCCACGATCCAGTACCCGGTAAAAGCGTCACATGGCGCTTCCAAAATTTACATGCAGCCTGCTTCTGAAGGTACGGGTGTTATCGCAGGCGGTGCCATGCGTGCCGTGCTGGAAGCTGTAGGTGTTCAGAATGTGCTGGCAAAGTGCTATGGCTCGACCGAGCCGGTAAACGTTATACGTGCCACTTTCCAGGGCCTGGCTGATATGCGTTCGCCCGAAGATGTGGCGGCCAGACGTGGCAAGACTGTCGAAGAGATTCTGTGAGGTTTTCATGGCAGAGGACAAGATCAAGATCACCCTCGTGAAAAGTACACTGGGTCGGCTTGAGCGCCACAAGGCGTGTGTGCGTGGTCTCGGCTTGCGCCGCGTGGGCCACACCGTCGAGGTGAGCAATACGCCTTCCAACTGCGGCATGTTGAACAAGATCCGGTATCTTGTTCGTGTCGAAGGAGAGTGAAATGAAACAGAATACTCTTTCTCCTGCAGCCGGGAGTCGCAAGGTCGCCAAGCGTGCCGGGCGAGGCATGGGCAGCGGGCTGGGGAAGACATGTGGCCGCGGCCACAAAGGACAGAAGTCCAGGTCCGGCGGAAGCATCAAGCCGGGCTTCGAAGGCGGTCAACAGCCGTTGCAGCGCAGGCTGCCCAAGTATGGATTCAGTTCTCGCGTGGGCCGTGTTACAGCCAGCGTGCGCCTGTCTGACTTGGCAAAAGTGGAAGCAGACGTCGTCGATCTGGAGGCCTTGCGCGCCGCTCGTTTGGTGACGGCTTCTGTCAAACGCGCTCGTGTCTTTCTCTCTGGTGAACTGAAGAAGGCTGTGACAGTCAAGGGGCTTACGGTCACCAAGGGTGCCCGTGCAGCCATTGAAGCGGTCAGTGGCAAGGTCGAGGACTAGATGGCCAGAACGTTGCCTGCAAATGGCTCAAATGGATTGGGGGAGCTTTGGTCTCGCATCCTTTTTGTGTTTGTCGCCATTGTGGTGTACAGGGTAGGAGCTCATATTCCTGTCCCCGGTATAGATCCAGACAGACTGGCTGAGCTTTTCAGGCAGAATGAAGGTACGATTCTGGGTTTGTTCAATATGTTTTCCGGTGGTGCGCTGGAACGGATGTCGGTTCTGGCACTGGGAATCATGCCCTACATTTCCTCATCCATCATCATGCAGCTGATGACAGTTATCAGCCCCCAGTTGGAGCAGATGAAAAAGGAAGGGGAAAGCGGTCGGCGCAAAATAAACCAATATACGCGCTACGGTACGCTCTTGCTTGCTCTTATGCAGGGAACGGGCATGACGGTTGGTCTGGCGAACCAGGGAGTGGCTTTCAGTACCGGGTTCGGGTTCTATTTTATCGCTGTGACTACCTTTGTGACCGGTGCCGTGTTCATGATGTGGCTGGGTGAGCAGGTGACGGAGAGAGGAATAGGCAATGGTATCTCCATTCTGATCTTTGCCGGTATAGTGGCAGGTCTTCCCGGTGCTGTGGTTCACTCTTTCGAGTCGGCCCGCCAGGGAGATCTCAACATTCTGGCGCTGCTCGTGGTGGCTTTGTTGGCGGTGGCTGTTGTCGCTGGTGTTGTGTTCATAGAAAGGGGGCAGCGCCGCCTTTCGGTGAGCTATGCCCGGCGTCAGCAGGGGCGCAAGCTGTTTGCTGCCCAAAGCAGCCACCTTCCCCTGAAGATAAACATGGCGGGAGTGATTCCGGCGATCTTTGCGTCCAGTATTTTGCTGTTTCCCGCATCGGTGGCCCAGTGGTTTGGTCAGGGTGAGGGTTGGGAATGGCTTCAGAATATTGCTCTGGCTCTGGGCCCAGGCCAGCCCCTGAACATTGTTTTGTTTACAGCGGGCATTGTGTTCTTCTGTTTTTTCTACACTGCGCTTGTTTTTAATCCAAGGGATGTTGCAAGCAACCTGAAAAGGTCTGGGGCGTTTATTCCGGGAATCCGGCCGGGTGAGCAGACAGCCCGACATATTGATGCGACTCTGACAAGGCTGACCCTTGTGGGAGCTGTTTATATGTCTTTGGTCTGCTTGTTGCCGCAATTTCTCGTTGTCTGGGCGAATGTTCCTTTTTATCTGGGGGGAACTTCCCTGCTCATCGTTGTTGTGGTGGTCATGGATACCATGGCGCAGATTCAGTCTCATACAATGTCGAACCGGTATGAGTCGCTGATGAAAAAAGCCAATCTTAAAAGCTATGGTGCCGGTGGTCTGGTTCGCTAGCCTGGTGCCCTGGAGTAATTGTTGGAGATTTTTATGAAAGTGCGAGCTTCGGTAAAGAAGATCTGTCGTGACTGCAAATTGATTAAACGTAAAGGTAGGGTCCGCGTTATTTGCAGTAAGGAGCCAAGGCACAAACAGCGCCAAGGCTGATGTATTACCGGCGTGGCTTCGAAAGATGATGGGTACTTTTCTTGGGAAACATCCCGTTTTGGGTTGATTTCTGGAGCCTTCATGTTTTAGCATACGCCCCCATTTTTTTATCAGACTTTCGAGGCTGGCTCGCAATGATACGCTTGCTGCCCCAGGTGGAACGCACGGAGACGACTGAATGGCCCGTATTGCTGGCGTCAATATCCCGGATAACAAGCACGCTGTTATATCTCTGACTTATATCTTTGGTGTGGGCATCCATACTGCCAGGAGTGTCTGTGCGGCCACCGGTGTAGACCCTGCTGCCAAGATTTCCAGTTTGGGTGACGAGCAGATCGAAAAGCTGCGTTCTGCAGTGGGTGAGTACACGATTGAAGGGGACCTCCGTCGTGAGGTCAACATGAACATCAAGCGCCTTATGGATCTTGGATGCTACCGGGGGCTACGCCACCGCCGCAGTCTTCCGGTTCGGGGGCAGCGCACCAAAACCAATGCGCGTACCCGTAAGGGGCCACGCAAGCCCATCCGTAAATGATCCGGTGTTTTTGTTCACTTTGAGGCAGGAATAATTCGAGTATGGCAAAGCCAGGTACACGGTCACGAAAGAAAGTGAAGAAGGTGGTTGTGGATGGTGTTGCACACATCCACGCTTCCTTCAACAACACGATTGTGACCATCACTGACCGTCAGGGTAACACACTCTCCTGGGCTACTGCTGGTGGGTCAGGATTTCGCGGGTCTCGTAAATCGACACCCTTCGCAGCTCAGGTAGCGGCGGAGCGTGCTGGCAATGCCGCTGCCGAATACGGTTTAAAGAATCTTGATGTATGCGTAAAAGGGCCAGGTCCCGGGCGGGAGTCTGCGGTTCGGGCACTGAATGCTTGTGGTTACAGGATCACCAACATCACAGACGTGACTCCTATCCCGCACAACGGGTGTCGGCCACCAAAGAAGCGTCGCGTGTGATCAGGAGGCAGGGTTAAAATGGCTAGATATATTGGTCCAAAGTGTAAGCTGTCGCGTCGCGAAGGTACTGATCTTTTTCTTAAAAGCGGCATACGTCCCCATGAATCGAAGTGCCGGTCCGAGACCGTTCCCGGTCAGCACGGGCAAAGGCGCGGGCGTCAGTCTGATTACGCGGTCCAGCTGCGTGAGAAACAGAAGGTTCGTCGCCTGTATGGGGTTCAGGAAAAGCAGTTCCGTAACTATTACGCCAAGGCAGACCGGCAGAGGGGTGCTACTGGCCTGAATTTGTTGCAGCTGCTGGAAGGGCGTCTGGATAACGTTGTCTATCGCATGGGGTTTGGTTCGACACGCTCCGAGGCCCGGCAGCTGGTGTCTCACCGAGCCATTACGGTCAACGGCGTGTCCGTTAATATAGCCTCCTATCAGGTCAAGCCGGGTGACGTGGTGGCTGTGCGTGAGAAAAGCAAGAAGCAACTGCGTATTGGTGCCGCTCTTGAGCTGGCAAGCCAGCGCGGACTTTCTTCCTGGATAGAAGTGGATTCAGCCAAGAAAGAAGGGGTCTTCAGGGTGCGCCCTGAGCGGAGTGATATGCCCGCCGACATCAACGAAAACCTGATTGTTGAGTTGTACTCCAAGTAGGTAACAGGTAGTAGGTGAGGGTGTTCATCCATGCAAAACTCGGCTACAGAGTTTTTGACTCCGCGGCATATTGATGTCGAAGTACAGAGTCCGGTGCGAGCCAGGATTACGCTGGAGCCGCTTGAGCGGGGCTTCGGCCATACTTTGGGTAATGCTCTCCGGCGGATTCTTTTGTCTTCAATGCCAGGCTGCGCTGTCGTTGAGGCTGAGATCGACGGAGTCCAGCATGAGTACAGCAGTGTCGAAGGCGTTCAGGAAGACGTCATGGATATCTTGCTGAATCTGAAAGGACTTGCTATCCGCATGGGGTCTCGTGACGAGGCCACTTTGCTCCTGAATCATAAGGGCGAAGGTGTGGTGACTGCAGCCGACATTCAGCTGGACCATGATGTTGATATTATTAACCCCGATTACGTCATCGCCCACAGTAGCGGCAAAGGCAACCTGAATATGAAGCTGGTTGTCAGGCGTGGTCGAGGTTATGAGACGGTTGACCAGCGCTCAGTGATAACTGAGGAAGGTGAGGTCTCCAAGCCTATCGGCTGTCTTCAGATTGATGCAACCTACAGTCCGGTTCAGAGAGTCTCCTATGTGGTGGAGCGGGCTCGTGTGGAGCAGCGTACCGATCTGGACAAGCTTGTTATTGACCTGGAAACCAACGGTACCCTGGATCCCGATGAGGCGATTCGCAGGGCTGCAACGATCCTTCAGCAGCAGTTGGCTGTCTTTGTGGATCTTGAAGATGTTGAAGAGCCGACCAAAGAGAGCAAGGAAGACGCTGTTGACCCACTGCTTCTGCGTCCCGTCGACGATCTTGAGCTGACTGTGCGCAGTGCCAACTGCCTCAAAGCTGAGAACATCTACTATATCGGTGATCTGATACAGCGTACCGAAGTGGAACTTTTAAAAACACCAAACCTTGGCAAGAAATCTTTGACAGAGATCAAGGATGTGCTTGCTTCCCGTGGCTTGAGTCTTGGAATGCGTATTGAATCCTGGCCTCCTTCCAGTCTGCGGTATGACGACAAGGTTTCGGCTTAAATCACCAGTTGAGTAGCTGGTAAGGATGGAGAATCATGCGTCATCGCAAGAGCGGGCGTAAACTCAACAGGAACAGCTCCCATCGCCAGGCCATGTTCAGGAATATGACGTCTTCTTTGGTTGAGCATGAAATCATCAAGACGACTGTACCCAAGGCCAAGGAGTTGCGTCGTGTTGTGGAGCCTTTGATTACCCTTGCGGGTGAGGATTCGGTAGCCAAGCGGCGTCTGGTGTTCAGTCGGCTGCGTGACAAAGCGGCGGTTGGCAAGCTGTTTTCCGACCTTGGCCCGCGTTATAAAGAACGCCCTGGTGGCTATCTTCGCATTCTCAAGTGTGGATACAGAAAGGGGGATGCCGCTCCCATGGCTTATGTGGAGCTGGTGGACCGTCCTTTGACCGGGGAAGCGGTCAGCGGCAGCTGACCTGTACGTTAAATAGAGAGCCGGGCCCGGGAGCCCGGTTTTTTTTGCTACCTTTGTGCTTTTTACCGGGAGTTCCACCGGGATCTTTGTGGAGCGCGTGGTGGCCGGGCTGTGCGGGATTCGGCGGTCCTGATGAGCGCAAGCCGGTTTAACGCATTCCGGCCGCAGGTTTTGCTAACAAACAAATTGTCAGGCCTTTCGGAATCACAATCTGGAAATTGCCTCAGTCCGGGTCTGCTCTCGCCCAGGATGCTCTTCGTGGACAGTACCTCAGGTATGGATGCATGTCTGTGCCGAGGGTGTCACTGTGAGCGGATAACTGTCTTCCCGGAGCTGGGTAACAGACTGCTGTTTTATATCGGCTTGAGCGTCACGCTGTCGTCAGGCTTGTAATTTTTTACCGGGATACGCTGATGGGAAGGAATGTAGTTATTCTGGGTGCCCAGTGGGGTGATGAAGGCAAGGGGAAGGTTGTCGATCTGCTGACTGACAGGGCGCGGGCGGTGGTGCGCTTTCAAGGTGGACACAATGCTGGGCATACCCTGGTGCACGGCAGTGAAAAAACGGTGTTGCACCTGATTCCATCCGGCATTCTGCGTGAAGGGGTCATCTGCTGCGTCGGTAGCGGTGTGGTGGTGGATCCCGACGCTTTGCTGAAGGAAATGGCCATGCTGGAGGGGCGCGGGGTTCCGGTGCGCGAACGCTTGCGTTTAAGTTCAGGCTGTCCGTTGATTCTTCCCTGGCACAGTGTGCTGGACAGGGCGCGGGAGCAGGCCCTGGGGGCAGGTTGTATTGGAACTACAGGTCTTGGTATTGGCCCGGCGTATGAAGACAAGGCGGCTCGGCGTGGTTTGCGCCTTCAGGACCTGACGCGCCCCGAGGCCTTTGAGCAGAAACTGAGGTCCCTGGCCGGCTACCACAACACTGTGCTGGAGCACTGCTTTGATGCTGCTCCGATTGATGTGCAGCCGGTTCTGGATCGGGCTCATGTCTGGCGCCAGCAGCTGTTGCCCTTGCTGGATGATATTACCCTGTATCTGCACCAGTTGCGTGAAGCGGGCAGCAACCTGCTGTTTGAAGGAGCGCAAGGGACACTGCTGGATATAGACCATGGCAGCTGGCCTTTTGTGACTTCTTCCAGCACCTCTGCGGGCGGGGTGGCTACAGGCACCGGTATGGGGCCCTTGTACCTGGATTACGTGCTGGGTGTTACCAAGGCCTATACAACCCGGGTGGGAAATGGTCCTTTTCCTTCTGAGCTTTCGGACACCGTAGGTGCCAGACTGGCTGATCGTGGGAAGGAACAAGGTGCCACTACGGGGCGTCCGCGCCGCTGTGGGTGGCTGGATGCGGTGATGTTGCGCCAGTCTGTTCTGATCAACAGCCTTTCTGCCCTGTGCCTGACAAAGCTGGATGTTCTTGATGGTATGGACACTGTCCGCATTTGCACGGGCTATCAGGATGCATCAGGTGCCGCCATATTGGCTCCCCGTGATCTGGAGCAGTGGCAGGAAGTTCGTCCGGTCTACGAGGACTTGCCGGGGTGGAAGGAATCTACCCGTGGTGCTCGCAGTTTGCAGGAACTGCCGGCCAATGCCCGCACTTATATTCAGCGCGTTGAGGAGCTTGTATCAGTTCCCATTGATTTGATTTCCACCGGGCCAAAGCGTGATGAGACTATAGTGTTGCGTCACTGTTTTCCGGTTTCCGCCAAGTCTGGGGAGCCTCTTTGATAGGCTCCCTGTAGAAGTGCCGGGGCGCTGCCCCGGTAGTCTTGCGGGGATTGACTTCAAGAACGGGCCGTGGTCCGATGCGGCCTGCTTTAGCCTTTGTGGAATGGAGCGGGCAGATTCTGTGAGTGTTGAGCTGGCAAGTCAGGTGCAAACAGGTTCACCCAGTCTTTTTCTTCTGGTGGTTGAGGGTGGGCGGTGCAGGTTCGGTTTGTCGCTTTTATTGAATGTTCTGATAGGGAGTTCGCAAATGCTATCTTGTTTTCGTAAAAAAGCCCGCTTGTGTGCGAAGTCGGTGCTGTTGTTCATCGCTCCCCTGGCTGTAGCTGCGGCAGTGCCAGCGGCTCCTTCGCCCCTTGATGTTACTCCTCAGCATAAGTCCAAGGACGCGGTCTATCTGAGAAAGGCCCACATGTCGTTGGTCCAGCTCATGAGTTCAGAATTGCATGGGATGATCGAAGGAAAAACCTCCTTCGATGCCACCCGCTTCAAGGCTGCTGCTGAACGACTGGCGACAGTGACACGTTGGGCGGGAGAGGGTTTTGCCGTAGAACATATGACATCGGATTCTGAATCGAGCCCCACCATCTGGAAGGAAAAAGCACGCTTCGACAAGCTGATGGTTGCCATGGCAGATCGTGCCGAGAGTTTCAGGGTTCAGGCTGTCAAAACGGCTGCCAAGGGGCGGATAGACGACGAAGCTCGCAATTTGTTCAAGGCATACAAAACCACCTGCGGTGATTGCCATAAGCCCTTCAAGGAGTGAAGCACCATTCAATGGCGGCTCTTGCATCCAAAGCCCGTCCGGGAAACGGCAGTGGCTCATTTGAGTGGCCCATTTGATTGGGTAGTGCGCTGTGTTCCGCTCTCTGTGAGCGTGCCCTTGAACGTTTGATAATGCAACGGGATCCGTTTTCTGAGGGTGTTGGGCTGACTGGGCATGGGACTTTCTTCAGCAGTTCTGGTGGCCCGCAGTTGTTGCGCCGCGAAAGGGATGCTGGGGATGTGCTGTGTGAAGCAGTTTCTGGCTTCTGTGTGCAGTGCTGGAAGGGACAGTGCTTTCTCCGTGAAAGCGGTTACGCCTTGGCTTGGCAGCGGATCCTCCTTCTTGCTGATACGCGAGGTAGCTTGGGAAAGCTGTAAGCCATAAGCCATTTGATCCGTACGATTGAAAATCATCTTTTACGGGGCTCGGAGTCGAGGTTCCGGCTGTTCAAGTAAAGGACTTCTTGTCGCGCTTGTGCAGTGGCCCTTTGATGTGCTTTCTGCTGGGATAACCGGTTTTTTCAGGGATTCCAATGACAACATTGTCTCAGTTGGTCTCCTGTGTCAGCCAGGCAGCGGGTGCTATCGAATGATCTCGGCGGCAAGGGCTGTTGATTTGGGCCGGTAACGTTTTTTGCTTGCCCCGAGAAGACGAGAAAAGGGGCCTCAAGTGGGCCCCTTCGTCATATGAGGATGCTCGTTTTGACCGTTGGTTGAAGTGATATCTTTCCTGAAAAAGCTTGAGTAGTTTTTGCTCAGCTCTCGTCAAAGTTCCCATAGGCTTCAGCAGCCAAATTTTCAAAACGGGTGAAGCGTCCCTGGAAGGCCAACCGGACTGACCCTATAGGGCCGTTTCTTTGTTTGCCGATAATAATTTCTGCTACACCCTTGAATTCTGTATCAGGGTTGTAGACTTCGTCCCGGTAGATAAAAAGGATGACGTCCGCATCCTGCTCTATAGCGCCGGACTCTCGCAAATCGGCGTTGACGGGTCTTTTGTTGGGCCTTTGCTCCAGAGAGCGGTTGAGCTGGGACAGAGCGACTATGGGACAGGTGAATTCTTTTGCCATCGCCTTTATGGAGCGCGAAATTTCAGAAATCTCGTTGACACGCCCCTCTGTAAAGCCAGAAATTCGCATCAGCTGCAGATAATCAATCATCACCAAACCCACTTTGCCATGCTCTCTCTGGATGCGTCTGAGTCGGGCTCGCATCTCTTGAGGGCTGATGCCTGCTGTGTCGTCAAGGAAAAACTTTTTCCCTTTCAGTTTCTTGATGGCACTGGATAATTTGGGCCAGTCTTCGTCTTCCATTTTTCCACTGCGTATCCGTCCCTGGTCTATTTTTCCCAGGGATGACAGACTTCGCATCATCAGCTGTTCTGATGGCATTTCCAGGCTGAAGACCACAACGCATTCATCAGAAGCTATCAGAGCATTTTCTATGAGGTTCATGGCAAAAGTTGTTTTTCCCATGGACGGGCGCGCGGCCACAATAACCATGTCAGAAGGCTGAAGTCCGGATGTCATCTCGTCCAGATCTGTAAAACCTGTGGTCAGGCCAGTAATGCCTCCCGAGCTTTTGAACAGCTCGTTAATCGTGACGACAGTTTTTTTCAGAATTTCACGGGCATTCACCGGCCCGCCTTCTTTCTGGCGCGCCTCGGCTATGTTGAAAACCTCGCGCTCTGCCATTTCCAGAACATCGTCTGCTTTGCGTCCCTCGGGTTCAACTGCAAGGCCGGCAATACGGCGCGATGCGTGAACCAGCTGCCTGAGAACAGAGCGTTCATAGACAATGTCCGTATAGGCCGGGAGGTTGACTGTGCTGGGTACGCTTTCCACGAGCTCTGTCAGGTAGGAAATTCCTCCACAAGCATCCATCTGCCCTTTGCGTTCCAGTTCTCCCACCAGGGTCACAGGGTCAAAGGGCTTGGCCTCGTCGGCCAGCTCCTGGATGGACTCGAAGAGCTTCTGGTGAGCAAGGGTATAGAAGTCCGAAGATGTCAGTTTGTCCCCGACGCGGTCCCAGCTTCCATTGTCCAGCATCAAGCCGCCGAGAATGGACTGCTCTGCTTCCAGCGAATAAGGGAGGTTTTTCGCAGCGGGGAGGGATTCACTGTTCGACTCTGACATGGGCTTGGCCTTTTTGCCTGAATATCCTGGGTTTTTCACGGAAGATGTCGTCTCAACCTGCGCTTTTGATTGGCTTTGGATTCATGCTCAGATCGCGCCAGCGGCATGACTACCGCAAGCTTCTGCTGGGGGCAGCCTGGGCTGTCTCAGTGCTCTGGGCTGTCTCACTACTCTGGGCTGTCTCAGTACTCTGGGTGTAGCGTTTTTACCTGCTGGTACGCCTCTTGGCATAGGGGCTTGTGCTGCTTTACAGTGCCTGCATGCCTGTTTTTCTGTGCCTGGAGCTCCAGGCCCGAATGCGTGTGGTTACGGCTGTACCATTGCCAGAAGAGGTGTGCTCAGGTGTCTGCGGCTGTCTGGCTTTCGAAGCACTGCCGATAGCCGCCTCTGCGTCCTTTTTTGTCCCGAACCCTGATGCCGGAAACGGGCGGTGCTTCCCCGGGAACAATGCCGGGGTGTTTACGCCTTCGACCACTGCAAAGCACTCTGCATGCGCGATCCTCGTGTGGAGGGCCCATGATCTGAATACCCAGCCGGAACTCGCCCCGGACAGCTGATTGTATATAGCCACTCTGGATCAGGCATGAGCCAGGTTTTTTGCGGGCCTGGCATCAATTTTGCCAGCCACAACCTTGCGACTGCGGATCAGCAGCTTCATGTGAAGGTAGTCGTACCCTCGCTGAAAAACTGAGCTGACGTATATGATATCCTGGGATTACAGCGGATTGGCAGCTATTACACGATGAGGCCCTGGGCAGCTCCCGTGTTTTGCTGAGCTGCTGATCAGTACTCTTGACGTCCGGTATGGCGTGGACACGGAGGCCAGGTAAACAAAAGGCGCATCAAGTCCAGTCCATTATGAAAACCTGCAGGTTGTGGGCGCGTACCCGTCCTGAAGAGGTTTCTGCTTTATAGCGCGGTCAAATAACAAGTGCAATCACCCGGAATCTGACATTCAGGCACAAGCAGGGCAATCAGCTGCTGTCAGAAGTTCATCAACTGCAATTGCAGTTGATGAACTGGTCGTGTCCCCATATGGGGATATAGACACACAGGTGCGTGAGCAAACTCAGAGCCCTGTGTAAGCTGACAACTCTGTTGACATAGGGCAACCGGGTCCGGTTGAGAAGCTTGTGTACTGCGGCGTTGTGATTGGGCTTGGGTGGTGATCAGTGGGAACGCTCTTTGCAAGTATGTCACTGTATTCTGTCGTCCAGATCTACGGCGCTGGATGCGCATCAAGTCTTTGCGGATTCTGGTGAACTTGAACAGTCATTCTGTTTTATTTGAACATCCACAACCGCTATTGCTGCGTACTCTCTTCGTCCAGCGCAGGAAGAGGGGATCAGTGATGCACATCTGTCCGTACTGGTGTACTGAGGCACTTCGTCTGAGGTTGAAGTGGTGCTCAGTGCGAATCGTTTTTTCAAGCAGGTCGTTGCCTTTTGCCGTTGAGGGCGATGGATGTCTATTATGTTTTTCAATCTATTGGTTGCGCACCTGTCAGCCTGCTTTTTGTTTCAGAAGGCGTGTGTTCACGTCACTCCATGGGCTAATAGTCTGGCAGCAGTACACCAGGTTCCTGGTTGTGCCGAGACCAACAAAGGGAGAAAGGGCTGGAGAATTTGCATCTGGTGACAACCGACTGTCGCATAACTTGAAAGAGGAGAGCGGTGTCGACTTGCATTGAAAACCGGACGAGCAACATCCATAGTCCAGCTACCGTCGTCAACACAACCTGGGGAGGGTGAGCAGAACCATTCGATCAACTTTCCCCATCCCATGGTGCAGTCTTTGCGCGTTGACCCGTTGCAAAAGTTGGGCAGTCCGGAGTTCAAGCAAGCATTGAGAGAGCGAGGAGACTGGGAAGGTGGCTCAGGGGGGCTTGCAAGGCAGTTTTTAAAACTGGCTGCTCAAAATCGGGAAGAAGTATTGCTGTACGCCTTTGCCACCCCTCGCAGGATTTTCTCCCTCTGATAGTTCGTGATGCAGGCTGGCCGTCTTGCTGTAAGGGAAATATGCTGGGCAGCATGGACCCTTGCGTGAGGCGTAGCCGGGCGTCTTTTCGGGCTCAAAGTAATATGGCGTAGGGAGACAAAGGGGGGATGAAAAACCAGTGAGAGCAAGCCGTAGGTATAATCAGCCACTGCCGCTTGCACCGGCGTTTCTCTTGCTGTAAGTCAAGTCAGGCTGTTCTTGACTATTCCAGTCTGGGGCCGGCGACTCAGGTTTGCAGCATGAGGAGTCGGAGGGTAAGAAAAACCGTATGGCCTGATGGTATTCAGTGACAAGATTGACAGCGCGTAGCTCGAATCCTGGCGTGCAGTTTTTCCCTGCTCCGCCATCGCTTGTCTCACGGCTTCCACATTCACCATCTTGTATCTGACGATGTGTCACAACACCATGACAGGCGTTCCTTTCTGGCGGGATGCTCACGCGCCTTGATCTGACATGGACCTCAGCACTTCTGAAAAGGCACCTGAGAGCCGAAGGCTGTTTTTGAACGGGAACCAGCTCGTTTGCATCCATTCGAAGCTTGTTCCAGCGCATCAACAGCCCTGGTTGTTACCTCCACCGCTGCAGCAAGAGGCTTTCTGTACAACACGCCGATACCCGAAGGTGCCAGAAGCACCGAAGTTCCAGCAGAAATCCATGGAAAACAAATGCCGTCGCCATGACTACTCAGCTTCAACAAACACCTTCACGGTGGCTGATACATCCGAGTGCAAGTGAAGAGATATATCAAACTCACCTGTTGCTCGAATGGGGCCTTGTGGCAAACGAATTTCGTCCCTTGCTACCTCGACTCCCACAGCAGATATGGACTCAGCAAGGTCACGATTCCCAATGGAACCGAACAGCTTGCCTTCCTCTCCTGCTTTGGCAGTGATGGTGAGCTCCATTTCGTTCAGGCGCTCAGCACGCTGACGTGCAGAAGCCAATTTTTCAGAGGCTGCTTTTTCCAATAGGGCGCGGCGGGCTTCAAATTCCTTCATATTCTTTTCGTTGGCCTGTACTGCCAATCCCGAAGGAATGAGGCAATTGCGAGCATATCCCGCCGCAACCTGGACCATGTCGCCAAGATTGCCAAGTTTATAGATCTTTTCCTGGAGAATAACGCTAACTTCCATTTGAAATAAACCCTTTTGACTGATTAGTGGCCTAGCCGGATACTCTGCTCCACAGGCGGGCCCGAAAATTGACGAAGCTGTCCAGACAGGACAGGACAAGAATCCCAGGATAGCTTACCGGCAGTAGTGCGTAGTACAGCACAAGACAAGTTGTGGCCAGCTTTCCGGCTTTCCTTGAGAGCATGTGCACGAGTGCGGTTCCTGACACCAGAAGAGGTGCGAGGAAAACAGGCTGCAAGGCTGCCGACAGCGGACCCTCCCCCGGGTTTACCAGAATGCCTGCTGCAAGGAGCAAACAGGCAGCCACGGGTGGGATCCGGAGGCTGTGCATCTCACCCCGCAAGCCGCCAGGATTGTAGAGCGCAGCTTGCCAGGCGCGTGCAAGGAAGAGGGCCAGCAAGGCGCTGAAAACCGCCAGGCACACGACACTTCTGATGAAGCTCGTCAGTATAAAAGCGTGCAGCCCGGATTGGGTCAGCTCACTGTCAGCAGCAAGCAACGCATCCAGACGTGCGCCATACAGCTGGTAAAAAAGGCTGACGATTTCGTCCACTTGGGGAGCGAAGGCAGAGGCGACATAGCCGCCGACGGCCACGCCCGAGAGCACCATTGCCGCCAGGGTCCAGGGCCAGGAGGCCGTGAGCCTGAGGCATAATGCCATGGGTACCAGCAGCAGAAGAGACAGCACAGCCAGAGGCTGCCCCGACCAGGCCCATGCCGCAGCCGGCAGCAAGGCCCACAGAGCAACGACAAGGCCATCGGTCGCCCCTTTGCGAAGCATTACAAGCGCTACGCCAGCTCCTCCCAGAAGAAAGCAAAAGGGAGCGGCGGTTGCAAAAAAAGCAAACGCCGCCGCTTGCGCGCGGCCACGCATAATGAAACTGGCCAAAGATCGCATCGTCTGCCTGCCTCTCAACAGCTCGCCTGGAACCTGATCAGTGACGGTCAGTGTAAGGAAGGAGCGCGACATAGCGAGCTCTCTTGATGGCAGAGGCCAGCTGTCTCTGGTAGCGCGCCTTGGTTCCCGTTACCCGACTGGGAACGATCTTTCCTGTCTCAGAGACATAGGCCTTCAGCGTGGCCAGGTCTTTGTAATCAATTTCCTGGGCACCCTCGGCTGTAAACCGACAAAATTTGCGACGACGAAAAAAACGAGCCATGACAGTAATCTCCTGTAGTTTGTTCACGCTGAGCCTGGTTGCACAGCACGACAGGCTTCGGATGATGGGCGTTGAATCCCGGCAAGGGCCTTATTCGGCAGTTGCAGGTGAGGATTCATCAGCAGAGTGCGCATCTTCCCGCTCTTCGCCACGAGAGTTGCGGGGGCCACGGCGCTCACCACGCTCACCACGCTCACCACGCTCACCACGCTCACCACGCTCACCACGACGTTCCTCGCGCGGTTCCTCTGGGCGCATCATCACGGAAGGTGCCGTAATGGCTTCGCTCCGATTGATAACAAGATTACGTATCACCGCATCATTGAAGCGGAAGCTGTTGGTCAGCTCTTCGAGGGTCTCAGCACCACATTCTATGTTCATCAGCACATAATGTGCCTTATGGACCTTGTTTATTGGGTATGCCAGCTGACGGCGTCCCCAGTCTTCCAGGCGATGCAGATTGCCCTGGCCTTCCTCAATCAGTTTCTTGTAACGCTCGACCATTGCAGAAACCTGCTCGCTCTGATCAGGGTGCACAAGGAAAAGAACTTCATAATGACGCATAGCGGCTCCTTATGGTTCAGACAGCCTTCCTCTCCCGGGGTATGTGCGGGCGCAAGGTAAGGCAAGGAGTGAAAAACCGGAAAGCTGCCCTGTCGCAGCGGACCAGCCGACAAGCTTTGCGGAACAAAATCCCGCAAAGCCGGCCATTGTACCGATATCAGGGGGGGGTGTGCAACGCTGGGAAGTGGTCTGTGTCATGCGGGCAAAGCACCTTTGTAGTCGTGTACTCAGTGCCGTCCTCACAGAAGACAGATAAAAGACAGGTGGCAGCCATAGAGCGAGCTATCCCGGGCCGGTGTGCCATGACACCGGCTGTCGAAGCCAGCTTTTTGTTTTCTGAAAGTTTTTCAACAGGTTCGGCAAAGAGCTCATGCCAGCGGCAGGCTGTATCCAGATCCGCATATCCAGATTCATGTCGGGTGAGGCTGCGGCCTGGGTCTTCATGTTGCTGATCCAGAAGGAGACGCCTCTGCAGCTCAGCGAAAAGAGTGGTGTCCGGCTGCATCTGCCCTGAGTACCAGGGGCCATAACAGGGGGCCGCAGTATGGCAGCGGGCCAGTCGGAGGAGTGTAAGCGCAATGTTCCGCCACACCAGACATGGCTCGGTTGCCAGAGCAGCCTGCTCAAATGCTGGAGATGGCGGGTATGTTATTTCGACAACATGGTCCGGTAACGGCGTTTCCAGGATTGCTCCCACTGAAACAGGGTTGGTGCTGGCATGGGGCGGGCAACCCAGAACCCTTGTGCTATGTCGCAGCCCATCGAGGCCAGCCTCTTCCAGTCGGCGAGGGTCTCGATACCTTCAGCAACGGTTGTCATGTGCAAACGGCGCGCTAAATCCAGACTGGATGAGACGATCGTTCGGCTTGCCGCTTTGGTATCCATGTTGCGGATAAAAAGTTGGTCAATTTTCAGCTCGGAGAAAGGAATCCGGTCCAGCTGCATCAATCCTGAAAAACCGGTTCCAAAATCGTCGATGGATAAAGTCGTGCCCTTGATGCGCAATCTGGCCAGGGTTTCCAGGCTCTCAGCTGTATCTCCCATGACACTGTTTTCTGTTACCTCGAAAATAATATTGTCGGCCGGGACATTATGCTGCTCGATCAGTTGAGCCAACCGGCAGGGAAAGTTGGTGTCTTGCAGAATGCTGGGAGACAGGTTGATGGAAACAGAAAAATCTCGCCCATATTTGTTGCGCCATGCGCGAAGGTCTTCAACAATGGCTTGAATCTGTAGCCATGTCAGCTGCGCAATGAGTCCATTTTCCTCCATGACATGAATAAATTGTGATGGCATTACCAGCCCTTGGCAAGGATGCTGCCATCGCACCAGAGCCTCTGATGAAACCCAGGCACCATCTGTTATGCGGACCTTCGGTTGGTACCAGGTGGTGAAAGCTCCGGCCTCCATTCCTTTGATGATTTCATCTACAGGAAAAGACTGCTGCGGTTCTTTCGCTGCGCGCGATTTTTCTCGTTTGCGGTATTGTCTGATCAGCTGTTGCATCTTGTCATGCGTGACCGGTTTGGTGACACTGGAAAGCACCCGCAGTCCATTCTCCCCTGCCATTTCCTCGACTGTGTTAACAAGGGCTGTCTCCATGCCACTGACAACGGCAATGGCGTCGACAAGTCTGTTTTTTGCCAGGTGGCAAAGAAGGGCAGCACCATCCATGCTGGGCATGTCCAGATCGCTGAGCACAATGTGCACCGGGGAAGAAAGTGTGGCCAGCTGGCCAAGCGCATCCTTCCCGTCTGAGGCTGTCAGGACACAGGCACATCCCAGTTTCTCAAGAATTCTGGCAGCAAGCCTTCTTTGAAAAGGGTTGTCTTCGACAATCAGCAGGGTTAGTCCTTCCCCCGGCTTGGCTTCCTCGCTCATCCCTGTTCTCCGGGGTCGCTTGAGTTGAGTACAGCCGCTGTATCGACCGGAACGAAAAATACTGCACAGCCAACAGCAAAGAAGCGCCCATCCGTAGCAGGAAAATTCTGTTTGTGACATGCTGGGGCACATGTTTTTGTCGTTGCGAGAAGCTGTTTGTGGCAGGGCGATGGTGGCAGGGCGATGGTGGCAGAGCGATGAGAGAAGAATGGTTGCACGGCGGCCTTGTTCGGCACGGCCGCCAGCCTTGCCTGAATTTTGCGTCACGTGTGATGGGGCTCCTGAAGATTGTTGGACAAGATTATAGATAAAGATTTTTGGTTTCCCGGATAAATCTTGCAAGAGAGTAGAGGTCCTTGCGAATTGACTCGGGAAAGCAGGCATGTATTTTTTTGGGGACGACAAGCTTTACATTTTCTTCTTGCATTTCCCGGAACTGATTTTCCGACACCCCTTGTTGTAGAGTGAAAAGGTAAGGAGTAGTGATCCGATGTGCTTCATTCAGAATTTGGCGCCAGCGATCTTTTGCAGTTGTTTTCACTGCAAGCATGCGTAAGTTGTCACTCGGATAATATGAGTCATGATAGCAAGAGCAGCCAGGAAACAAGAAGTCGGGTTTTTTGTTGGATTCAGTTGTGCACTGAGTTTCAAATTGGGTAAGTCCTTCTTCCTTGAAAATGGTTTCCAGGTGTAACTCGAGTGATGCTCCAGATCTTGATTTTCGTCTGTTTGAAACAGAGTTGGCTAGCCTTACAAAGTCTTCAACGTTTGTGAATCCTTTCTGTATCAAGGGCAGCACGTGATGATGTTCGACAAGTCTGAATAAATCAAATTCGTGGTCCCGTCTTTTCAAAAGCCGCTCATCCGGCGCTAGTTCGGCGTGACTGCCTTTTTGTAAAAGGTAATTGATGATTGTCGCGCCTGCAGGGAAGTGCTCATTCCATTCGGGTGGATATTTTTCTGTTTTTAATGAGCCTGAGTGGGTAATGCCTTCAAATAGTATATTGCCATATTCAAAGTAGCTCCTTTGTGGATCCAGCTCACCAAGTCGTTCCTCCAGGTGGTCTTCTTCCTCCAGGTTGCGGCACACCCATGCCCTCATGAATGCTGAATCACCGGAGCTTTGATGGAAAGCAAATATCGCGATTGCTCCGGTTTTTTCTGTGTCTTGAAGTGGCGTGTAGTCGATGCCCTGCTTCCAGCGTGTTATTCTCTTTTCGTTTCGTGTTTTCTGATTGTAATAAATCGCACGAAGCGTCTGCTCAGGAATATTGTCCGATTCAATGACGCTTGTAAAAAATACCTCAGGGTTGGTTTGATCATTCCGGTTGATGCTGGGAAATATTGTGCTCAGCACAGATCGTGGAAAGTAAATTCCACTCTGGTGGCTTTTGGTTGCGCCAGTATCATTGGCCGAAAGCCGTTTTATATAAATTCTCCAGTCGGCGTTGGCTACATCATGAATCCAGTCTTTAAATTTCATGCCGGACCTGCATTGTCATACAACACTCTTTCAAATTTTCTCCGCAATGAATCCAGAGTTCGTGCTGCCGCATAATGACTGCATACTAGTGCATTGCGGCCCAATTATCAGTCCATGTTATCTCGTAACCTTGCCCCTTTCTGCACAGTAAAAGGGCTGGCAAGCGCAACAAAAGACATCGAAGGGCATAATAAATGCTCGTCGCCGCTCACCTGGACGGGAATGAAGACCGCAGCATGCGTGAAAAGACGGTGCGCACGGATGGCCGCCCAATTGCAGCAGGACGCATTATACCCAGGGCCCAGTGGTCGTTCGAGACTGCAGGCGATGTCTCAGCCCCAGGAGGCGAAGGGCTTCTGATCATCAGGAAAACAGGGTTAGGCCTTCACCAGAAGCCCTGCTGCCACATCTTGCTGTTCTGGCACAATCTGACATTGATTTTCAATAAGTTGCATTATGTGAGGACGCATAATACGTGCTATTTCTTCGATGACCGGCACCACTACAGAGTTCCCGAACTGCCTGTAAGCCTGGGTGTTTGAAACAGGTATTTTCAAACTGTCGGGATATCCCATCAGCCTTGCGCATTCGCGTGGTGTGAGGCGCCTTGGGTTTTCGTCCTTTCCCCGGCAAATGAGAATTTCAGAGCCATCTTTATGGTACCGAGCCGACAAAGTTCGGGATGTGTCGTCGCCCGTGACTACACTGAATCCAAAGCCGTTACCCTTCTCTTCATGCTTGCGCTTGTAATCTTTCAGGTAGCTCCACAGCTTTGTGCTGAGGATGAAATCTTTGCGTACTTTCGCTTTCCTTCCTTCAGTAAACGGCGGTTCGGGCCGTTCGCTGCCGTCTTCAGGGTGCAAAATGTCTTTCAGGGTGACAGTTCCTTTCCCGGGATGATCAAAATCCTCCCAGTTGAAAGGCACATGGTCACGAAAGCCAACGATAAAAACCCGTTGACGATGCTGGGGAACAAAACCATTGGCGTCGATTACCTTGTAAAAGATCTTGTAACCCAATTTTTTTTCAAGGGTGTGCGTAATGACTTTAAAGGTTCTTCCTTTGTCGTGGCTGAACAAGTTTTTCACGTTTTCAAGCAAGAAGGCTTTGGGAGACTTGGCGCTGATGATTCTTTCCACGTCAAAAAACAAAGTCCCTTGCGTATTGCAATCAAACCCATGGGCGCGACCAAGAGAATTCTTCTTTGAGACACCTGCCAGCGAAAAGGGCTGACAGGGGAAACCGGCCAGAAGTACATCATGGTCAGGGATCAGATTTGCATCAACCTGTGTAATGTCTCCAATGACGGGGTGATGATCGCGGTAATTGGCACTATATGTCTTCTGGGCATACTTGTTCCACTCAGAAGTAAAAACGCATTGGCCACCAATACTTTCAAACCCACGGCGGATGCCACCAATGCCAGCGAACAAGTCAATAAATGTAAACGCAGCAGATTTTGCTATTGGCGGGTTGGAGATGCTGTGCAGTATTTGATCGCATCTTGTTGAAAGTCTTTCCTTTTCTGGATGACTTCCTCCCTTCAATACGCTTTCAATACTGTTTTTTGTGATGTTCAGCCACTCTGCCAGTTGATCTTCACCAATCAAGGCATACAACTCTGACAGTTTGTGCATAGCATCCACACGGAGAATAAGGTAAAGGACAATGAGGTAAAGCATCGGCTGTTTTGCTTGCGGGCAATCATACGCGACTGGCCTGCCAGGTCAAGCTGGAAAAATCTGGTATCAGTGCCCGCTGGTGGAGCACAAGCAAGATCGGATCAGCACAAGCGAGAGAGTGCGCCTGGCCGTGGCAGGAACGCGCAGCCGCAGCCAGGCGCACTGCGCGGCGAAACAGCTGAAAAGGGATAGCCGGGATCCAAAGCCAGCTGTGGGGTGTTGGCGGGACAGAAGGACCTCAGCGCAGGCTTCTTGCATCGCATGGGCTGTGTCAGACGGGCCTTCGCCTGTACAAGTCTGGTGCCTGCAACCTTAACAATTTTACAACAAAACAAAGGGACACTGGCGCAATCTTCAGTGTGGGAGCTGTTAGACTCCTCGCCCTTGTCATCGCTGTGAGTTCTTGCCGCCATGTCGCTGGCTGTGGTTCATACCCGTGCTCGCCTGGGTATCCGGGCACCCTCTGTGCAGACGGAAGTTCATCTGTCCAATGGGCTGCCCGCCCTCAATATCGTGGGACTCCCGGAAACCGCAGTCAGGGAAAGCAAAGACCGCGTGCGCAGCGCTTTGTTGAATGTCGGCTTTACGTTCCCTGCCCGAAGGATAACCGTCAATCTGGCACCTGCCGATCTTCCCAAAGAGGGAGGGCGCTTCGACTTGCCGATAGCACTGGGCATCCTGCTGGCATCAGGTCAACTTCCACCTGATGCCCTTGCCGACTACGAATGCCTGGGCGAGCTCGCCCTCAGCGGGGCCATTCGACCTGTTCCCGGTATACTTTCTGCAGTGGTAGCGGCTACGGCAGAAAAGCGGCGTGTATTGGTGCCTGCTGATTCTTTGCCAGAGTCCATGCTCTGTTCCCAGGCTACAGTGTTTGGTCCCGAGACATTGGCGCAGGCCACAGCCCACTTGAATCAAAGCCAGCTGCTGGAGGCGCGTCCTGCCATAGCCGCAGAAGTTTCTGCAACAGCCCCGGGTCACGACATGTCTGTAGTGCAGGGGCACTTCCATGCTCGCAGAGCTCTGGAAATCGCGGCAACAGGGGGGCATGGGCTTCTGTTCAGCGGCCCGCCGGGCACCGGAAAAACGCTGCTTGCCCAGTGCCTGCCCGGCATACTGCCAGAGCTGGATGAGCACGAGGCTCTGGAGGTGGCAAGCATCTATTCGCTATGCGGCCAGAGAATGCCCCCTTGGCGGCAACCGCCTTGGCGCGCGCCTCATCACACTGCGTCCAGCACTTCCCTGACCGGTGGAGGCAGTCACCCGCGTCCCGGAGAAATCAGCCTGGCGCACCACGGTGTCCTCTTCCTGGACGAGCTGCCGGAATTTGATCGCCGTACTCTTGAGATTTTGCGTCAGCCGCTGGAGCTGGGGGAAGTGTGTATTTCGCGTGCGAAACATCAAGTAACTTTTCCTGCTCGCTTCCAGCTGCTCGCTGCCATGAATCCTTGCCCGTGTGGCTTTCTCGGTAGCCGGGATCAACCATGCCGGTGCTCACCGGATCAAATTCAGCGCTATCAGCGCAGATTGTCTGGGCCTTTGTTGGACAGAATTGACATGAAGGTGACTATGGATCGTCTCCCGCCCGCGCTGCTTTTGCAAACATCGCAGCAACCACCGGAGTCCTCGGCCCGTGTGCGTCCCAGAGTGTGCAGCATTCGTTCCAGAATCGATCAACGTCAAGGTTGCATGAATGCCCACCTGGAGGCCGCTCGCCTTTTGAAAATATGCCAGATCGGATCTGCTGAGAAGAAATTGCTGGAAAAGATGGCCCATAGTCTGAAGCTGTCTGGCAGGGGGCTGCACCGCATGCTGCGGGTAGCCCGCACCTTGGCAGATATGGCGCATAGTGAACACATTGTGGAAGAGCACTTGATGGAGGCAGCCAGTTACCGGCCGGCTTGGCAGTCTCCATGAAGTTCCAGGATACATGAAGCTCCAGGATGCATGAAGCTCCAGGACATAGCCGCTGTAGTGCCTGCTGCGGGGAAGGGTGCGAGTGCTGGTTGCTCCTTCGTATGGATTCCGGGTAAAGCAGATAGCTTGGGTAAAGGGTAAAGAAGGTTTCTTGATGGAATGAAAGTTTGTCCCAAGCTGCGTGTGAACCTGATTTTCAAGCTGGATGTGAAGTTCACGTCCAGGGGAGGCGGTCCTTGCATAGGGCCGGAAGAGGTTGTTGGAAGTTGTGGCTCAGGAAAGTTGTGTATGACTGTGCCTTGAGCTGGGTGGTGGGGGTGTGTAACCTTGCCAGGTCCCGCTATGGTTACCTACGCCCATGGCGAATGAGATTTTTACACAGGAGCCTACTCTGAATATGCGCATCATTATGTTGGGGCCTCCGGGTGCAGGAAAGGGAACGCAGGCGGTCCATCTTGCAAAAAAATACGCCATTCCGCACATCTCAACGGGCGACATGCTCAGGGAGAGCATCCAGAAAAAGACCCCTCTTGGAAAGAAAGTTGAGGAGGTAATCCAGTCTGGTCAGCTGGTTTCGGATGCGGTGGTCCTTGATCTTGTTCGTGAACGCCTTGCTGCCAGTGATTGTGTCCGGGGATTTGTTCTGGATGGCATTCCCCGCACGCTTGAGCAAGCTCAATCCCTACTGAGAGAGGGCGTTGCGACTGACCATGTGGTAGAGCTGACCCTCGCCGATGAGGAAATTGTGCGTCGTATCAGCGGACGGCGTGTGCATGAGAGTAGTGGACGCACCTACCATCTGATCTTCAATCCACCCACAAATTCGGGGCAGGACGATCAGACTGGAGAGCCTCTGGTGCAGCGTCCGGACGATCGTGAAGAGACGGTTCGCCAGCGCCTGGAGGTTTACCATCAGCAGACACGCCCGCTGGTTACCTTTTACAAAAAGTTGGCAGAGCAGGGCGCGGTGCGCATCCATACAGTGGCGGGTGCAGGGTCTGTGGCCGAGGTCACCACTGCGCTTTTTGAGACTCTGACGCTTGCTCGGTCCTGTTCGGTTTGAGTGCTGTTTTTTAGGGTTTATCAGAGAATGAATACATCGTATGTCCTTGATTCTGGCACTTGATACAGCGGCGGATGCCTGTTCTGTGGCCTTGCATGATACCCGGGATCCAGAGAGCCTGCGGGAGTTGCATGAGCTGGCGCCGAGGTGCCAGGCTGTGCGTTTGCTCCCCATGGTTCATGCTTTGTTGGATGATTGTGGCACGCGACCCGATCAGCTGGCAGCTATTGCCTTCGGGCAAGGACCGGGCTCCTTCACCGGGCTGCGTATAGCGGCTGCTGCCGCACAGGGGCTGGCTTGGGGGCTGAGTCTGCCTGTGCTGCCTGTGTCCAGCTTGGCTGCGTTGGCGCTACAGGCGCGGCGCCTGCATGATTCCCGCTGTATTCTTGCCTTGCAGGACGCCAGAATGGACCAGGTGTACTGGGGGGCCTACCGAGCTGTTGGCAGCTTGGTGGAGCCCGTCATGCCGGAGCAAGTCAACTCCCCGGAGTCTGTGCGTGGCTGTCTGGAAAAGGGGGAGCTCACCCGCAGCTGGGTGGGCGGTGCTGGCGCTGAGGGTCCGCTGGTGGCCACTGGGGCCGGTTGTTGCTACAGCGCGCGGCTGGACCTGGATTGTATTCTGACTTTGCCTCATGCTCATCCCCGCGCCAGCGATATTGCCAGGCTGGCGACGCCCTGCTGGGAAAGTGGGGAGGGACTTGATGCGTCGCAAGCTGTGCCGGTGTATGTTCGGGACACAGTCGCTTCCAGACCTCGCTCAAGAGCCGTGC